>CAMAUY010000018.1 GCA_945861565.1 Akkermansia muciniphila
AGCGCTCAAAGCCGCCGGGTCAGGCAAAGAAGATCCAGGAAGAAGGAAGAAGAGATCTGTTGAAGTGTTTGAAGAAAATCCATCAAGAAAACTGTGCGGTTTTCAGACCGGTCGTTTTGCACGGTTTAGGTCCCGGCCTCCGCAATCGATTGGCTTGCGCCTCATGGGGGCCGAGTCGGGCCGATCTGGGAGGGAAGCCACGAAGCGTTCTACGATGCCCAGCAAACGACCGCCACCCTTGCCGGGGTAAAGTGGAAGGCCAACGCCCTACGCCACTCCTACGCCAGCTACCGCTTCGGCCAAACCAACGACGCCGGGCGGGTGGCGGGCGAACTCGGCAACAGCGCCGTCGTTGTCCATCGGCACTACCGCGAACTGGTGAATACCGCCGATGCTGAACGCTGGTTTGCTGTCCGACCGGATGCGGGCGGAAATCTTATTCCCCTTTCCGAGTCCGCCTAAAGCCGCGAACGGGCACCATTAAATTTCCCTGTATGAAAAGAAAGGACGGAGCGCCAAAAACCAACCAATACGCCTTCGACAATGCGTCTTACTACATTTGGGGACTTGGACAATTCGGGACTGAGCAATTAGCGGAGAAGGAGGAGTGCACCATCCTCCGATCTCAGGAACAGGCCATCAAAATACTCGAACTCAAGACTTCGGGTTGCAATCGCAGCAAGGCTCAGACTAGAGAACCCCGAGAATCGCAAGAACCATTCGATCCACAAGAGTGGGCATTCCGGCGAGGGAAGTACCTCCCGGCCAAACGAGACGAAATTCTATCCGCCATCGAAAAAAACGATCTGGATTATTTCGTGAGGTTGGGAAAGACAATCGCAGCACTGAAAAAACAGCTTCCCGGGGAGGAAGTGGATGCACTCGGCTATTTTCTGACACGCCACTGGATTGCCGAGGACAAAACGGGCCACGTGCCGTCCTTTTCAATGCTTAGCGCAAAAGTGCTCGCGGAAGCCTGCTGGAGGTGTCGCCGCGACTTCGTAGAAATCGAAAAACTTTCCAAGGACTACAAGGCAACACATTTTCGGCGATTTGCAGCCGCAATCGAATCGGTAGTGGAAAGGCTCGATCTGAGACGAGTGAAGAAATCGGTCAGAATCGGGCACTGCGCTCACGAGATTGAGCGGCCTAGAATCCTGTATGTAGCCAAAAATCCCGATCTCTTGCGGAAGTTTGAGAGTAAATCGGAACGCAAACAAACATTGATTTGTTGATTCCACGGAATCCTGGTCAGCCAACTGTGGTTTCCCATTACTGGCAAATCGGTGCGCCTTTGTCGACCGTCCTAGCGCATGAAACAAACTGCGTTCGCGTCCGACCGCATTCCGGAAGAATTCCAACAAACGGCTGAAATCACCGACAAGAAGGGATTCGGCGCCCGGTGGAGATTTAGTACCCGCCACGTCGACAACTTCCTGTCTCAAGGGATGCCGCACTTTGCCATAGGCAAGCGGCGAGTCCGCATTGTCACTAAGGAGGCTGACGCGTGGATGCGAGAGAAGTTCGCGACCCGCCGAATCGCCTGTAACAAAACGATGCAGTAACCACATTTTTTACTTCAACGACCCCGTCGAAAGCTGATTGATACGACGGCGAGTTAGACCGAGCCAAACGCGGAATGCGAAGGCCGCCATCGGGCGATAGATAAATCGGCACTCGTAAAACAACACAGCGACGGATGGCGATATTACCGGAAGAGAGCCATGACCGTCATTGGCGCAAGCCGAGGCCTTTGTCTGATGGGTTTACAGGATGACCGCAACCCGCGAACAGCAGCAGGACATTGAAAAGTGTGGAAACCGAACGGATACCTGAACGAAAGGGAATCTTTCTTTGCTCACACGTCTCCCTACCTTTTGGTAGGGAGACGTGTGTTTCCGTCCGTTGTCCTGCCTCAGAGAATCTTCCATTGCGGCGGATCCGAAATATTACGGGAACCGTCAATATAGATCAATATCACAACCTGATGATCAAAAGACATTTATGAGTCTAACCCAACAGCATATCGAACCTTGGACGCAACTCCCAGATGAAGGGCAGAAAGCCTATGCGGCGTTCGTTATCTACCTGCACGCCGGCATTAACCGGTCGACGGCCAAAGTCGGGAGAGAGTGTGGAAGGAGTGGGAAGCTGATCCAAAGATGGTGCACCGATTTCAAGTGGGTCAGCCGGGTGCAGGCGTACTCGGATCACATGGAAGCGGCACGGGTCGAGGCTGAGGAGAAGGCGCTCGGGAACATCACGTTGAAGTGGGCGGCAAGGCAGGACGAGCTCCGGGAGAAGGAGTACGCGACCGGCACGGCGCTGATCGCCAAGGCTGAGGAGATGCTGAAGTTCCCCCTGGCGAAGCGGACGGTAAGGCAAGGTCCAAACGGCGAGGAAATCCACCTTCACCCGACGCGATGGTCGATGGAGGCAGCCGTGCGCTTCTTTCAAGCCGGGTCGCAGCTCATTCGATTGAGCCTGGGACTTTCGAACGAGACCGTGAAAATGACGGGCGGCACAGATAGCAAGGTGGCGATCGACACGGACCTGACGGACAAGGACATTGCCGAATCCCTGGCGGCAATCGCCCGCCGGTTCAACATCACGAAACAACCTCGACCGGAGGCAGCAAGTAAGCATGAGTAAGCCAAACGTAAGCAATAGTAAGCCGCCGTGCTTACGGAAGGGTGGCGGAGGGGGTGAAGCGGCTCCCGTTGACGCCCAAAACGGGGCCCCGCCCGCTACTTTGACCCTCGGAATGAGTCAAAATGCCTCCTTGACCCCTCCAAGGGGCTCCCCGGGGCCTCCTAGCCGATCCAATTTGGTGAGCTTTCGCCTCCCCGGCCGGCATCCCTCCCGGAGTGGCAAACGACCCATGCCGGGGAGAAATGAAATGAGCTTATTCCTTTGGTAATCGAGGGACCCTTCATCGATCAGTCGATGCATCCGCCACAACCAACCATCGTCGTGTGGCTGGTTTTGATTCGCCCGCTGACACAACGAGGGCCTTTGAGCTGACCGGCGAGGCAGAGGCTAAGGACCACAAGCCCGCCCGGCTTGTCCCCCGGAAGACGCGGTTCACTCGGGCAATCGCATGCATGAGGCCGTGGCCTTGCATCGGCTTGTCGGCATACATCGTGTGCAGCAGGGCGCGTCGAAACCGGTCAGCCACAAACGTTGGGGTGCCTCACCCTCGTGCACGATCACGATGCGGAATGGGTCCTTGGCTGCTACTCCCTCCACGCCTCGGCACTCAGCGGCAGTTCGTTTAATTCCGCCCGCGCTTCGCGCCAGGTTGGGTAGTGCTCCTGAAGGATGGCAACGAAACGCTCGCTGTGCGTCGGCTCCCTCAGGTGAACCATTTCGTGGACGATGACGTATTCGAGGAGATCCTTCGGCTTCTTCACGAGTTCAGTATTTAGGCGGATGTGGCCGGCGCAGTGGTTGCAGCTTCCCCACTTGGTTTTCATCCGTTGCAGGAAATAGCCGGTGACTTTCACCTTCAGCTTGGGCTCCCACTTTTGAATGAGTGGGCGCACGACATCGTGCAGCAGCGATTTGTGCCACTCGTGGATGATCTCGGCGCGTTTCCCGGAATCGCTGCCGGGGCGCACTGTGAGGGTGATGCGTTTGTGGTCGAGAGAAACGGATGGCTTGGCATCGCGGTGAGCGACGGACAGTAGGTGCCGCCGGCCCCAGAGGTAATGGCTCTCACGTTCGATAAAGCGGCGGGGCGTTTCGCGGGCCTGGTCCCTGAGCTTCTCCTGTTGCTGCCGAATCCATCCAAGACGGGAGATCGCGTAAGCGCGGGCGACATCCAAGCGGGTCACGGTGGGGGCGGCCAACGTGACGCGGCCATCGGGCGGATGAACGGAAAGATGGACGTTCTTGATGTCTTTCTTCGTCACCCAAATCGAAAGCTCCCCAATCTGGATCGTTTCGGTCATCAGTAGCCCGGTTGGTGTTTGATGATCTCGAAGATCGCCCGAGTCGCTGCCCGGTCCCTCGACATGATCGGAAAGAGCGCGTTCAGCACCTGTTTCTCACGAGTGTCGTCGCCCTTCCAGCCCGCCGGCGCGTGCTCGCGCATGGCTCGGTCGATTCGGACGGCAAGAGCCGCCCTTGCCTCTTGTTCCAGAGGTCTTTCCTCGCGCAGCACGAGCGCGCCGCCAGCGAGGATGTCGGGCAGGTTGTTATAGATCACGATGGCCTCCGGTTTGCCGTGAAGGACGGCAGGCACACCGGCAACGGCATCCTTCTTCGCTATGCGCTTCACGAGTTCCTCCGCCTTTTTGAGAAATGCCTCGTAGGCAGCGGCGTCGGCCCGGCTCTGCTTGATGAGGTCATCCAGGAGCTTCGACATCTCCGCGTAGAACCGCGGGTCGGTGAGCTGGTCGCGGATGATGGTCTTGCGGACGTTGTTGATGATGCCCTCGGCGATAGCGTTCTTCGACAGCTTGCCTTTTTCATTGAGCTTACGGGCGATGGCGTCGTGGATCCCGGTCTCGATGATCAACTCCGTGAGCGACAGCGAATTAAGGTTGCCCATGTCTGCCGCCGGGTCGGCTTGCACGTAAGTGTTGAGCAGATGGCGCATGTCAGCCTCGAAGGGCTTGATGTCCAGCTCCTCGCCCGAGTGCCTTTTGATGGCGGCGCGGGTGTCGCCATAAGACTCAACCTCCTTCTGCAGCGCGGCGGCCTCCTCCTCCGAGTAGCCGGCCTCGGTGAGATCCTGTGCGATATCGGCGAAGGATCGCACGAACGTGGCCACGGACTTGTAGAACGAGATGCGCAGCGGTTCCGTGTCGGCCATCGCCTGCGGGTTGGCGGCGTCGCCGCAGAAGTAATTCAGGAACTGCTCCATTTCACGCGGGAGCTTCACTGGCTCGCAGAGATAGCGGAGCGCCTCGCGCGCGGCATCGAGCTTTTTCCTCCCTTCCTTGAGCCAGTCTTTCAGTTCGACGTTGTTGTCGCCACCGTTGCCCTGATCAATGTCCAGTTCGTCTGAGCTATAGACCGCGATAGCCTCCTGCACGTCATCGAACAGCTTCTTGAAATCCACGATGTGGCCGTAGACCTTGTCTTCACCGTCAAGCCGGTTCGTGCGGCAGATAGCTTGGAAGAGGTTGTGGTCGTGCAGTTCATTATCGAGGTAGATGTAGGTGCAGCTCGGCGCATCGAAGCCGGTCAGGAGCTTGCTCACCACGATGAGAAGCTTCATGTTGGCGGGCTCCTCGATGAAGCGGCGCTTGGCTTCATCCTCATAGGCTTTGGTCGTCTGTCCGTTGCTGAGGACGTACTTCGTGTAGGTATCGAATTTGTAGCGTTCGTTGCTGTTGGGCGGCTCCAGCACAATCGCACCCGGTTGCGGCTCAAAGGACGTAATGATGCCGCAGTATTGGCCGAATGGCTTGCTTTGGAAGATGCGGTAATAATGGCAGGCGTCGTAGATGCTCGCGGCTACGAGAATAGCCGTACCCCGGTCGTTGTTCAGGCGCGGCTTCGTGTCGAAATCGTGGATGATGCTGGCGGCGATACGAGCCTTACGTTCCTCGGCGCTCATCAATTCCTCCATCGTCGCCCAGCGCTTGCGGATGATGGCTTTCTGAAAATTATTCAGCGTCTTGGTCTTTTGCTCGAAATACGCCTCGATCGCCTTGGGGGAAGTGATGCGTTGCGGCACATCGCGGGCCTCATATTTCAAATCGAGAATCACTCCATCGGCCACACCCTCGTGAAACTTATAGGTGTGGATGTAAGTGCCGAAAACGTCCCGTGTAGTCTGCTTGTCCTTCCGCAAGAGCGGTGTGCCGGTGAAGCCGATGAAGAGCGCGTTCTCCAGCCAGCGCTTCATCTGTTTATTCATGTCGCCGCCCTGGGTGCGGTGGCACTCATCCACAAAGACGTAGAACCGGCCATGCACAGGCGGCGGCGGGCCTTTGACGTCCGCGGGATCGAACTTGTGCAGTAGGGCGCAGAGCAGCCGGGGCGAGGCCGCACCGAGTTTGGCGACAAACTCCGCCCGGTTCTGGATGCGGGGCGAAGGCGAGTTCTCGCCGATCACTCCGGCGTTCTTCATCACGCCCTCGATCTGCTTGTCCAGTTCGTCGCGGTCGGTGACGACGAGGATGCGGGCCTCTGGATCGTGTTCCAGCAGCCACTTGGCGAGCAGCACCATAAGGATGCTCTTGCCGCTGCCCTGCGTGTGCCAGATGACGCCGCCCTCGCGGATGCGAATGCGTTCCTGCGCCGCCTTCACGCCCGCGAACTGATGCGGGCGCGGGACCTTCTTGATGCCGTTGTCGAAGATGATGAAGTTGCGGATCAGGTCGAGCAGGCGGGACTTCTCGCATATCTCGGCCAGTGGACGGTCCAGCAAAGTGCCAACGGTAAGCGCAGCGGTGTTCGCCGACTTCCACTCCACGAAAAACTCCTCCCTGGTGGTCACAGTGCCGTAGCGCAACCCTTGCGAATCGCTGCCCGCAAAAACGAGCTGCACCGTGGGGAAGAAACCCTTGTTGAAAATGTCCTCCTGGTTGGTGATGAGCTGGCGCACGCCGTCGGCGATTTCGACCGAACTGCGCTTCAGCTCAATGACGCCTACCGTGATGCCATTCAGGTACATCACCAAGTCCGGTCGCCGCTCGTAACCGCCGCGCAAGGTCACTTCCTCGGCGAGGGCGAAGTGATTGTTCTCTGGGTGCTCCCAATCCACCAGATGCACTGTGTCGTGCGGCCTGCCGGCGGCAATCTGCACCGACACCCCGTAGCGCAGCAGTTGGTAGGTGCGCAGGTTGGCCTGATAGAGCGTGATGCCGGTGGCGTCCGCGACAACCAGCAACTTTTGCAAGGCGGCGGAAATGTGCGCCTCGGAATAGCCGCGCCGCTTCAAATTCGCCCGGAGCAGGTCCGTCTCAATGCAGCGGTTATTGTCCCGCTTGTTCCACTCGCCGAGGTAATCGTAGCCGAGGCAATCGGAATGGGTCTTGTCCGTGAACAGGGAAATGACGCGGTTCTGCGTCTTGCGTTCGGAGCGGGGGATTTCAGGCATGATGCTTGCTCTTTCTGGGTGTCGCTCGTGGCATAATCAAACACCAGTCAGGAGGTTGATTGCTTCGGTGGCATCGGCGAACTGGCCCGTGAGTTCTGGTTTGTCGGTGAAATGATACGAAACGAAACGCGCTCCATCGCGTTCCAAGCGACTGAAGAAATAGCAGGCGTTCTTGGCGGACTGCGGGGACGGTCAAACCTGAATCAATGGGAGAAGTTTCAATGCCTTACCCGAATCCTTCTTCGACAAGTAAAGAGTTTCGACATCCAGCCACATCGCCATTTCGCGAGTCTCCTTGATGAAATCGCTGTTGCTGCCCATCAATATCGCCACGTCCGTCTCAAACACACCGCGCCGAGGACGACAGTTGGATGCGAGAATCATCTGCGTTTCTACCCATGTGTCCGCGATTGCCTCGCGCAGTTTCTGGACTTCTGCGAGGAGTTGTTGATTCCGCGACTCGGCTTCAGCTTGCCCGACAACTCCCCCGTGGCCGCCCCAGTCGTTGCGCATCTTGTTCGTGGCTGAGAATATCGCGCCCAACTCCTTTCGGCTGAGAGCATCAGGCAGCGAGAGGGAGGGGTCAGCAAACATGTCCGCGCAAAGTGACCTGTCATTCTTGGCGTCCTCCGGCTTCTTCCCATTCTCATTGAGCAGGTCACGCGTCTGCTTGCCGAGATACTCAACCACCAGTTTCCAAGTCCCGAAGGTCGCCCGGTTGAAGCTCAGATTCTGCTTCTGCATCGTCTCCATCAGCTTCTGCCGGTGAGGGACGAAAACCGCATCATTGGAATTGAATGCGCTCAGCAGGATGACGCTGACGAACTCGGCCGTTCCTTCGAAGAAATGGAGGAGGTGCTCATACTTCGTCTTGAAGTCCTGGCTTGGTGTCGCTTGCCAAGCCCTGAGGATTGATGCCTGCGGGAACGGAAGCGTTTCAAACCACTGGTCGAGCGATTCGGATGCGTGCTGTTTGATGCCTCCCGCCAGCCGCCTTGCCAGACCATCAATCCTTTCTTGGACTTGTGGGGCTGACTTGGGGTTCGCCCAAAGCTCACGGCGCAGCTCAGCAATCTCGTTCTGGAGAGCCGTGACTGTGTTGTGCTCGGCCATGATACGCGTTTCGAGTTCCAGCATCTGTCGTTGTGTCTGGAGGTCAGGCACGAAGACGCGCAGTTCCCTCAAGGTCTGCTTGTTCAGCTTCGGGATGAAGCCAGTCTTGGTTTGTTCACGAAGTTCTTTACCGAACTCGGAGTTTAGAAACCGGGCCACGAAACGCGCATTTGAACGTGCCGGATCAATGACGACTTGAGCGTAGTTCTGAGGCTTCAACGTCAACTCACCCGGTGATTCCAACACATCGCTGTTGCCGATCATCGGAATGTAAATCGCGTTCTCTAGCGGATGAAATGCGAACTCATCGCCGGGCCGCCCCAGCTTAATCCCGGATTTCACATCTCCTAGCTCGGCAAGATTCGAGGCTTGAACGCCGAAGCGTTTTTCAGCCGCCGTCATTGCGTCCGAAGCGCGTAGGTGTTCTATGCTTCGGAAGGTGTCGGCGGCGACGAAACGACCGAGTTCCAACGAGCCACCCTCCGTTCCTTGTCGAAAATTTGCGATAACCTGAGTGTTCGTGTTCGTGTCGGCGGATAACTGGGCCACAAACATCCGCGTTGATGGCCTTCGGCGAACGACGACCAAGTAGGCGGGAATGTTCGTGTATGGCGCAAATGTTCCAGACGGCAATGCCAGCGCCGCTTCCATTTCGAGGCCGAGTTCGCCGAATCGGTGAAAGACAGACTGCTGCTGGAAGAAGAAGGAAGGGGTGACGACGAACAATCCAACGCCGGAAGAACTCAAACGCATGGACGCTGCAACCATCACCAGATTGCCAAGGTCGTCGGCCAGTTCGACGGCTTCCCCGGACGTGAGTGTGACCTTTAGCGGATGGTGTGCCCTCGATCCCATCGGTAGGATGCTTGCAACGACATCCAACTCTTTTGTCTCTTTTCCAAGCACAAGCAGTGGATCACCCAATTGCCAATCCGCTTGTGGAACTAGAACCTTCCCGAGCGTGTGCTCGCCTGTATTCTGCGTAATGGCCAACGTCTCGATTGCCCCTGACGCCTCCTGCAATACAGCAGCGAGAAAACCGATTCCGGCCCAAGGATCACAAATGGTTTTGGGGGAAATGCCTTCGGCCAGTGAAGCAAACGCTCGCGCCAACCATTCTGGGACGTAAAACTGGCCCTCGCTGCGATGAATGCGCGTGGTCAGGATGTAACCAAAGGCGATTAAATCATCTGCGGAAAACTCGGCCTTTTCCTTCTTCAAAAACTCAGCGAACTCCTCGGGTCGGCGGAAGTCCACTCCGCGAAGTTTGGCCATTATCTTCCGGAGATTTTCGCTACTGCGTGGCTGAGTTGGTTTGTTCATAACGCGTTTCTAAAGTGATCCGGTGAAGGCTTGGTGCGGCAGCGACTTCATACCAATTTTGTCCTCCCCGTGATGAGTTCAAGCATCGTGATCTGCTTGAGGGCGCGAGGCTTCTCCCTCAGCCCGGCATCCCGCCACTGCTCCATCTCCGCCAGCTCCGGAATGAGGATGCTCATGGTTTTGCCTCTTTTACCTGCCAGACGCCACCCTTGGCCGCGCCGATGCGGGCGATCAGATTTTGCGTTTTGAGATACCTCAGATTGTTCTCCACCGCCGTCGTGCTGAGGCCGAGCTGATGGGCCAGTTGCACGACCGTTACCTTGGGGTTGGCCGCGATGGCGCGGATGATGGCCGTCCGGTTTTCACCCAACCTTTCACCCAACCTTTCACCCAACCTTTCACCCAACCCAGCGACCTGGCCTGGCGGCAGTGTAAACTCCACCCACAGGCCGGACGGCTCGTAACGGATCCGGGGCGGCGGGGCTTGGGCGGCACGGCAGGCTTCCCATATCCGCTCGATGCCGCGTCCCCATGCCTCGATCATTCCCGCCCGGAAAAACGCGTTCGCCACATCCGGATTGAAGGGGTGCGAGGGATGTTTGCCCTTGAGCTTGGCCACCGTCCAGGCCGGCGGCAGCTCGCCGGGGTTCCACAGCATTAGCTTGTCGGGATAGACACTGATCTGGATCGGCGTCCCCGAGGAATAATCCTTGTGGACCACCGCGTTGAGCAACGCCTCGCGCAAGGCCGCCTCTGGCACCGGAAATGTCTCGCGCCGTTGGAGGCCCTCGTAGCTGAGTCCCGCCTTGAGATACTTCGTCAGCAGCAGGTCCATCGTCTGCGTGACCTGCGTGAAGAGGTCGCCATGGATTTCGTCGTGATAGAGCAGCTCCGTGTTGGTGCGGAAGAAGCCGATCTTCACGAAGGCTCCCGTGGTGAACTTCTCGGGATCGGGGTGAAAGAGCAGCACCGCTGCCCGCTTCAAATACGGGCCATCCCGCAGCCGCAGCTTCTCAATCAGCGCGGGCGTGGCTTCCCGCAGCGTCGTGGAATCCAGGCGATGGCTCTGACGCGCCAGTTGGCGAAAACGGTAGATGGCCGCCCTCGACAAATCCTTGACCGCCACGTGCGGCACCGGAACGGCATCCCAGTGTTTGCCTTGTTTGCGCAGGAGAAATTTGTCCAGCGCCGCGCCCTTCAGCTCCTGCTTCGTGCTGCCGCTGCGCAGGTGATACTCGCCCTTGTAGCTCACGGGATACGGATAAGGCTCGACGACGATCTCCAGCCATTCCTTCCCGCTTTTCTCGCGCAGGTTCACTTCCACGATGATGCCGAGGATGTCCCGCACCTTGTTCGGAATCTCCTCCATGAGCCGTGCCGCGTTCGGCACGCCGATGACCACGCCCTTATCATTCCGGCCGATGTGCAGCACGCCGCCCTCGGCATTGGCAAATCCGCCGATCCACTTTAGGAACTCGTCCCGCCACGTCTCCTTCCACTCGATCTGCTGGTCCTCTTTCATACTAGCCGCGTCCTGCCGGTGAGGAGTTCCTGCATCATGGCCTGCTTGAGGGCGCGGGTCTTCTCCCGCCGCTGCTCCAGCACCGCCAGCTCCCCGTCCATCTCCGTCAGCACCTCGGCGATGGCGGTTTGTTCGGGGAGTTCAGGCAGCCGGCACTCAATGCCTTCAACGTCGCCGTGCGAAAGGTGCTTCACGGTTGTGCTGGAGGTGACAATTTCGATTTCCTTCAACGGTTCGATCAATGCGTAGAAGGCGAATGCGACATTCAGTCCGGAGTTTGGCACGACCCGGCCAACTCGCTGGTTCAGCAGCGCAGGACCTTTGTTCCACTGACAAGGAAGGAAATCGCCGTCCATCCCAATCAAGACATCGCCGTCACGGACAACAAATGCCTCCTCATACCTGGCGTTGTAGTGGAAGACTTGGTCGTCGCTCTTGAGGTCACGATTCTTCACGAGCCGGATGCCTTCGCCCTTTTCGTTGAAGAAGGCGGAACTGAACGGAAAGCCGACTTGGAATCGAAGCAAAGTGCCCAGCCTCTTCACCTCCCACTCGCCGTGGAAGCCGGGGAGGCGGAGACTCAAGGGAGAATTGACAATGGACAATGGAGAATTTCGAGAAGAGCCATCCTTGTTGTCCATTTTCCATTTTCCATTTTCCATTGGTTTTGTCGGCGGCGACAAAAGCGCCTGCATGGCGGCCTGTTTGAGGTCGCGCTTCTTGGCGATGAGCCGGTCCAACCCGCCGAGCAGCCCATCCACATCGCTCAACGCCGTTGCGATGGCGCGTTGTTCCTCAACAGGCGGAGACGGCAGGAATAGCCGCTTCATAGCGCCACCGTTGAGATGCTTCATCGTTGTGCCGGTCTCAATCTCCTTGAATGCAACCCGGCCTCGTTCGGAGTTGAAGTATTGGCAGTAATATCCAGGTTCAGATTCCTGCTTCCTCAGCCGCGAAATAATCAAGGCATGGCAATTCGCTCCAACAAGCTCGGGAGGAACGACCGTGGTTACGCCAATATCTCCCGTCTGAATCGTGAGCAAATCGCTCGCCTGCAAACATGACTTCTTATTGCGGGCGTGGAATGCCTTCGAGACGCGTTTGATTCCGTGAAAATTGAAGCCGTTTTCCTGAACGTTGTATCCTTGGATGTAGAGAACGCCATCATCGCCTGCGACGTAAGCTGTGGTTGCTGTTCCAACGAAGCCGTTGGTCAGAAGGGTTGTGAGCGAGCCAAGCGTCTTCACCTCCCACTCCTTCGGGATGACGCCGACTTCGGTCTGTTTGTAGCCAGGCTTCATACTAATCCTTCAACACGTAGTGTGTGCCACTGCTAACGCCCTTTCGAAGTAGGCGCTTCTCGGTAACGGCTCGATTGAAAAAGGCGATTGCCTGGTCATATCCAATCCCAGTGATTTCGCGAAGCTGCTGGTTTCGGATCTTTTTATTTTCTGCTAGAAATGCTTTGGCGGTCTTCCAACAAGTCTCGAATTGTTGGTCGGTTAGTCTCGTTGGAAGTTCGCGGTTTCTTGCGTCCATAGCATTGGGTTTCACTTCCATACCGCTCCCATCTTTTTGAGGTGTCCGTCCACGTGGGCGGCGAGCGTCGCCACTTCGTCGGTGAGCTGCGGCAGCGGGGTGGCGTAGCGTTCGGCGAGCTGGCGGATGCGGCCGGTGAGGGTTTGCGAGACGCGGTCCAGCTCGCCCTGCACGGCGGCGGCGAGGGTTTGTAACCATTTGTCGTCCACCACGAGGGTCTGGATGTCGGCCTCGGTGAGCGTGGGGTATTTGGCGTCGAGCTTGGCTTCGAGGTCGTCCTGCGCGGTCTTGAGCCGGGCCTTGGCGTCGTCCTGCTGGTCGAGCAGCGCGGCGTAGGCGTCGAGGGCCTGGCGTTCGTCGGCGTAGTCGGGGTCGCGGCCGATTTCCTTGAGGCGGGCCTTCAGGGCTTTGGCGGTGATTTTCTGCTTCTCGCCCTCGCCTTCGATGACTTCCGCGAGCAGCCCTTCCTCGCCGCTTTGTTCCTCGCGTGTTTCGTCGAGCTGCTGCTCGATGCCGGCGAGTTCGGCTTCGAGGGCGGCGATGGTATCGCGCTCGGCGGCGAAGGTGCGGGCGATGAGCAGAGGGGCGGGGACGAGGTCGGACTTGAAGCGGCGATTGCCGACTTTGAAGTCTTCCTTCTCGGGCCAGACAAGTTTGTTGTCTTTGTTTCTGATCTTAACAATTTCGCGGGGCAACGCGCCCGCCTTCCACCCGGCTTCGGCGATGAGGTAGGAATCGTCCTGCATGGTCTCGGCCCAGTAGTCCATGAGGTGCTGATAGACATCGTAGGCGTCGAGCAACGGCGCGGTCTTGAAGGTGGCGAGCAGGTCCTCGGCGATGGTCTCGATGAGCGGCTTGGGATGGCCGTCCTTGGCCAAGCCCTTGAGCCGCGGGACGGAGGCCGTCTGCCATTTGGTGAAGAGCTTCCGGGCCTTGGTGGTGAAGGCGGTGAACTCGGGGTGGCCGAAGATGGTCCCCTTCAGTTGAGAATGGAGAATGGATAATTGAGAATAGCCGGGGCGCAGCGGTTTGAACAAGGCGGCGCGCAGGCCTGGCATGATTTTCCAGTAGTTGCCGAGAGCATCGAGGTCGCGCTCGGGGATGCCGCCGCGTAGGTGGCCGTCGATGTCCTGCAAATCCTCCGGCTCGGTGCTGTCGATGTAGCGCGGGAGGTTGAGGTTGTAGTCGTTCTTCGGGTCGGCGATTTCCGAGACCGGCACCATGCGGGCGTAGCGCGGGTCGCTTTCATCCTGGCGCGTGAAGGTGTCCACGATCTTGTGGAGGTCCTGCTCGCGGAGACGGTTCTTCGGGCCGTCCTTCTTGAAGCCTTTGGAGGCATCGATCATGAAGATGCCTTTGCGGGCGGTGGCATTTTCTTTGTCGAGCACGACGATGCAGGCGGGGATGCCGGTGCCGTAAAAGAGATTGGCGGGCAGGCCGATGATGGCCTTCAAGTATCCGGAGCGGACGAGCTGCTGGCGGATGACGGCCTCGGCATTGCCCCGGAAGAGAACGCCGTGGGGGAGAATGCACGCGCCTTTGCCCGTGCTCTTCAGGGAGCGGATGATGTGCAGGAGGTAGGCGTAGTCGCCCTGCTTCTTCGGCGGCACGCCCCAGGTGAAGCGCTGGAAGTGGTCGCCGCTGCCGCCCTCGCCCAAGGTGAGGCCGGTGGACCACGTCTTGTCGGAGAAGGGCGGATTGGCGACGACGTAGTCGTAGGTTCGGAGCTGCTCGCCGTCTTTGAACTTGGGATCGAAGAGCGTGTTTCCCGAGAGCACATTGGCCGTCGGGAAATCGTGCAGGATCATGTTCATGCGGGCGAGACCGGCAGTGGTTACGTCCTTTTCCTGCCCTTCGAGGGTGATGTGCTTGTCGGCCTCGGCGGCGACTTTCAGCAACAACGAACCGGAGCCGCAGGTGGGATCGTAGGCGGTGGTGGCGGCGATGGAGTTGGCTGGCGAGATGCCGATAGCCTTGGCCATGATGCGGCTGACCTCGGACGGGGTGTAAAATTGGCCCTTGCTCTTGCCGCTCTGGCTGGCGAAGTGCCGCATCAGATATTCGTAGGCATCGCCCAGGATGTCGTCGTTCTCGGCGCGGTTCTGGGAGAAATCGAGCGCGGAGTTCTCGAAGATGGCGATGAGATTTCCCAGCTTTTCGACCTTCTGCGCGCCGTCGCCGAGCTTGTTCGAGTCGTTGAAGTCGGGGAAATCGCTGCGGGCGAGGCGGGAATTGGCGTCGATCAGCGGCTGGATGACCTGGGTGTTGATCTTGTCGCCGATGTCGTCCTTGCCCTTGAGGGCGACCATGTCCTTAAAGCTGGCTCCCTTTGGGATGACTACCGGTGGGGCGAAGTCATCGGAGTCGCCGTATTTATCGGAGACGTATTTGATGAACAGCATGAACAGGACGTAGTCCTTGTATTGGCTGGCATCCATGCCGCCACGGAGTTCATCGCACGAAGCCCAGAGGGAGGAGTAGAGATCGGATTTCTTGATGGCCATGACGTTAATTCAAACAAGGGTCGCGGCGGAAGGTGTCGGCGTGCTCGCGGCCGAAGTTGGCTTCGATGCCGCGCAGGGGGAGATTCATGACGGAGAGGCGGCGGGTGTTGGCGTTGCTCTTCTGTCGGAGGAGTCCTTCGGCGAAGACTTGGATTGGGCACGGGCCATAGGGCTTAAAAGGACTTGAAGCTGGTTTGACCCTCCGGGGCGCTCAACTGCTGCAGGACCACACCCAAGAAACGCTTTTCCAGCGCAGCGTTGTCGGTGTCCTTCTCAGACGGGGCGATCCAGAGCATCGGAAGTTTTGAGGTGAAGCGCAGGCTAGAAGTCCCAACGGGTTACGCCAAGGCAGCATTTGCCTGCGCGATGGATTCCGCTCCGTCACGCCGGGACGTACTGTCGCCTCACGGCTGCCTGAACGAACTCCGTCACCGTTTCCAAGTCGGCCGCCAACGCCTCCCGCTCGAACTGATGACGATCCACGCCCGCACCCACCCACCCCTTAAAGACCTCCACGTCACCCGCGAACAGACGGCGAAGTTGTGTCGGTGCCTGGGTCAGCAGATGAGCCTCCACGCCGGCTTCCTGCCCCAGGCGGACACATTCGGGCAGGCGACCGTGGAACCACCCGTCCGGCAATGCTGTCACGGTCCGGGCCGGATGTAGCGAGAACCAGAGCAACCGCACCAAGGCCGCCCGTAGAAACACCGCGCTGGCTCCCACCGGCCCATGGCATTCCCAGCCGTCTTCCTTCTCGGCTCGGATGGTAAGTTCCAACGCCGTCTCGGTTACTCGCCACGCGAGGAATTTCGGCGCTGCCGGCCAGACTCCCGCCCGATTGAAACGAGGGCGCAGGGTCAGCAAAAGCTCACGCTCCCGGGCTAGCGCGGCGGCTTCGTCCGGGCAGGCCTGCCATTCAATGCGAGCGGCCTGGTGCAACAGGCGGAGCAGGCGGCGAGGCAGCCGTTCCGGATTGGCGACGCGGTAGTTGTTCAGACGCTTCCGTAGATTCTTCGCCTTGCCCACGTAAAGCACGGCGTCGCGCGAGTCACGCAGCAGATAAACACCCGGATGCGTGGGCAGCGTGCGGAAGAAGTCGCGCCCCAGCCGATCCACCAAAGGCTGGGCATCGGGCAGAAAGTGGGGTTGCACGATCGACACCCTGCAATGGGGACGCAATCGCCCGACAACGCCAATTCGGACAGTGATTCAGTGATTCGGTGGTGTATCAGTTTGGTTGCCAAGCTGGGTTTTATGTGAATCCTGTCTCGAATGACCCAAAACGAAATAGAGGACAAATTTAGCGATTTAGAAACTGAGATTCACGCTGCCAAAGACGATGCGAGTTCCGCCAAAGCGCGGGTTGTTATCCTTCAGGGTATCGTAGAAGCTTTGGCTAAGGACACCGCGCTGTCTGAAAAAACACGCGCAACACTTGAAGGGGTGCTCGCGGAACTTAGTTGATGAGCTTAATTATCTCATCGATTTCCCAAACATGTCAGCCGTGGGCAGGAAGTGCGTCGGCCGCCAACCCTCCCGTCCTACTTCGACGAGGAGCCTGCAATGACGAATAAATTCAAACTGCTCGCACTCGACTGCAGCGTATGCAAGACCGAGAGAGTGATGCAACCGACCACCGTGTCGAAGATGAGCAACCCGGTGAGAGCCATCGGCATCATCCTGCTGATCCCGTCATTCATCGGGATGCTGTTTGGGCTCTTGATGATGTTCGTGAGTTTAACCCCTTCAGCAGTGGCGGCGGATGACAAAGCTCGACATGGCTTTGGCGTCCTAATGGTTGGGTTTTCGGCCATTATCATCGTGTTGCCGTCCTTCGTCCTCGGCCTCCTGGGCTGGCTGCTCCTGATGAAGAAGAAGATCTACAAGTGTCAACGTTGCGGCTTCATTCTCGATCGAGCTTAAGGGAAAGTGAACGAGAACGAAGTAGGCCGACAGAAACAGCTATAGGCCATTTCCAACTCCTCGCAGTACCAGCCATATCGGAACCCATCCTTCGCAAGCAATCTGCCACCCAAGGTTTCCGAGCCGCTATTGGCTCAAGCAATTGGGATACACCCATGGGTCTCGGGGGAACATTCCGCGGCGTGGGTGCTCAAGTTGGATCGCGGCGAGGATCAAATCGAGGATCCCACCCCGGTGTGTCCCCTCCCCCCCCGCCTAGCCGTGGGCGTCAAAAATGGCGACGCACAATTCCGACAAATTCCGACACCGGAAGTGCGCGAATGTGCGTTTTTGGAACAAATCGCCCTCATTTGTGAAAGTGCATCTTTAGCCTTTATTCATGCGGTGTTCATGCACTTTTCACGCACCATCGCGAAGTGGCAACTATGGATTCGTAAACCGTAGGTCGTCGGTTCAATCCCGACCACTGGCTCCAGTTTGAGGCCAAAACGGCCACCCTTGCCGGGGTAAAGTGGAAGGCCAACGCCCTACGCCACTCCTACGCCAGCTACCGCTTCGACCAAACTAACGACGCCGGGCGGTTCGGCGTTGCGGACACGACGCGTCCGACGTACGGGACATCGGCATGGGCAGCGCGGCAGACGATCATGCGGTTGATCCAGCCCTGGTCACCGACGGAGGTCCCGACAACCGCTGCCGGGTTGAGGTAATTTTCCGCGAAGCGTCGAGAAACCAAATTCGTGCTATCTCCACGCAAAAAGCAGGGATGGGATGCCCGGACACCGCCGGTCGCTACGGGGCGACGCCTACATCACGTCGCTGGTCCCGATCCCCAGACAGGTCAGCCCCTGTTTCAACACCCGGGCGGTCAGATCGCAAAGGGTCAACCGGGTATGGCGTTGTGGTTCTTCTGCCTTGAGCACAGGACAGGCTTCATAAAATCGTGAGTACCGGCCGGCAAGGTCGGACAGATAATTGCAAAGGTAGTTCGGCCGGCACTCTTCACCGGTCGCCTCCAGCGCAATTCCGAAATCCATCAACTGCCGAGCCAAGCTCAACTCCGCGGGATCCGTCAGATGCAGTGCCGGGATCGCCCCGGCGGCCGGGGATGGGCCCGCATCACGAACGACCTTGGACGCGCGCGTGTACTGGTACTGCACGTACGGTGCGGTGTTGCCGGTCAACGCCAACATCTTGTCCCAATTGAAAACGTAATCGCTCTGCCGGTTCGGCAGGAGATCCTGGTACTTGACCGACCCGATCGCGACGATCCGCGCGATGATCCGGCGCTCCTCCTCGGGCAACTCCGGTCGCTTTCCCGTCACCACCACAAAGGCCCGTTCCTCCGCTTCATCCAGCAAATCCGCCAGCTTCACCGTGTCGCCGCTTCGCGTCTTGAACGGCTTCCCGTCATCGCCCAGGATTTTCCCAAATCCGATGTGACGCAATTGCACTCGGCGGTTCGCCTCCGGCTGCCAACGGGCAAAGGCGAGAAACAGCTTCCTGAAATGGGGAGCCTGACGATCATCCACCACGTAGAGCACCTGGTCCGGCGACCACGTCTTCAGCCGGTAATCAATCGTCGCGAGATCGGTGGTCATGTAGTTGAACCCGCCATCGCTCTTCCGAACGAGCGCCGGATCCGCCTGCCATTCACCCTCCTTATTGACCAGGAACGGGTCTTCCTTGGGGGGCAGAGAACCGTCGCTAAAAATGCCAACCGCACCTTCCGATTCCCGGGCAATCCCTCGGGTCATCAGGTCCGCAACCGTCGCTGCCAGCCACGGGTTGTAGAAGCTCTCCCCCAAGGTGTGATCGAACCGGATGTTTAGTCGTCCGTAGATCGCATCAAATTGGACCTGCGACAACCGGATCATCTCCTTCCAGAGCGCGAGATTTTCCGGGTCTCCATGCTGCAAGAGGACCAGTTCTGCGCGGGCCGCTTCTTGTTGGCTTGGCTGTTCCTTGCACCGTGCGCTGATCAGGCGATACAAACGTTCCAATTCCGAGATGGCATCCGTTTGGAGAGCCGTGGCATCCAGTTCGGTTTTCCATCCCAGCAAGAGCATCCCAAACTGTGTACCCCAGTCACCAATGTGGTTGTCGGTGATTACCCGGTGCCCGAGAAGCCGCAGCGTTCGTGCGATCGCATCGCCAATCCCCGTCGATCGGATGTGGCCGACGTGCATGGGCTTGGCCACGTTGGGCGCGCTAAAATCAATGACAATTGTCCGCGGTCGGTCGGTCGTCGTGAAAAACAGATGGCGACCGGCGGCGGCGGCGGCGAGGACGGCGGCGATGGCGGCGGGGCGCAGACGAAAATTGAGAAATCCCGGGCCGGCGATTTCGATCGGTTCGCAGAGGTCATTGAGATCCAAAGCGGCAACCACCCGGACCGCGAGTTGTCGCGGGTTGGTCTGGGTCGTCTTGCCGATCGCCATGAGGGCATTGCTTTGGTAGTCGCCGAACTGTGGGTCGACGGCAGGGCGTACCCGCACCGAGGAAATGTCCGCGTCTGGGCAAACAGACTGAACCGCGAGTTGGAGTCGTTTTTCGAGAATTGCGTGCAGCACAAGGACGGGAGGGTAACGGAGGAACCCGGCGGGAAAAACCAAAGATGCAAGGAACCGAGGTCCGCGAGGGAGACACCGTTTCGGTGGAAGACCGAACTCCGGACCCACCTCCCAAAATCGGATCAGCGCACGTTGGCGGAGAATTCGCGAATGATCTGCATCATCGCGACCGCATCGTTCGCACCCAGGATAGCTTTATGGAATGCGTCGTTGCGCAATACTTTGGCGATGTGTGCCAAGGTGTGGAGGTGTTTTTGGAACTGGCCCTGAGGCACCAGAAAGAGCATCACGAGGTGCACCGGTTGGTTGTCGAGGGAGTCGAATTGCAGGCCACGCGCGGACCGGGCGAACGCCCCGGTGACCTCGGGGATCAGATCGGTCGAGGCGTGCGGAATCCCGATTCCGAAGCCAATCCCGGTGCTCATCGATGTTTCGCGCTTCTTAACTGCCGCGGTGACGGCTTCACGGTTCTCCGGTTTAACCCGCCCCGCATGCACGAGCTGGCCGATCAGCTCATCGATGGCCTCCCAGCGTGTGGAAGCACGAAGCTCGGGAACGAGCTGGCTGGACGAAAGAATGTCACCAAGATTCATATCGGACGCTGAGGACCGCGTGCAGAGCTCGGCCATTTCGCCGTAGCGGGAGGCTCCTTTCAAGCCCCGATTTCCCCGGATGCGATTCGTTCGATCCCGGAATTCATCGCTCGAAGCCCTTTCCTTCTATCGAAGATCGGGGTTGAATGGACTTGATGCTTCTTTCTCCCGCCGAGTTCGAGGCGGTGTCGCAGGTGCAACACCGGGATCCGCATTCGCTGCTCGGCATGCACCCACTCGGCGGCCGGCAGGGTCTCGTCGTTCGCGCCCTCGTGCCCGGAGCTACCCGGATCGAGGTCAAACCTGTGCACGATCGATCGAAGCCGACTTTTCCACTACACCGCCTCGGAGACTCTTGCGTCTTCGAAGGACGTACCGCCGCCGCTCACGAAGTCTATGCCTACGACCTCGTAATTCATGACGAAGCAGGGCACCGACGGCAAGGCCGCGATCCGTACTCGTTCGGCCCCACCCTTGGGGACGTGGATCTGCACCTATTCGGCGAAGGAAACCATCGCCACCTGCACGATTGCCTGGGAGCACATCGCCGCGTCATCGATGGCGTCGCCGGAACCGGCTTCGCTGTCTGGGCACCGAATGCGCGGCGCGTATCCGTCGTCAGCACGTGCAACCAGTGGGACGGTCGCATTCATCCGATGCGGATGCTGGGATCTTCGGGAGTTTGGGAACTGTTCATTCCCGGAGTCGGTGAAGGGACTCTCTACCAGTTCGAAATCGTCGACGCCCAGGGAGTCATCGCCGTGAAGACGGATCCTTTCGGCGGTTTTTTCGAACGGGCGCCGAAACATGCCTCGATTGTGTGGGATAATCGAAAGTTCCGCTGGACGGACGACGCCTGGATGGCCCAGCGGCGGCGCGAAAACATCCTTCGCCGACCGGTCAGCATTTACGAGGTGCACCTGGGATCCTGGCAGAAAAAATCGGCGGCGGAATCCCTCAGTTATTCTGAAGTCGCCGGCCCGTTGATCCAGCATGTGACACAACTCGGCTTTACTCATGTGGAATTCTTGCCACCTGCGGAGCATGCGTACTATCCAAGCTGGGGCTACCAAGTGACGGGCTTTTTTGCACCCACCAGCCGGTTTGGGACCCCGGATGATTTTCAATTTCTCATCAACGCACTCCACGAAGCCGGCATTGGCGTCATTATCGACTGGGTCCCGGCGCATTTCCCGCGCGACACCTGGGCATTGGCCAATTTCGACGGCACCGCCCTTTATGAGCATGCGGATCCGCGACAAGGAGCACATCAGGACTGGGGAACATTGATCTTCAATTTCGGTCGCCACGAAGTCCGCAATTTTCTTACCGCCAATGCGCTCTTTTGGTGTGAACGCTTTCATATCGACGGCCTGCGAGTCGATGCCGTGGCGTCCATGCTGTACCTGGACTACTCGCGGTCCCCCGGGGAGTGGGTTCCCAATCAATATGGCGGACGGGAGAATATCGATGCCGTCGATTTCCTGCGTCACTTCAATCACGTCGTCCACACCGAGCACCCCGGCGTGCTCACCATCGCGGAAGAAAGCACCGCGTGGCCCCAGGTCAGCCGTCCCCCGGAAAGCGGCGGACTCGGCTTCAGCCTGAAATGGAACATGGGCTGGATGCACGACACCCTCGGCTACTTCAAGCGCGACCCAGTCCATCGCAAGCACCACCAGAATGAGCTCACGTTCGCGATGCTGTATCATCACACCGAGAACTTTGTCCTCCCGCTCTCCCATGATGAAGTCGTGCACGGCAAGGGTTCCCTTCGGCGAAGAATGCCGGGTGACGATTGGCAGGCATTCGCCAACCTGCGCACTCTCTTGGGATATCAATGGCTGTTTCCAGGGAAGAAACTGCTTTTCATGGGGTGCGAGTTTGGGCAGTCGTCGGAGTGGAGCGAAAACGGTGAACTCGACTGGTGGCTCCGCGAATGCGGCCCGTTTCACACCGGGATCCAGTCGTGGGTAATGGACCTGAACGCGGTTTATCGGAACCAGGCCGCATTGTGGGCCGGTGACTTTGAGCCGGATGGTTTCCAGTGGATCGACTGTGCGGATGAAGCGAACAGTGTCCTGAGCTTTATCCGCCGTCCGGGGCACACTCCGGACCTGCGCGGGGCGACGGAATCCGGAGAATTGGTCATCGTTCTAAATCTGACTCCCGTACCCCGCACCGGCTACCGCATTGGTTTTCCGGTAACCGGCCCCTGGCGCGAAATCCTCAATAGCGATGCCACCCCATACGGGGGGAGCGGTCAGGGCAATGCGGGCGCCATCGACGCCCTGCCCGCCCCATTCCACGGGCAACCCGCCTCGGTTCTCCTCACCCTTCCCCCGATGTCCGTTGTCGTTTTCGCCAAGTCGCGCTGATTCGCGCGGATTGGCACACCCCCTAGATCCAACCCCGCAGCCGATACCACCACCAGCCGATCTCCTCGTGACTCCAGCGTTGCAGATTTGAAAATCCGCGAAGCTGTGGCACCCAATGCCACTGGCCGCCCGCCTCGAGTCCGTCCATCCCCACGAAATTGCACCCGACAGGGACCACGTCGAGCCCGACCTGCCGAAAGACGGCCTCCGCACGCCGGAGATGGCTCGCCGTCGATACGACCAGAATTCGCTTCCACTTCCGGTCCATCACGAGGGCTGCAGTTCGTTTCGCCTCGTCCCGCGTATCCGCACACATCCCCAATGGATGCAGGCGGCCGGTCGGCAGACGCCAAGCCCGAAACCATGCTTCGAGCAATTCGGCATCGGGACGCTTAACCCCATCGAGTCGGTAAAAGGCGCCTCCCAGGACCAGAGCGGGTGCCTTCCCGGTTCGCATCAATTCGATGGCCGTCAGCACACGGTTCGCCCCGTCGCCCATATTGAACCGGAGAAGGCCGCGCTTCGTAAAATCATGCGTGCCTCCCAACATCACCACCGCATCCGCCGTTGGCGGGGATTGCGTGCTCATCGCATACGGTTGCTCGAGCGAAGCCAACAGCCAGTAGGACAAAGGCGTGGCACCGACAGCCCAAAGAATCGCGGCCAGACCCAGCTCCAGAACCGCCATCCCCTGGGCTCTCTTGAACAACAAATCTCGAATCCCCACACCTAGCAGGAAGATCCATACTAGCCCCAAGGGGGAAATGAGGGCTTCAAGTTCACCGGCAAGCACAGGGGGGAAGACTTCCAGATCACGCCGCAAATGGAATCCCAGATTACAGAGGGGAGATCGACAATCGCAGGACGGAATCGAAGGCAACGAAGAAAGCAAAAGGCGGTGGACGCACTCGTTTCCTTCTCTTGTCTAACGCTTATCACCTCACCCTCATTTACCGCCCCCTCAAAATGCAAACTACGGCGGTGGAAGCGTTCCCCGTTGCCTCGCCTCCCGCCCGACGGCATCGTCTCGCCATGCCAAAACGGCCCACCCGCGATGAGATGCGCACCGACGCCGCCCGGAGTCGAGCGCTGCAAGCGTGGAGGCGAGTGGACTGGACCGGTCTTGAAAAGGCGTGGAAACCCGCTGCATTGGCCACGGCCGAGCTCGTGCCAAACGTCCTCACCCACCTCCGGCTAGAACAACGGGTCGCGGAGTCGCAACTCCTGCAACTCTGGCAAAAAATCATGGACCCGGTCATCGCGGCCCATTCCCGGCCCGTTGGGTTGGTTCGCGGCACGTTGTTTGTCGAAGTCGATAGCAGCGTATGGCTCAGTGAAATCGTCCGCTATCGGCGAGCAGAAATCATCGAGCGCGTTCAACACGCGGTGGGTTCGGAAATGGTGGGCAAGATTTCGTTCAGAACCGCCGGTTGATCAGGCAGAGGAGACTTGCTTGGACCTACGGGGTCGTTTCCAGTCGCGAGAATGCCAAGGGGTGAAAACGGGAAAACCGCCGAGTTTGCTCAGAAAAAAGCCGATTTCGTTGGAGAAATCGGCGAAAGAAAATTGGAGCGAGCGAAGGGATTCGAACCCTCGACATTCACCTTGGCAAGGTGACGCTCTACCAGGCTGAGCTACGCTCGCTCCCAACTAACGGCAAACAAAATGGCGATACGGGCGAAGATTGCAAGCAGGAGTTTTACGGAGTGACCCGCAGACGGAAGTAGTACTCCAACCGGGAATCGAGTGCCGGCAGACTCACAACCGCGGTGTCTCCCCTCCCCCGGATCGCATCGCTACCCGTCACCCAATGCTCCAGATCGTTGCTGATCTCCAGCCGATACTCGTGACCCACGACTCCCAACCACTCAAAATGCAGCGTCCGATTGGGTTGCACCAGGGGCCCGATGATCTGCAGTACGGATTGAGGCCGCACCGGATCGGTCCCTGCGAGGAATTCCCCAAAATCAGTGGCACCGTCCCCATCGGTATCCGTCGTCGCCGGATGCATGGCATCCACTCGGCCAAAGTATTGCTGCTCCCACAGATCCGAAATCCCGTTCTGATTGGAATCCGGGAACGTATAGGTCCCACTAAACACCAACGGCCCGTTAGTCGTCAGCACGTTGGTTTGCGGCAGAGGCGTCACGTAATAGGGCACCGGCGACCAGGAAATGCCGTAGGAACCCGTCGTGACGTTGGTTCGAAAATCGCGCCCTTCGCCCGCGATGTTGTTGGATCCGGTGATCACGAAGCGGGCCGCCGCCAGATTATTGGTTACGTGGATAATCGTTTCCGCAACGGCATTCATCTCCACCGCAATATCATCAATCAGCCAGCCAACCCTGTCGGTCGTATTGAAACTAAACATCTGATAGTTGAATCGGAATCGGACAACCTGCCCCACGTATTTCGAGATATCGAGGCGGATCTCCTCCCAGCCAAAGCTGGATTCATCCTGATTCGAATAGATGTCAATCCACGCACCGCCGTTGTTGGTCGAGAGCGCAATTTGCGCGGCCTCGATGTGAATGTCTCCAAACCCTCCGTCATCCTCCCCCCCCGTGCCGACGTCTTGAAAGTCATAATTATGCCAAAATCTCAAGGTCGCACGGTTGCCGCCAATCAGGCTCACCGCCGGGCTAATCAGATCGGTCGTGGCAAAATCTACCGGCTCGCCCTTCAGGTTGGTCGCCCAACAATTGGTCCCGCTATGGGCTTCCACGGCATGACGATTTTGCGGTGTCCCAAACTGCCAGCCAACACTGCTGAACCCAAATTCGCCGTCCTCACCGTCGCCAATGTCTCCGCCGAACACCGACGCATCCTCGAAGACAGCCCAACCGGTTCGGCCGTCCTCGAGTGTATCTTCCCAAGGCGGGAGGACCGGTTTCAACGTACGAACCGAATAGAGCTTCCCGGCATTGTTGTCCGTCGTGGTGTTGCCGGCGGCATCGCGGCTGACCACCTGGAAGAAGTAATCGCGATCGGGCAGCAGGCCGCGCAGGACCACTTCGTGCGCTGTGGCAAGCTCCGCACTATACGCCGAACGGGTCAGAAATGAATCGTCACCGCCGGATTCCCCAAAACGAATCGTCGCATCCGTCTCCTTATCGGTATCCCAAAAAACGGTCACCTCATTGTAGGCGGGATCCGTTTCAACTCCGGAAATCGTGGGTCGAACGGTGTCGATCAATGCGGTCGAAGATGTCTCGCGCGATACGGCATCGACGTAGGAGGCGGTGATTGTTTCTCCACCGGCACCGATCAACGGGTCCGAGCTGCCTCCACTGCCAGACAGCGTCAGGCGGGTGCGGAAAACCCCCTTCTGGACGGTTTCGGCTAGGTTCACAGTTCGCGGTGGACGCCCACCCACCGTTACGGATGCCGCGACGGAACCTGAGCCAGATCGGCGACTGTCGATTACTTCTACGACAACCGAGCTCGGCAAGGTATACGATCCCTGATCGAAGGCGATTCCCGAACTGTCCCGCAGATTGGGAACGAGGAAATTGAGCGCATTGCCGAGTACGGTGGCTCGGTTGTTGGGGGCCGGGTTGTCGGCCGGCACCGATTCCAAGGCAAACGAGTAGAATACGACGCGTCCCCTGCTGTCCTGTCCGGTGCGCGGAAAACGTACCCCGATGGGTCGGCCGTCCTCTTGTTGGAAGATCGCAGCTCCATCGGAGGCGACCCGAAGATGGTCGGAACCATCGGGCCAGACGATTCCCAGTAGATCGATGATAAACCCGCTCGGAAAGGCGTCGTAATTTAGATCCAAATCGATGCCACCGCCCACCGGATCTCCGGCGAGCCCCTTTAGCTGATTGGCCCCCCGGTCTTCATCAAATCCAACCAGATGCAGGATATCCGCAGGGAAATTTGTCGAGTTGAGTTCCCGCAGGCGAGTGAGAAGATCAAATGAACTGACGAACAAAGCACCGCCCTGTCGGACGTAGGCACCGAGCGCGGTGACCAATCCTGGCGCTGGTTTCACAAGTTCCTCCGGCCGCCAGAGCACGAGACGGTACGGACTCAAATCGTTACCCGCGGGAACCGGCTTCTGGCTGGTATCCCAGACTTCATATTCCAGCCCTATGGAATCGAGTGTACCGGTCCAGGTTTCAATCCCCGGATACGGAGTCTCACTGAGGAGGCCATCCGGTCCGAACGTGGATTCCGGCGAATACACCAACAACGCCGCGGCAACCTTTGGCCCAACGAAGCGATAATAGCGTCCGTCGATCGTATTCGTCGTCCCGTTGCCCGCCTTATCGGTTGAGACGACGAAGTAATAGTAATTCGTCCCGGCATCGAGCTCCGGCAGACGCAGACGATGTTGGGCTCGAAACCCCAGATTACTGACGACATTGGTCAAAGCGTTGGTGACACCGAAATAGACAAACGAATCAGCCGGTTCATCCGTAATCCACTGCACGGTGACGTGGCCAAACTCGGCGACCGTAGTAACCCCCGCGACGACCGGTGGCGTCAAATCTATGAGCGCAAAGGCGACCCGTTCTCCGGCCGGGTTGGCGTCCACATAAGTCACGGTCAACTCATCCTTGTCTTGGACCTGCAATACCGTGTCGCCGGGGTCCACCGGCCCGGAAGCCAAGTCAACCCTGCCGGTAAACGAACCGCCGGCACTGCTCCGGAAGAGCGTCACGGGAAATCCGGCGGATTCGGCTGTGCTTCGCACGGTGACGACAACCGTGGGTTGGGCGGCGAGCTGAGAATCCACCAGACGAATCGTGGCGGTGGCTGGCGCGCGATAGGCATCACGTCCCCACGAAACAACACCCTCACCTGGCAGGGGCAGGCGTCCGGAAATTACCAGCGCGAAATCCTGCTCGGGGGCTCCATTCGTGCGATGATGGACGTCCTGCACCACGTTATGGGCCCGGATGCGCACAATCCATTCACCCGCTTGAGGGGTGCTTATATGGACGGCTTCGACGTTATTGATCCGATCCCCTTCCGGAGTGCCCGCCACCCCTTCCCCGTCGGCAAACGCGTTTCCTCGGTAGAGCTGACCATCCGGTCCCACCACTTCAAGATCGAGGTCATTGACGAGGGCGGGGATTGCTGCCGGCAGTCCGGGAACATCCGTATAGACAAGCGTGATCTTGAGCGCCTCCTCCGGGCCCGCGATGAATCGCTTTTCGGAAATCCTCCCGGTTGCAAGCCCGATCCCCTGGTCGGTTAGGTCAAACCGCACGCCCGCCGGATCAATCAAGTTTTCAAGATTGATTCGTCCCCAGCCTTCGTCGGGGTTCGGCACCGGCGCGGTGTCCCCCACCACAATACCCCCATCCCCACCTCCATCCTCTTCACCGTCCGGAATGACCGCCGTCCCCATGTCGTCCGCGGAGTTAATCAGCGCCGCCTTCACGAGCGCCGGCGACGGATTGGCTCCGGCGTGGGATTGTCGGTACCACTGTACGATTACCGCCGCCGCCCCGCTGGCATGCGGGCCGGCCTGGGACGTTCCGCCCTGGTAGAGGTAGTTCGCATTGATGGGTGACCAGGCGTTTTCCTCGCCGGCGAGTTGCGATTTCACCGAGGCAATCCAGGTTCCGGGGGCCGTGATGTCCGGTTTGATCCGGCCATCTTCGCAGGGGCCCCGGCTGGAGAAATCCGCCATGACTTCCTGGCCACTATCATAGATGCCAAAGCCGAACCGGTTGTTCTCCGCGGCGCCCGTTGCGATCACGTTTTTCGCCACCGCCGGGCTGCCGATGGTTTGACCGCCCGGCCCGGCATTTCCGGCACTAAACTCCAACACATATTGCTGCTCACCAGGGGTCAGGCCATCCGCATCCCGGACAAGGGCGTCAAATTCCGCCGCGCTGATATCGTACTGTCCCTGGGTATCGTCACCCCAAGAATTCGAGCCCACGTAGGCACCGCTACGCACGGCATCCCGGGTCAGCGTCTCGTAGGTCGGCGGCGCAAAGTAACCGCCTGCACCGTCAAAAAGTCGCTGGGCAACCAAGTGGGCTCCCGGTGCAACGCCCAGTCCCCAAAGATTTCCATCGTCATCGGTTTCACCGGTGGCTCCATTTCCCGCAACGATTCCGGCGCAATGCGTGCCGTGGCTGTGTTCATCGCCGGCATCCGGAAGCCCCCCGTAGGCAAAGAACGCATCCACGCGCCCAGCCAAATCCGGATGCAATCCGTCCGGCTCCCCCACGTCGATCCCGGAATCCGCGATCGAAACCGTGACGCCGCTCCCATCAAATCCCAATTCATGCACATGCGGGCGCGGCGGGGCTCCGGAGCCCTCGCCCATGACAATCAGGGTGGAAACTTCATCAACCAGTTTCATTCGCGGTGCCACCTCCACCCAGAGCACCAGGGGCGAACGGACCAGGGCGAGTAGCCGTGCGGGAAGAATTCGGCCCGTTATGACGGCCCCGAATGTGGCGTTCAAATGGTGGCGTGTCCCCGCCTCAAACGCCCGCGACAACACAGAAAGGCCCGCAACTCCCGCCCGCGGATTGGCGAGAATCTTAACCTCAATGAAATTCCCGAGAGAGTTGGTCGCCAACTGACGCATCAATCGTGACTGGAGCTTGTGTCTCGGCTCGTACGACCCGACCCATCGGACAAACGGTAGCGACCGGAGTTCACCCAGGCGGTTGGAGACCACTTCCACCACGAAGGCATCGTCCGGAACGAACCGGAGCAGATCAACTCCGCGATCGCGCAGCGCATCGCGCCATTCCGGCTGCATCCGATCGGTAAATTGAAGGATGAACAGCCCGGAAACCGCCGTCTCCGGCACCGCCGCCTGTAATCGAGCTCGCGCTGGATTCACCGGCGGTGTGGCGATCGTCTCGTTCCGAAGCCGTATGAATCGAGCGTCATCGGATCGCGCCGCAAACGACGCCATCAGAATGACGAACACGGTACCGACCAGCCCGCGGGCGGGTGAGAATTTCACGACTCCACCCTACTCACAAATCCGATGAACGACAAGGTGTGACCCTCATTCTGATTGCCGGTGTTGACTCATTTCCCCAAGACCACCCACAGTGGAGAGCGATGATAAAACTGCGAACATTCGTCCTGAGCGCCCTCTTCGGCGCGATGGTCTTCGGCTCCATTGGGTGCGTGACGAAGCGGACGATCACTGAAAAAGGGGGCGTGGTTTCTGAAGGATATGTTTGGAAGAATCCCTTTCACAGTACCCCAAAGGAGAAGGCACGTTGAAACTGATTTCGGAGCTAATCTACGAGGATGCTGCCAAAATCCCGAGTTTGCGAGCTGACACCGGAGGGAAGGGAAGGCCCCTCTCGGCAAACTTGAAACTTGTATCTTCCTGCGACCTCGCTTGGCATGTCACCCATGTCGAATCCATCCCCAGAATCTGCTTCGGGCCACCGGGTCATCCTTTGGATGGTTACCGGCATCATTCTTCTCAACCTTTTCTTAGCCTGGAAGTTTGGGTTCACGGATAAGCCAACGCCCACCGGATCGGGCACGGCACCTGCAAGTCACCTGGGAGCTGTCGGCGGTCATGGGGACACGGCTTCCACGGGCTCCGTGGCGTCGGCGCATGCGCCCACGGCTGCGGCGACCGCTCCGACCGCTGCGCAGGCGACTGCGACTGCGACTCCGACGACCGCTGCGGGGACCGAAAAATCCGGTGGAACTGCGGTCCCGGGCGGAAACCGTGTCAAGGGATCGGTGACCCTGGCAGGAACGCCGCCCGCGGAAAAACAAATCACGCCGATCACGAAGGATCCCAATTGTGGACCACTGCATTCCGTCCCGGTGATGACTCGCAACTACCTTATCGGTTCGAACAACGGACTCGCCAATGTCTTGGTCTACGTCAAATCCGGCCTGGAGGGGAAGACGTTCCCACTACCCGGAACCGCAGCCGTGATTGATCAGAAGGGATGTCTCTACGAACCGTATGTTAGCGGAGTGATCGCCGGGCAGCCCGTGGATATCAAGAACAGCGATAATTTCATGCACAACGTGAACTTTGCGGCATCCATTGCCGGGAACCAGACCTTTAACTTCGCGCAAGGATCGGCCGGCCTAGTGAACACCAAGACGTTCGCCAAACCGGAGATCTTCGCCAAGATGCAATGCAATGTTCATCCGTGGATGTTCGCATTCGTCGGCGTGATCGCCCACCCGTTCTTTGCGGTCACGGACAAGGATGGAACCTTTGAACTCCCCGCCGGCCTCCCCGCCGGCGACTACGTCTTGGAATTGGTCCACCTCAAGGCGGGTAAGGTTCAAGTCCCCCTTAAAACCAGTCCGGAGGGCGGTGCCTCCCTCACCGGCGTTTTGCTCGCTCAGTAACGGATCACACCGGCCAATTCTCGCACTTCAGTCCCGGAACTCGCGAAAACTCCGTCAGGTCGTTCGTGACCAGGATGGCTCCCAGAGCGAGTGCGTGAGCAGCGATCAGGGTGTCCAGCGAACCGATGGTTCTGCCCGAGGATTCCAACCGGTGTCGGATGTCTCCGTAGTGCGCGGCGCATTCTTCCGCATCGAAGGGCAGTAAGAGAAAGGGAGTAATGGCACGTCGCGTCGCGTCCAGCTCGGTCTGATAATCGCCGCTTTTCCACGCCCCGAACTCCAATTCCGCCACCGTGACAGCGGACAGGGCGACGTCATGCCCCGCGGCCTTCTGCTTTTGTGCATGGGCGAGAATACACTCGGCAATTCGGCGGCACTCATGCTGTCGGGCGGTGGGACTCGCCCGTACCTTCAAGCCCCGCACCATGTAGACCACAATATTCGTGTCGAGCAGATAGGTCATCGCTTCTTGCTCCACTCACGCTTCTGCTGCAGCGGCTGTACGCGCTCCTCCATAAAGTCATCGGACAACTCCTGACACGCTTCACGGCAGATTTCCCACGGGTCGCGCTCCAAGATCAGAATCCCCTGCGGAACCCGCTTCAGGCGGACCTCCCGGCCGTCGACGCGAAACGCCTTTGGCAGCCGGATCGCCTGACTGCGCCCGTTCATGAAGACTTTGGCCGTTGTCATGCCGTGGTATATACCACGCGGTACTATCCAGTTCAATGGTTCAAATCGCCCCTCCCCACGCCTACTGCCGTCGCACGTTATTGCCGGTTGAACCGGTGGCGGTCTCAGCCATTTCCTGCCACCCTATCTCTCATGTCAGGCACCGTGGCCATCGTCGGCCGTCCCAACGTCGGAAAATCCGCCCTTTTTAACCGCATCGTCGGCCGGCGCGTCGCCATTGTGCACGACCAACCGGGCGTCACCCGCGACCGTGTCATCGCGACGGCGGAATACCGGGGACATCCGTTCAGCCTGATCGACACCGGGGGCATCGGCCTGTTGCGGGGAGAAAAAACCGAAGACGTCATCACCGCCGCCGCTCTGCAACAAGCCGAGATTGCGATCGACGCCGCCGATGTTCTGTTGTTGGTGGTCAACGTCCAGGAAGGGATCGTTCCCCTGGATCAGGAGGTCGCCCGCAAGCTGCGTTCCCTGCGCAAACCGGTTCTGGTCGTGGTGAACAAGGTCGACAGCGCCAAGGCAACCCCGGGCATCCCGGAGTTCACCGCCCTGGGTTTTGAGCGGATTTTTCCGGTCACAGCGATTCATGGTGACGGGATTCAAGCCTTACTCGATGCCGTGATCGCTTTGCTTCCGCAGCCTAGCGCAGAACCCGTTGAAGATTCCGACCTCGCAACCGATGAAGAAGAACCCGCGACGAAAAGACGGTCTCGACGTAACAAGGGTGGCGCCAACAAATCCCGGGGCGCCTCGCTCCCAGCGGGACTAAAGCTCGCGATCGTAGGCCGCCCCAATGTGGGGAAATCGTCCATCATCAACGCCCTGACTGGATCCGAGCGAGTGGTGGTGAGCCCGATTCCCGGAACCACCCGCGATGCCATTGACGTCCCCTTTGAAGTGACCACCGAGGGGCAAGTAGAGAATTATGTCTTGATTGATACGGCGGGGGTTCGCAAGGCACGTCGCGTTGACACCACCCTCGAGTACTTCACGGTCGAACGAACCCGAGAGGCGATTGCCCGGTGTGACCTCGCCATTCTGGTGCTCGATGCCGAAGCCGGCATTACCGAGCAAGACAAGAAGATCGCGGATATAATCACGGAGAATCGCCGGGCTTGCATCGTGGTCGTGAACAAGTGGGATTTGGTCGCGGAAGAAGTTCGCAAGAAGCGGGAGGTCGAACTGACCGCCCGGAGCGAGAAAACGCGCGATCGCGACGACCGTGAGGAGCGGCTCACGACCCTGGCCGAATTCGGCGAATGGGTGCAGTCGAAGCTTTTCTTCCTGGACTATGCCCCGGTCATTTTCACATCGGCGAAGGATGGATTCCAATTAGATCGCCTGCTCGAAGCGGTTCGTTATGTAGCCGCTCAGCTAAAACAGAAAGTGCCCACCGCAATTCTCAACCGGACGCTGAACGACGCCATTGAGCGGCGTCAACCGGTCAGCAGTTCCGGGCGGCGGTTGACATTTTTTTATGCCACCCAGGTGAGGCTGGCTCCACCCACGTTTTTGCTATTCGTCAATCGGGACGACGATTTTTCGGAACCGTATACCAAGTATCTATCGGGCGCGATGCGCAAAGCCTTTGGCTACGAAGGATGTCCGGTGGTGCTGGTGCCGAAGCCGCGTCCGAAGACGATCAAGCCCATCCGCCGGCCCCGGAAGCACCCGTACGCAGAGCCGGGCAAACGTCATCCGGGTGGTGCCAAACGACCTCGACCACGCGTTTAGAAGGCACGAGCGGCGGGACGTATGGATTCAGGCTCCGTACGTTCCACTGTTTCTTTCGCGTAATGTCTCACGGAGCCAGGCCCCCGCCATGAACCGCCCCATAAGATTGCCATCGTGACCGGGTGGGACTTCTATGCACGGAATGCTGACCACCGGAATGCTATTCGGCGCCGGGCTCGCGGCGGGTTTTGTGGACGCCATCGCCGGCGGCGGCGGCTTGATCACGGTGCCTATGCTCCTGTGGACGGGTCTCCCTCCGACGCTGGCGTTGGGTACCAATAAACTTCAATCCTCGTGCGGTACGACTGTCGCCATCTGGAACTATTCCCGAGCCGGATTAATCTCCTGGACGCGGCTCCGCCTTCCGATGGTTCTGGCCTTCGTAGCGGCGATGGCGGGCAGTTGGGCGGTCTCACAAGTACCACGGGATTTTCTTCGACTCTGCATTCCCATTCTTTTGGGCTGTGTGGCTGTTTACACCTGGACGCAGCCCGCGCTGGGACGTGTCGCCCGGCCCGCGAAGTGGTCGTGGTCCGTGGGATTGATGGCGATAGCCGGGTTGCTCGGATTTTACGACGGCTTTCTGGGGCCGGGGACCGGCTCCTTCTGGACCCTCGCGCTGGTCGTGGGATTCGGCCTGGACCTTCCCTCAGCGACGGGCACGACCAAGGCGCTCAATCTCGCCAGCAACCTGGGGTCCCTGGTGCTGTTTCTATCGACGGGATTCGTTGATATTCGGATTGGATTGATCATGGCCGCAGGCCAGTTGATCGGTGCCAGACTGGGCTCGGGTCTTGTAATCCGACGAGGAGCCGAATTCATCCGGCCGGTGTTTCTGACCGTTGTGATGCTGTTGACAGCAAGACTGCTCTGGGAGGCGTTGCGGGACTAATTCCTATTGCGTGCGTGTGCACACCGAATCCAGTCCTGGCGCAATGCAAACGCTGGATGAGTCCTTAAGCGTGGATGAGCACCACGCGACCCATTACCCATCTTCCCGTTGCCGGAACTTTGACAACCGAACGATGCTGTTTAGCCTGCCGCATGCACATTGTCCGCCCCCGGGATTCGAACTACGCCGCACGACTCGCCGAGGCGTCATCGACAGGTAGTTTGTTCGATCCTCTGATCGAGCAGCGAACGCGAGAAATCGTGGAGTCGATCCGGGATCGCGGTGACGCCGCGCTGCTGGAGCTGACTCTCCGCTTCGATGGGGCGGATCTTGCCGCAGAACAACTGGCGGTGACGGCTGCGGAATTGATGAATGCGTCCCTGAAGGCCGACGAATCCCTGCGGGCAGCGGTCCGGGACGCCCACAAGAATATCGCAATGTTTGCCCGGAAATCCCTGCGCAAAGGTTGGCGGACCACCAATTCTCACCAGGCGACTGTTTCCGAAAAGTTTGATCCATTTCAACGCGTGGGCATTTATATCCCCGGCGGCACAGCCCCCCTCGTCTCCACGGCCCTGATGACCATCACGCTCGCTCAGGCGGCGGGATGCCGCGAGATCGTCGTCTGCACGCCGTGCGGGCGAGACGGTACCATTCATCCCGGCCTGCTCTTCGCGGCACGGGTGGCGGGTGCCACCGAGATCTACCGCGCCGGGGGTGCGCAGGCCATCGCCGCACTGGCGCTGGGAACTCCGACAATTCGCCGGGTTCAAAAGGTTTTTGGCCCCGGCAATGCCTACGTGGTGGCCGCCAAAAGGCTGCTCTTTGGTCACGTGTCGGTGGATCTGCTGCCCGGCCCAAGTGAAGTTTGTGTGTTGGCGGACGACTCCGCGGATCCACGCTTTGCGGCCGCCGACCTCCTGGCCCAAGCGGAGCATGGGTCCGGGCACGAACGAATCTGGTTGGTCACGCCATCCGCCCGCATCCTTAAGTCGGTGGAGTTGGAAATTCGAAGACAGCTCCCGAAACTGGCGCGCCGGGAATTCATTCACCGGGTCCTCGACACGAACGGTTGGTTGATCCAGGTGCGCGATCTCGCCCGTGGCATTGAGTTGGTGAATCGGCTGGCGCCCGAACATTGTGAATTGATGGTTGAGGATGCCGGCACGATTTCGGTCCAGATCGTGACGGCGGGTGCCCTGTTCCTGGGAAACTATTCTCCGACCGTGCTGGGAGACTACGTGGCCGGGCCAAGCCACACGCTGCCCACTGGGGGTGCGGGTGCGAGCTTTGCCGGACTGACCGTGGACCAGTTCCAACGTCGGACGAGTGTGGTGGAGTATGGGAAGCCCGCCCTGCGCAAGGCGCTCAAAACCGTGGCTAAGTTTTCCGCCCTTGAAGGTCTGGACGCACACGGGCGTTCCGCAGAAATCCGCGTGCGCGCCTGAGCGCCGAGAACGGCTGCCATGAAGAATCTACGTTCCCTGATCCGCCCCCTGGTGCGCTCCCTGCATGCGTATGTGCCGGGAGAACAGCCGAAAATTCCGAATCTGATCAAGCTCAATACGAACGAAAATCCCTATCCACCCTCGCCCGGTGTACTCCGGGCCGTCCGGAAGGCAGTCGATGAACGCCTGCGACTCTATCCCGATCCCACGGCGGAACAATTGCGGGACAAGCTGGCGCGATTGCACAGCTGCCGACCGTCGCAGGTAATTGTCGGGAATGGATCGGATGAATTGCTCGCGCTCGCCGTCCGGGCATTCGTGGAGCCAGCAAGGATCGGTCAGACGGCAGCGGCTCGCAGCCGTGCCACCGTGCAGTTTCCGTGGCCGTGCTATTCGCTGTATCCGGTGATCGCGGAGGCTCATGGGGCGCGGACTCAGGCTATTCCGCTGAAAGAGAACTATGATCTGCCATCGGCATCGGCATTGCGGCGGGGCGGCAGCTGGGATTTCCGGGCGGCTCTAACCTTTATTACGACGCCCAATGCCCCGTCCGGGCGCGGCTATTCCCTTTCGCAGTTGGATGAACTCTGTCGGGCACAAAAGGGGGTGGTGGTATTGGACGAGGCGTACGTGGATTTTGCCGCCGGCAATGCCCTCGCGCTAACGAAGAAGCACCCGCATGTACTGATTGCTCGAACGTTCAGCAAAGCCTATTCGCTCTGCTTCCAACGGATCGGCTATTTTATCGGGCACGAGGAGCTGATCGCTGCCCTGCATTCGATCCGCGATAGCTACAACGTCAATGGCCTCGGGCAGGTGGCGGCGCAAGCCACGCTCGACGACCTCGCCTACTACGAACGGAATTTCTCCAGGATTCTAGCAACCCGGGAGCGGTTGAGGCGGGAACTCATCGGTCTTGGGTTCGAAGTTGTGCCCAGTCAGACCAACTTCTTGTTTTGCAAGCCGCCGGGTCCCACCGCCGAGGAGTGGCTGTCCGCCTTGCGCGACCGTCGCATTTTAGTGCGCTGGTTCCGCCTCCCCGAACTCGCCCGGTTTCTCAGAATTACCGTCGGAACCGATCGCGAGGCAGGCGCTCTCCTCAAGGCCGTGCGCGATATTGTCGGCAGATCCCGTTCGGGAGTTGATTGACGAGACGAGTTCCGGTTTCCTCCCGGGATGGATGCATTGCTGAATCTATTGCGGGAGAGCGCGGCCAATACCCCGGCCGAAATGGCCAGTCTGCTGGGCTGGAGCGAAGCCGAGGTGCGGAGCCGAATTCGTGAATTAGAATCCTCCCGCCGAATCCTTGGGTATCGAGCGGTGATGAACGAAGACCAGATCGGCAGCGACCGCGTCCGCGCCATGATTGAGGTTAAAATTACACCGGAGCGGGGCGGCGGTTTCGACAAACTGGCGGAGCGAATCGCCAAGCATTCCGAGGTGCGATCGTGCCACTTGATGTCAGGCGGGTACGATCTGCTGGTGGAGGTGGAGGGAGGAAACCTGCGGGAGGTGGCGTCGTTCGTGTCCGAAAGGCTTTCGACGCTGCAGGGGGTGCTTTCGACCGCCACTCACTTTGTCCTCCGGGCCTACAAGGAGCAGGGAGTGCTGATGAAGCCTGAAATTGCCGAGGAACGGCTCTCGGTCGCGCCGTAGGGGCCGGTTTCGGCTTGGGAATCCGCAAGGCGGCGGAATCGAAGTCCTTACGCATCATGGACGAAGGCCAGATTGCGGGAGCTGATGACGGTGCTTTGGCTGCCGCTGTATGCAGCGCTTATTTTGCAGGCGGCTTGGAAGCCGGGTCGGGAGTTCCACCCTTGGCGCGACCGCCGTTCGGTGCTGCCACCGGCGCATTGGTTGCCGCCGGTGGGGGTGGAGGTAGTCCAAGAGCGGTCCTTAGAAGCAACTGCAATTCGGGGTGAAGCTCGCTCTGTGGATCCAGCATGCGGTTAAGCACTTCCCCCTTGATGTCCGACAATTCCGGCATCGGGAGCCGCTCCCGGGCTCCCTTGTACTGCGTGCGATCGAGAAAATTCTGACGGACAATGGCGGCGAGGCGGTTATACCCCTCGGCCTCTTCGTCCAAGCCCTGCGCCAGGTTCGCAAAATAATTGCCGACCAACCCCTCCAGCATCGCCTTGACGCGATCCGGGGATGTTTCGTTGACGTCTTCGCTGATCTTGGCCACCGCCCATTCCTGCGCGGAGTTCGCATCCGGAAACGCGTTGGTGCCGTATTTTTCGGTCCCGTAGGCAAACCATTTCTTGGCCTCATTCTCACGATTATGAATGAAAAGGAAATAGACCGCATCCCGCATCATATTCTTGTGAGCGCTGCCGATGTGGTCTCGCTGCTCGGGGTCGTCCGTCATGGCCTTTTCATAAGCTTTCGAGGCATTTTCGATGATGGCCAGATTTGGCCCCAACTGCGGCACTCTGCGCAGTTGACCCTCGATCACCACCTGGTTGGTGATGAAGCGGCCGCGTTGGAACGAGGTGAGGAGAGGTTGATAGATCGCCCGCCGCAGGGTGATCAACTGAGCTTCGGGCTTATCGGACAGTTTGCAGACCTTCAACCCGACACTGGCCCAGTAAATCGCGTGCGTCTCGGGCAGCCGCCACTCCAGCGGCCCGTACTGGTCGTCCACTTCCTTCATTGCGCGGGGATCCATCTTATAACGATTGGTCAGAACCGAAACTCGCGCCTGCATTTCCGGTGTCTGTGGGTTAATGAATGCGTCGAAATCTGGACGACCGCCTCCCAAAACGCTGTGCATTTCGGCGGCCCACTCCGCCTTGTAGGTCATGTGAGCGTCATCGAGATAGGCGCCGAGCTTATGCTGAAAAATCCAGGCAAGCTCCCGATACATGAGCACTTCGTGAGGATTATACCGAAGGCCATCATCACGGATCAGTTCAATGCCTTTGCGGACCCGGAACCATCGGTCCATGTGGTTGGGAAACTTGACCGATATGTTATAGGCGAGATTCCAAGCTTGATTGACCCAGACTTGAGTGAAATGCGGCTGAAGCTTGGTAATCCAGTTCGCGAGTTGAGCCATTTCGAAATACTTCCCGTTCTCCTGCAATTCCGCGGCGCGAATCCACAGAATATTGGCGATGAGACCGCGGAATCCTCCGAGCGCAATCGTGGTGAACGCGAGTACCGGCGGCGCATTCTCCAGTACCGCGGTTCGGGTCAGTTCCATCTTCTCCCGGTCGCGGTTCAAGCGCCCCTGCATCCGGCCGGCAACCGCGAGACAGGCGATCAGGGAGACTGCCAGGATGGATTTTCGCAAAGACATCACCAATAAGGTAAAAGGCAAACGACGCTAGGTCGGCAGGGCAATTTCCCGACGGGTCAGCACCACGATGCCAAGCACCACAAAAACCCCGCCCATGAGCACGACGATCTGGAAAAAGGCCCGGGCCAACTCACCCCACGTAATGCTTTTGCCCGAACTGAGCGCATCCACGGGTGAAAAATTCTGAGCCACACCGATCAAATCGCGAGCTCCCTTGAAGAACTCGACCGCGATCGAGTTTATGACGTTTCTCTCCTTCACCATCCCGGTGTCATGGTCCACTTCCAGAATGCCACCTTGCTCGATCACCGCACGGATCGTGCCGCCGGAGAAAGCGACGATGAGCATCGCCAGGGAAACAAAGGACGAAACGGCGAACGACATCCGACTGGAACAGGCCAGACCGATCGCGGCGAGCAAGGCCAGCCAGAAGAATAGGATCAGCAGCCCGCGAAGAAAATTGAGGGTGAATCCTCCCTCGCGATAAAGAACAGACAAACCGTCTTCGAGCGGAAAAAGGAGGGCAATCTGGTTCCAGTTCTGGCAATCAATCGTCAGCTTGTTGTCATCGCCGACCATGTTTGGCGGGATGGCGAATTCGATCGGAGCCTCGGCCGCAAGGTCATTTTCTACCGTCAGGCGCTCCCGAGAATCCCGGGCGCCCACAATCCACTTCAGTTGATAGGTCTTTTCCGATCCGTCGAATGTTGCTGCGAAAAATTTCACCCGGAGATGCATCGGCTGATCCTTAAGCCGCGCCTTGGCCCCCGAACCGAGATCAATGACCCACTGCCGATAGTGACCCGACTGGACAATCTGGTTGGCCGCCTTGACCTGTTCCTCGACCTGCTTGCGGACAAACTGCCGATCCATGGCGGCGACCGTCCCCTGCTTGAGGCGCTCGGCCAGCACCTGCTGAATCTGGGGCTCCAAGTCCGGCACCGCTTCCCGAGCCGACGCTCGAGCGACGAGTACTTCGCTCCGAAGAATGGCCTGCTGTTCCGGGGTGAGCTGCGCAGCACGCCCCAACAACAACCCATAAATCGTGGCCCCTGAAATTGCGAGCAGCCCGAAATCCAACACCAGGATTCCCACCCATTTTCCAATCCAGATTTCCCAGCGCGCAATGGGCTTCGTCATAACCACGTGCATCTGGCAGTCTTCGATGTCGCGGGCCAACGTGCCGCACGCGAGCCAAAGCGTCGTGATCCCGAGCAACCCGATGACGGCTCCCAGCGTATACGTCAGCACAATCTGAGTGAAACCCTGAGCGGTTCCGTCGTGCTCAATAATCCCCGGGAGCACAAACACCGCGGCGAGGAGCAGTGCGATCAGAATCAGGACAAGCTTATATCGGAACGCGGCCTTGAGGGTCAACCAGGCAACGGCACCAATTCGGCGCAGGGATTTGGGCGTAAAGTCCGGCAGGGTCAGGAATCGACGTCCACGCCACTCCAGCAGGGGTTCGCCCCCGACTTGTGCTAGTTTTGCGATCGCTGTCGCCCCGTTGCGGGCCGGAATCGTGCATCGAAACGAATAGCCCCCCCCCTCCGCCGCGTAGGCGCGAAGGTGACGGGCCTGAAAACCGAGCAACACCCCCGTAATAATCCAGGCAATGGCGTACGAGAACCCGGCGGCTTGGAAAGCGTGCAGAACGCCAAACGTTACCCCAAGAACGATCAGGCCGATGGCCGCCGAAACCCAAAGCTTGTTCAACGCCGCCCAAACCGGGCCACCGATAACCGCCGGCCAGGAAAATCCCGCGGGAACGGATAGACTCTGCCCCTCGGGATTCTGGTAGATTTCGTAGTGGCGATTCATTGGGCGCTTACCGGGGATCCCTACTCTACTTCTTCCCGCCCAGGAGACCGGAGAGTTTTTCGTTGGCCGTTTTGAGGTCCGCTCCCTTCGCTGCCGTTCCCGGCGCTGGGACGCTCGGGCTACCGCCCGCCGGAGGAGGCGTTGTGGAAGGAGGCGTCGCGGCCGCTTCACTTCGGGCTAAGGCGGACAATCGGGCGAGATCGACCTGGGGTTCGCTGGAGGGGGGCGCCATCACCTGCACATCCTCCACGGAGGTGGAGCGAGTAAGCCGATCGAGAACCTTATCCGATTGGGTTTGGCCACCCGCGCCCGCGCCCCGGATGAACTGCGCTACCCGATTGCCACTGGTGGCACCGCTGGTCTGACCGCCCGCGCGAGCCCGTTCGACAACGCCCAGGAAATAGGTCTCCAAGTTTTGAGTCGGAGTCCCTAATCGCACACGGTCGCCTCCCTCCGCCCGCAGAATTCCGAGCACGCGCTCCGTAACCTCCCGGCTGAGGACAGGCGTGGTGATCTGTACCGAATCGGGAGCTGCGAGAAGATCCTGGAGAGTCCCCATGGCCTGAATCCGACCGCCGTAATAGATCACGACGCGATCACAGACGTCCTCGACATCCGCAAGCAAATGCGAGCTGAGGATTACCGTCTTTCCCCGACGTGCCAGCGCTAGAATCAAATCCTTCACTTCCCGACATCCCAGGGGATCAAGGCCGGCAGTCGGCTCATCGAGGATAATCAGGTCCGGATCATTAATCAGGGCCTGCGCCAAGCCAATGCGCCGCTGCATCCCTTTCGAAAATTCGCCCACGGTCCGCGTCCGGGCCTGGTTCAATCCAACCATCTCGATCAACTGCTCGGCGCGCAGGCGGCGATCCGCCGAGTTCAGTTGGAATAGGTTGCCGAAAAAATCCAGCGTTTCGCCCGGGTTGAGATACTTATAAAGATAACTCTCCTCCGGTAGATAGCCGATCCGCTCCTTGGTCCGGACGTCCCGAGGCGAATGGCCGAAGACTTCAATGTGCCCGCGGGTGGGGTAAAGAAGGCCCAGCAGCATCTTAATGGTCGTCGATTTGCCCGAGCCATTCGGTCCCAGCAGGCCAAAAATCTCCCCTCGCCGGATGTCGAAAGTCACGTCGCTGACCGCACGCGCCTTGGGACGACCCCAGAAATCTTTGAACACCTTGGTAAGTCCGGCGACGCGTACAACATTCTCGGCGGAGACCGTGTCGGATCTGCCGGACGCAGGATTGGGGAGGGAGGCCATGGCGGGTATCGTGCAGTGGATGGATTCTTCCGAGAGGATGCGTTGCCGAGTTGAACCGGGGTTCAAACACCTCTCACTGGAGTGGACGTGTGCCGGCTCATGTCAGGAATTTCATGCTGTCGCCGGTGCCAACCGGACCGGCCCCGTAGCCCCGGGATCCGTCGGTTGCGCTTCAATCTGGAACGGTTCCAACTCCTCCCCCTGCCGCACGAGGCGGGCGCTGTTGAAAACGACGAACAACGCACCGGCATTGTGCAACAGGGCGGCCACGATCGGGTGGATATAGCCCATCGAACCCGCGGTGATCACGATGATTACAAAAACGATCCCAAAGAGAAAATTCTGGTTGATCACCTGGCGTGTCAGGCGGGAAAGCTTGATCAGGAAAGGCAACCGTCGGAGGTCGTTGTTCATGAGGGCGATCGTCGCACTGTGAATCGCCACTTCGCTGCCCGCAGCGCCCATCGCGATGCTGATGTCGCCCGCCGCGAGGGCCGGTGCGTCGTTGACACCGTCTCCAATCACGGCGACCCGGTACCCCTTCGCCTTAGTTTGCTTCACGTATTCAACCTTGTTCTGCGGAAGACATTCGGCCACGACCTCCTCGATTCCGATTTCCTTCGCCACTCGGGCAGCGACCGGTTGACGGTCCCCGGACACCATCGCGATCCGACGCACTCCCGCATCCCGCAATCCCTGAAGAGCCTCGGCCGCCTCCGGCCGAGTCTGATCCTGAAGGCCAACCCACCCGATACAGTCATTACCCCGGGCAATGAACAACAGGCTGAATCCTTCCGTTTCGTTCAAATCCACGGTCTTAAGAAAGTCACCCGTCACGCCATTGTCTTTGAGCCAGGCGGATCGCCCGATCACTACCCGGTGCCCGTCAACCAAGGCTTCGACTCCCCGGCCCGCCGATTCCTTGAAATCGGTGGCGGACACCAAAGGCACTCCCGCCTCCTCGGCCAGCTGCACCAGCGCTTTGGCGGTCGGATGCTGGGAATATTGCTCCGCACTGGCGGCGGTCCGCAGCAACTCCGCCGCCAGCGTATCACCAATCGGTTGCAGGCGGCTCACCACCAATTTGCCCGTGGTCAAGGTACCGGTCTTGTCGAAAACAAACGCGTTGATGCTCGCCGCAGACTCCAGGTCACCCACGTTTTTTACCAACACCCCGAGCCGTGCAGCGGCGGCGATCGCAGCCACCATTGCGCTGGGTGTGGCGAGAATGAACGCGCAGGGGCAGGCACCAATCAGAATGGTGATAACCCGATCCAGATCCTTGGTAAACGCCCAGACCAGCGCGGCAATCACCAGCACCAACGGTGTATAATAGCCGATATACTGGTCGATGATCCGCATGAACGGCAGCCGGGTCTTTTCGGCCGCCAAGATCAACTCCCGCACGCGACCGATGGTTGTATCCTCGCCCGCCTTGGTGACCTTGACATCGAGCGCTCCGGTCAAATTGATCGTACCGGCGAAAACCTGATCCCCAGGGTTCTTATCGACCGGGAGGGATTCACCCGTGATGTTCGCCTGATTGACCGAGCCCTGGCCGGTGACGATCACCCCGTCCGCCGCGATGTTGTCGCCGGGCCGGATCCGGATCATGTCCCCAACCCCAAGATCACGCGCGGCCACCTCTTCCTCGCGCCCCTTGGTCAGGCGCCGAGCCTTGGATGGAGTCAACTTGATCAACGATTCAATCGAAGCCCGCGCCCCCGCCGCCGTCCGGGTTTCAATGATCTCACCCAGCAGCATGAAGAAGGCGACAATTCCTGCCGTCTGAAAATCCCCTTTCGCCGCGCAGGCGAGAACTCCCAACGCCACCAGCTCGTTGATGCTCAGCCGACCCTTGGACAAATCCGCGACCGCCACCCGCAGTATCGGGACGGCAAGAGTGACCGCTCCCACCATGGCAAACAATCCGGCCGTAATATCGCCCTTTTCGTAGACCCATTGCATGAGATACGAGATCAAGACGAAAACCAAACCGAACAACGTATAGGATAACCTCACGTTCGTATGGGAATGGTTTCCGCCGCAGTCGGCGCAGGTTTCTCCGGCCGCGTGCTGGTGAGGTTTGTCTTCAAGACTGAGCAGCGAGGTTATTTGCATGGCAAGAATCGAACGGGGTTACAACTCAGTTGGCGGGAGACGGTTGGGTACCAGGCTTCACGGGCACCACCGCTTCGCGGCTGATCAGCAGCCGCAATTCGTCCCCACCCACGAAAAACTTGTCCTGCGCATTGGTCAGGACCCGCGCGAAGGTCTCGGTGAGCACCCGGGTCCGGTAGAGGTCCGGATCCTTGAGATAGTACGGCAATTGCTTCCGGAAGGAATCCGCGTCACCGGATACCGCCGCCACGAGTTGGTTGGAAGCGATGATACCTCGGTTGAGGATCTCGCGAGACTCGGCCTCCGCTTTGCGCAGAATCTCCAAGGCATCGCCCTCCGCCTGCTTGATGCGGGTGGTTCGCTCGAGTTCCGCCTTCGTCACCTGCACAAACGCCTCCCGCACCGATAGCGGCGCGATTGTGGGCACTTCCAAAAGATCAATTTTGACGCCCAGTTGCGTCCGGGCGACCCAGTCCTGAAGCCGCTGGGCAACCTCAAGTCGAAAACCCTCGGTGTTCTTGTACAATACATCGTCCGCCTTGAAACCGGCGGCCGTCCGATAGATCGCGTTGTTGAACGCGTTGAGCAGTAGATTGGAAACGCTGGTGAAGTTGAAGACAAACGCCACCGGGTCACTAATCCGGTACTTCACGGTGCCCCGGACATGCACAATGTTACCGTCCGCCGTCAAGACGTGGCCTTCCGCCGCCGGGTTCAATCGCCCCGTTCCATTGGAGGCCTCCCCTTCCAGCTTCCCGGATAGGAGCTCATCCGGCGTTAGTTGAAACCATGGCGTAAACGTCGTCACCGTCAGCGTCTCACCGTTGCGGATGCGCACCACCTCGTCGATCGGTTGAGGCAGGGCAAAATGCAAACCCTGCTTCCGGATCATGTCCACGCCGGTGCCTACCGGCTTTCCGAAGCGGAGGACGATTGCGACTTCATTCGGATTGACCGTGAAAATGCAGGAGATGAAAAAGGCGGCGACCAGAGCAATCACCAGCGCACGGATAACAACCAAGCTACTGCCCAGAGCCTCATTGAGGGCCTGACTGCTGGCATCATCGTTACCGAGGGCATTGCCCCGGGCGGGACGCAGATCGCCGGACTTCGGGGGTTTATCAGCACTCATAGGGGCGGATTTGGCTGGGCAATTTGCAGGGCGTTACTTGCCAACGGGCTTCAGCTTCGTCGCTTCCTTGAGGAGATCTAAGGGCGGCGTGCGGTCGTCGAGAATCAGGGTCGTCCGACTTTGGAGCGATTCCTGGAGTCGTTGCGACTTCAACTGCAACTCGGCAAGGCGTGGGTTCTTTTCGAATTCTTTATAGGCCTCTGACACCTGAGCCTCGGCATCGCCCCGAATGGTGGCCTGCTTCACCCGCGCCTCCGAGAGTCGTGACTCGCGTTGCACGTCCGCGTCAGAACGGATCTTGCGCGCTTCCGCTTCGCCCTGTGCGACGTGATTTTTAGCCAGCGTTTCACGCTCGGCTTTCATCCGTTTGAAAACGTCAGCCGTCACATTCTCCGGCAATCCCAACTGCTTGATTCCGAGCAGTTCGACGGCGATGCCAAAGGTGTCCACCGTGTCCTTGGAGACCAGAGCAAGCATCTCCTTCTCGATCTGCTCGAACCTCACCTCCTCGGGCTTGGAAGAAATCAGATCGCCGAGATTGTGCTGACTCAGCACGGCGGCTTTGGCATTGCGGACCACATTTTCGAGGGCGGCCTCCGCCTTGAAGGAATCGCCACTGAACCGATCCAGAAATGTGCGCGGGTTCACCACACGCCATCCAGTGAAGACGGTGCAGAGAATGGTCTTGCCGTCTCGGGTCAGGCTTTGATCAAACTTGCGCTCGAAGTTCTGCAGGCGCTTGTCAAACTTATAGACGTTTTGAATCGGCACCGGCCAGCGGGCCTTCAGTCCCGGGGAATCGGTCGAATAGGAGATCCGGCCGAAGGTGGTGACCACCGCAACTTCGTTCATTCGCACCTGATAGGCGAACAGGAGGAAAAGGAAGACCAGCAACAGGAGGCCACCGGTGATGAGGGTTAGACGATTCTTGCTCATGACTAATAGAATGGGCGGGGAGATGAATCCGGACTGACTTGAGGGTGGATGGGTAGGGAGTTACTTCTCGGACTTCTTGTTGGGATTCTCGATGTAGATCTGGTTCGCCAGATCTTCGCGTATTCCGCCTTCGAGATTGAGTTGCAGCATCTGCTTGCTGGCATCGCTAAGAACCACGTACTTCCTGGCCGGGGCGATGGCCCGGGTGATCGCATCCAACACCAGACGTTCGCCGTAGATACTCGGTGCCGCGCTGAACGCCACCAACTGGCCACGGAACTGCGCCGCGGCACCCTGAGCCTCCGCAATCTTTAACGCCGCGGCCACCTTGGCGTCATTGACGATCTTCACCGCTTCGGCGTCTGCCCGCGGCAGGACTTCGGCACGGTATCCATAGGCTTCGTGAATTTTTGCCTCCTTTTGGGCTTCGGCTCCAATCTCCTGCTCGAAGGCGGCGGCCACCTGGATCTCTTTGTTCCCGATGGGCGGATGAACATCCTGCAACCCGACAAACGTTATCTCAACGCCAAGCCTATGCTCGTCGGCCGCCTTTTGAATGCGCGTCCGCACTTCACCCACTGCCTTCAGGCGACCCGCCGACATGAAGTCAATCATATCGACGCTGACGAGGTACCGGACCACTTCACGCGTGGCGATTCGCTGCAGGAGATCGCCGGGATTGGAATGAGTATACATCCAGGACTTCAAGTCCTTGACAAAATATTGCACCGGGATGCTCACCGTTAGCAGGTTCACCGGAACCGCCTTCGTTACGTCGGTGTCCGTGCCCGAGGTGGTATCGCGACTGGCAACGAGCATATTATATTCCGCCTGGCTATGCTGGACCGTCCAAACGACCGTCCTTCCTGAAGACTTGGATTCGTCCTGTTCAATACCGATGGTGAAGCTCTGGAGGGAGCGCACGGGGTAGCGATGGACGGCGTCCATGGGCCAGGGCCACTTGAAATGAAATCCCGGCTCCAAAATGCCGCGATTCGCGACCGGGCTGCCAAACCGTTCCAAAAGAGCCTGTTCCTGAGGTTCGACAAAGACAAACATGGAGCCAAACCAAAGTAGTCCGATGGCAAGGAGAGCAAGGCGTCCCAGTTCCTGTTCGAGATACTTGTAAAACCATGTCTCCGAGACCCGGAATCCGAACTGGTAATCCAACGTCTGCGCAGCCGTGCTGAACAAACCCCCAGTGGAACCGAGCAAGCCAATCAATCGGCTCTCATACACCAACCGCGTCTCACCCCCCTGAACACGGGGTCGGTAGACTTCAAACACAAGGGCGAAAAGGGTCTCCAACGCCACAATCACGAGGACGGCTAGCAGCAGCCAGGAAAGGTATCGATCCAGTTTTCCGTACTTGAAAAAATCGGAGTCTGCCGCTTCCGCAACGGCCGCGATCGCACACAGCACGGAACCGAGTAACAGTGCGGATGCTCCCGGCCGCAACAGTCGGTGATTCTCATAGCGGGCCAGCCGCGCCGAATAGGTGCCCAGTAGGAATAAGACCAATCCGATTCCGGCAAAGGCCGCCATGGAGTAGCTCGAGAAGGCCTCCACTACCACCTTCGTCGTCATTCCCTGGTAATTCCACCCAATGGCCGCCGCCTCAAAGGCAAACAACAGCAGGGTGAACGCCGGCACCATCCATTTTTCAAACATCTTCCGCGACCGCTTCGCATGCAGGGTATCCTCCGAGGATGCGGCGAAGAGTGCGGAACCGCTGCGCTGAGTCGATAAATCCTCGAATTCCAGTCGCTCCGCTTCTTCCCTGGCTTCAAGCCGCATCTGGAACCAGCTCACCAAGGCGACGAGCGTGCCCACGACCAGAAAGGCAACACTGATCTCTGCCGTGGTGGAGCCAGCCAACCGGGCGAGAAACTGCATTGCCACCGCTGCCAGAGCGAGGACAACCCAGTTCAACAACCCATTCTTCGAAAGATTTCGTTCCATGATTTTCTTCCTAAAACCGTCCCTAAACCATCGTAAATCAGCCCTGGATCCAACCGCTTCAGGCGGCAGACTCCATCCCGTGCCGGCGACCCTAACTCAATTCCCGATCCTCGAACAAGAGCAACGCCGCCGAAAGAGCTGCCCCGACATACGCCACGAGATATCCCGCGGCTCGCGCCACGTACTCCCATGGAATCATTTTCTTGTTTTCCAGCGCGTCCGCCATCCAGAACAACTGCCAGTTGGGTGTTACCGTGTAAAGCACTTGTGCCCATCCAATGCCGCGCGCAGCGGGTCGGCCAAAAAAATAGTCCGACATGATTCCCACCATAAAAAGCGCCGAACAAACTGCCAACGTCGGGATCACCTCCAACCGGGTCGAACACGCCAGGGCAACTGCCGCAATGATCCACAGAGCGAAAAGGATCAACACCAGCGCGGGAATTAGCCGCCAGTCCACCCCCGCCTTGTCACCAAATGCCTTCTCCAATTGGGTGAAATACTCAATGTAAAGAAACGCCATCGTCGTCAAGACCACCAAGCCCGCCACCGCGTTGGGCGCAAACGGCCGACTGAGGAAAAAATTGAGAAAACCACCCAACAAATAGGCAAGAGCCACCGCGCCAAAATACAATCCCAACGACGGCAGGTCCGCATTGCCGTAGGCGTCAAACGCCATCCGACTCGACAGCAACGCCGCGACCGCATTGGTAAACGTCAGCAATGTCAGCGTTCCCGCGAGTCCCGCATACTTCGCCAATAAAAAAGTCGTCCGACTCACCGGTTTGGACAGGACGGTCAAAGCGGTCCCCAGCCGGATCTCCTCCGCCACACTTGAGGCCGCACACAAAACGGCACCTAACAAGCCCGCGAGGAGCGTCACAGCCAACGCCATGTCCTTCACAAGCTTCGGATCATCGCCAAATCCGAAGTAGGGAACCGCTGAGAGAAAAACAATGAATCCCGCTGAGCAGGTCTGCAGCAATAGGTATACCGGCTGCCGGACCAGCTCCAGGAAAGCGTTGATCGCGATTGTGACAAACTGACGCATCGTTTCTAGGGACTGTGTGACGAGAAACATACTGTTCCAAACCGAACCGTCAATGCTTTGCGCAGACGAAGAAGCGGGCTTGTCCGCTCCCGTGCCTTTCCCTAGCCTCACGGCCGGTCTCACCACTTCTTGCCATGAATTCGTCGATCCGATTAAAGCTGTTTCTCATGATGGTGCTTGAGTTCTTCATCTGGGGAGCCTGGCTGCCATTAATCTTTAGCTACCTGCCTGCGCTGGGATTCACCACCACGCAGCAGTCGCTTATTCTCAACGCCTTTCCCGTCGCCGCCATCGTCGGAATGTTTTTTAGCAATCAGTTTGCAGACCGAAACTTTGCGGCGGAAAAATTCCTGGCCTTCAGTCATCTGGTCGGTGGACTAGCGATGCTCGGACTCGCCTTCACTCGGGATTTCCTGCCATTTTTCACCCTCATGCTCGTGCACTGCCTTTTGTACGTGCCGACAATTTCGATCACGAACTCCATTGCCTTCGCCAATATGAAGGACGCGCAAAAAGAGTTTGGCCTGATCCGCATGGGCGGAACCATCGGTTGGATCCTCGCCGCCTGGCCCTTCACCTTCATTCTCGTCGACTGGTCGAAGGTCGAGGCTGCGAAGCCCCAGGGATTTGTCAATTGGCTCGGCGAAGTGCTGCGCAACGGACTTTCCGGATTGCCCCTCCAAAACGCAACCCGTTGGACCTTCATCATCGCGGGTGCCGCCTCGCTCGCGCTCGCCGCATTTAGTCTCCTCCTCCCTCACACACCCCCGAAGCCGGCCAAGGAGGGAGACGATTCCCTCGCGTGGCTGAAAGCGGCCAAGCTCCTCGGACTTCCCTTTGTGCTGGTGCTCTGGTTGGTCACCTTCGTTGATTCCTTCATCCACAATTGCTATTTCAACTGGGCTGGAACCTTCCTGGGCAGTAAAGAAGTGGGGATTCCAGGCAACTGGATCATGCCCGTGATGAGCATTGGCCAGATCGCCGAAATCATCACGATGATGGCTCTCGGCGCGACTCTGAAGCGACTTGGATGGCGAACCACCATGGTTCTGGGAGTGCTCGGCCATGCCGTTCGGTTCGCGATCTGGGCGTTCATGCCCGAAGCCACCGGAGTGATCGTCGCGGTTCAGGTCATGCACGGCATCTGCTACGCGTTCTTCTTCGCGACGGTCTACATTTTCGTCGACGAATACTTCCCGACGGACGTGCGGTCTTCCGCTCAGGGCCTTTTCAACGTCATGATCCTAGGAATCGGTGGATTGGTCGCGAACTCGATCTGCCCCAAACTGATCCAGGATGTTTACACTTCCAAAGGAGGTGTGACTGATTTCAAAGGGTTATTCCTGATTCCGCTCGCCTGCGCCGTTTTGGCCGCTCTCGCGCTCGCACTGTTCTTCCGACCGCCCCCTAAACCCATGGCACGCGTGGGCGGCACCGCCCCCGCTCACTAGTCGCGTCTCCCGTCTCATCCCGCGTTGTCCCGCCTGGCACGGTCGTGCCAACCCACCCAATCATACCCTCGCATGAATCGCCGACAATTCCTCCAGCAAGCTGCCACCCTGAGCGCAACGGCTGCTTCCCTGCCGTTCTCCGGCTGCGAATCCGATTCCCGCCGAGCCCAAGGCCCGCGGAAAACTCTCTTCAAAATCAGTCTTGCGGAGTGGTCGTATCACAACGCGCTCTTCGCAAAGAAGATGTCTCACCTCGATTTTCCCGTGGTCGCCCGACGCGATCACGGGATCGATGCCATCGAGTTGGTCAATCAGTTCTTCATGGATCAGGCGACGGATAGGACGTATCTCGCCGAGTTCAAACGACGGTGCGCCGGCGAGGGTGTCTCGACACTATTGATCATGTGCGACGACGAGGGAAACCTCGGAGACCCCGATTCCAACCAACGCCGCCAAGCGGTGCGGAACCACCATAAATGGGCAGATGCAGCCCAGTACCTCGGCTGCCACTCGATCCGGGTCAATGCCGAAACGGAAGGCGTGGGAAGTTTCGAGGAACAACAAAAACGCGCCGCCGATGGACTCCATGAACTGACCGTCTATTGCGGCAACTTGGGATTGAATTGCATCGTCGAAAACCACGGCCACCTCTCGTCAAACGGAGCATGGCTCTCGGGCGTCATGCGCCTCATCAATCTTCCCAACGCAGGCACGCTCCCTGATTTTGGTAATTTCAGCCTGGGCGACGGCACCTGGTACGATCGTTACAAAGGCGTCGCTGAAATGATGCCCTTCGCGAAAGCGGTCAGCGCGAAAAGCTACGATTTCGACGCCCGCGGGAACTGCATCGAAACCGACTACCGCCGGATGATGAAAATCGTGCTGGATGCCGGCTACCACGACTGGCTGGGAATCGAGTACGAGGGCGAACATCTGCCCGAACGCGACGGTGTTCAAGCGACCCTCGTCCTGCTGAACCGGATCCGCACCGGTACCGGGGTCAGTCCCTAGTAATGGTAAGCACATTACTATTCCCTGACCCCATTTTATGAAAGTTACACTCAATTGGCTGAAGAACTACGTCGATTTTGACTGGCCACCCGCAGAACTGACCGAGCGCTTAACCATGCTGGGCCTCGAAGTCGAAGGGGTCAAAACCCTCGGCGGTCAGTTTTCCGGTGTCGTGGTGGCACAGGTGCTGAGTCGCGACAAACATCCCAACGCCGATAAATTGTCCGTTTGCCGAGTTGCCGACGGACACGGCGAGCGCCAAATCGTCTGCGGTGCCCACAATTTTCAGGCGGGCGACAAGGTGCCTCTGATCCTGCCCGGCAATTCCCTGCCCCCTAAACCGGGCGACAAAGAACCGTTTGCCATCAAGGTGGGAAAAATCCGCGGCGTCGAGTCCCACGGAATGCTGTGCTCTCCCCAGGAGTTGGGACTGCCGGATGCCGTGGACGGCCTCCTGATCCTCAAGCCCGAGGCTCGCGTGGGTCAGCCGTTTGCGGAATACCTCGGGCAACCCGGTACCGACGTCGTTTTTGACCTGGAGGTTACGCCGAACCGGCCGGACCTGAACTCGGTCGTCGGCATCGGCCGGGAAATCGCTGGGCTTACCGGGGGTGCCCTGCGAATTCCGCCGGCCGATCTTCCCACGGACACCGTTGCTAGCAGTGAATTAGCTGCCGCGTGGGTGACTGTTCGCGTCGACGCGCCGGATCTTTGCCCGCGCTACAACGCCCGGCTCATCCGCGGTGTGAAGATTGGGCCCAGCCCGGATTGGCTCCGGCAAGCCCTGGAAAAAGTCGGCTTGCGCAGCATCAATAACGTGGTGGATGTCACCAACTTCGTGATGCTCGAAACCGGTCAACCCCTCCACGCATTTGATTTTCACCTGATCGCAAAGGGCGAGAATCGCCCAACCATCGTCGTGCGGCGAAGTGCCGCGGGTGAACAATTCACAACCCTGGATGGGCGGTCACACACGTTGGCCATGGATAATCTTCTGATCGCGGACGAACAGAAGGCCATTGCACTTGCCGGAGTGATGGGTGGACAGAATACCGAGATCAAACCCGACACGACCGATGTGTTGCTGGAGTCTGCCTGTTTTGCGCCGACCAACATCCGTCGTACGAGCAAGTCCCTGGGGCTGCGGACGGACGCGAGTTATCGGTTTGAGCGCGGGTCTGATATTGGGATGGTCGACTACGCCAGCCGACGGGCGGCCGCGTTGATTCTTGAGACCGCTGGCGGCCGTATGGCTCCGGGCGCGGTGGAGGCATTTCCGCAACCGCCCTCGCCTCGACAGATCACCCTGCGACACGCGCGGGTGAACCAGCTTCTCGGGCTCAATATCCCGGGAGAATGGATCGACTCGCAACTGGCCCGATTGGATATCCGCAAGGCAGAAACCACCGCGCCAGGCGTGGGGACCTTTTCCGTCCCGACCTTTCGCGTCGATCTGAAGCGTGAAGTCGATCTCATTGAAGAAGTGGCTCGATTGCACGGCGTCGATAAAATCCCGGCGACGGCACCGCGCGGTGCGAAGGGCGAGCACTCCTTCGACACGGTCTACGATCAATTCGCCGCGATGCGCCGGATTCTCGTCGGACTGGGTTTGAACGAGGCGCAGGGGCAAACCCTGATCGCCGGGGGCGCGGCGACGATGGCGATGGCCGACCCCGTGAAGCTCGCAAATCCGCTGAGCGGCGAGATGGATACTCTGCGCCCGAGTTTGCTGCCGGGCTTGCTCGACACCCTCCGACACAACGCCGCCCACCGGACGAACGACGCACAGGTGTTTGAGATCGGCCGCGTATTTCGCCAGGACAACGGGCGGATTAAAGAGGGCTGGCGCGTGGCCCTGGCGATGACCGGCCTTCGTGACCCGGTATTTTGGAGCGGTTCAGACCGCGGAGCCACCTGTGACAGCGCGGACATGAAGGGACGCCTGGAGGAATTGCTCGAGCAATTCGGCGTGCGGGGGGCTGTGTTCTCCCGACGACTGGAAGCAACGGCCCTGTTCCTGGAGTCCGCGGTCATTTCGCTCGGAGGTAAGCTCGTGCTCGGTGAACTCGGCCAGGTATCGCCCCGGGTGGCGCGGCAAAATGATCTGCGGGATCCCGTCTTCCTGGCCGAGTTGGACATGGACCAACTCCTCGCCCGTCGGAACGTCGCCCGATCCTTCAAGCCATTGCCGGCGTTTCCCTCCGTCCGGCGCGACGTCGCCATGATTGTCTCGGAAGCAACCACCCATGACGGAATTCTCGGGGTCGTCCGGCAAACTCGTCCGGCAAACCTCGAGGCCGTCGAGCTGTTTGACATCTTTCGCGGCAAACACGTGCCCGACGGGCAGAAGAGCATGGCGTATGCTTTCACGTATCGTTCGGCGGACAAAACACTGACCGATGCGGAAGTGACGACCACGCACACGGGATTGGTGGAATCCTTCCGCCGGACATTGCAGGCTGTGATTCGGGAATAGGGAACGGCGATTCCTACTTCGCATCGCTTTCCCCGGCCGCGGCAGGTAACGTCACCCAATGAAAATCGTCGGCACGCGATGCACGAGCGAGGACCTAACACCGATTTTGCCGGAGGAGGCATTGCGGCGGGCGACGATTCTTCAAGCGCAGGCCGATTTGATTAATCCTTACCCGCGCCCGCGCGGATTTGTGTTTAAAGCAAAGACTCGCGAAGACTACGAGCGCTGGCGGAAGGCGCAGGCGAATCCACGGCTTTGGTAATCATCATGTCGACCCTTCCGCCACTTCTCCGTGTCTGCCAATTGCTGAACGAAGCGGGCGCGAAGTATCTCCTCTGCGGTGCTCAAGCCTGCATCCTCCATGGTCTCGTACGCACGACCGAAGACGTGGACATCCTCGTGGAAGCCACCGAGGAGAATTGCCGGAGAGTGATCGATGGTTTGTCTTACCTCGAAGACGGCGCGGCGCGCGAACTAACGCCACGCGACATCCTGGAGAACGTGGTCGTAAAAGTAGCCGATGAAGTTGAAGTGGACGTAAGCACCCACGCTTGGAAAGTCACCTATACCGATGCCATCAGTTCGGCGCGCGAAACGACTCTCGAAGGCGTGCGAGTACCTTTTCTGAATTTGGATTCACTGATCGCGAGCAAAGAAACCTACCGGGAGAAGGATGCCTGGGATCGGGCACAACTGTTGGAATTAAAGAGGCGGCAGCGACCCTAAAATGCCCACGGAACTTCTAAGATCCGAAAGTATTTCCCCACTTCTGATACCACGAATTCCTGCGTGATGTTTTCTTCCTGGGCCAAAAAATTCGTGCCGGATTTTGCCCAAACCGCTAAGTCGCTCGATGTTTCCAGCTGATACCTTTTGCCCAAGACCACTTTGAGGTTCACGTTAACTCGACTGACTTCGATGGAAAGTTCCGCTGCAAACTGTGGCGAACCGATACGGACTGTTGGAAGACGAGTCACGGTCAAGCTCCGAAATCGGAGCATGGCCGAGAAGCTACAAAAAAATTTTGGGCCGCAGATTCGCAAACTGCGTTACCACCAGGGCCTCACCCAGGAGATGTTCGCTGCACGTTGTACGATTCGCGGGATGGAGTTGAGCCGTGCCACTCTCTCAAAGGTTGAAGCAAGGCTGCGTTGCGTCACGGACCAGGAGTTGGAGGTTTTTGCCGAAGCCCTCGGCGTTGAAATCAAGGTGCTTTATCCCGCCAAGCGGAAGTAGGTTCAAATGCAAGCGCATGAGTCCTCGTTGACGACACCGGACTTCAACGATAATTTCCCGCCTCCATGTTCTCCCTCGGCCACCAGACGGTCCGACTCTGTGACGGCGTTTCGCGCCGGGAGATGCTCCGTCTGGGCGGGCTGAGTTGCCTCGGGTTGTCCCTGCCCACCCTGCTGGAGACTCACGTCAAGGCTGCGAGCACGAAAATCATCCCGCGTGAATCCTTTGGCCGGGCCAAGTCGTGCCTCCTGATCTTTTTGGGCGGCGGGCCGCCGCAACACGAGACGTTTGATCCCAAACCGGAAGCGCCGATGGAGATTCGCGGTGAGTTCCGGGCCATTCGCACCAAAGTTCCCGGCATGCAGTTTTCCGAACTGCTCCCACGAACGGCCCAAATCGCCGACCGCCTCGCCGTGATTCGCTCGATGACCACGGACGTGAATAGCCATTCTTCCAGCGGTTATTGGATGATGACTGGTTATCCCCATCCGGCGGGCCAGGCCGAAACGCAGGCGAGTGCGGAGGACTGGCCCAGTCTGACCGCTGTGGTGGGTGCGCTGAAACCCAATCCACGCTCCCCGTTCTCCTCGGTCATATTGCCCGAACCGATGGTCAACAACCCGTCCATTCCCTGGCCCGGCCAAGATGGCGGACTGATGGGGCCGACGTGGCATCCGCAGATGTTCCGGTGCGATCCCTCGGCACCCCAATTTCAAGTGGATGGCATGGCCCTGCCGGAAGGCTTGTCCGAGGTGCGCCTGACCGAGCGCGTGGGGTTGATGAAACAGCTCGACCACCATTTTCTCCGAGTATCGGACAACGAACAAATGGCCGCCGTGGTCCGGTCACAACAACAAGCCTTCGACGTGGTGCGCTCCAGCGCAACGCGCGCTGCCTTCGAGTTGGAACGTGAATCGGCGTCCGTCCGCGACCGTTACGGACGGCACAAGTTCGGGCAAAGCGTCCTGCTCGCCCGCCGGATGATCGAGGCGGGTGTACGGTTGGTCCAGGTGAACTGGCCACGTGAACCCGGAAGTCTCACGATGAATAATCCGATGTGGGATACGCACACGGACAACGCCGGCCGGGTTCGCGACGTCCTCTGCCCAACCTTCGACGGAGCCTTCGCCACGCTTATCACCGACTTGGAGGAACGCGGCCTGCTGGACGAAACGTTGGTGGTGGTAATGGGCGAATTTGGACGCTCGCCGAAAATCAACACGTCCGGCGGGCGTGATCATTGGGGACATTGCTTTTCCATTGCCCTGGCGGGCGCGGGTACCGGCAGCGGGCAACTCATTGGCGCCAGTGATCGCGACGGCGCGTATCCCGTGAGCCGCCCGATCCGGCCGCCCGATTTGGTCGCGACGATCTTCCATTTGCTTGGCCTAGACCCGCGGGCCGAATTTCTCGACCCGCTAGGCCGGCCACGTTTGCTCACCAACGGAGGCGATCCTATACGCGAATTGATCGGGGCTTGATCGGGGCATTGTCGCCGACAATGCGAATGAGAATTGCTTCCCCTTAACGAACCGACGCGACTTGCTCTGGAGTTTCGGTCGCGGGAGCAAGGGCAACGGTCGAGGCGGGGGGCGCGGGAGGCGGGGCATAAAGCAGCCCGCGCCATAACGGGCCGCCAGGAATTAAAAAGTCAATCGGCGAAACACTCTTCGACGCGTTGATGCCGCTGCATCCGACCGCGAAGATTTGCAGGGTGGCTAAGGTAACCAACCATAATGTTTTCCGCATGGGTATCACTGATCGGCCAGGGTAAATCCTCTCAACAGGTTCGCAACAGCTAATTCTTCGACTCGCCCGCCGTTGGGGCGCAAATCTGGCCTGATATCACTCCTCGCGGCGATGCGGGGTGTCGCAGCCGACGTGAGTCCCACCGCTCGCGCACGTTGGCAAGCGGACGCGGCAATTCCGGTCTTACGCTCACTTCGCGAGTGGCATCCGCATGGTTTGCTGGAGGTCTAGCAGCGGCTGCTGGCTGATGCCGATGAAGCCCTGCCGCGGGTGCGTGATGTCGAAGATGAGGGCGATGACGGCGGTAATGAGCAGCGGGAGCGCGATATTCGCAAAAGCCGAACGCGCTCCGACCGCGCCCGCGCCGTAGGATGTCGTGAAGCAACCGAAACCCGCGACCAGGATTACGAGCACAACGACCAGGACCGGAATGCGGTTGCGCCCTGCGGAGATCCGCTCGGCATCGGTATCGATCATTTCATTCAGCGCGACGATAAAGGTAGCGGTGATCGGCGTCGCCGCTTCCCTGGCCGCCGTCTCAGCGTGCTGCCAGAGTTCGTTCTCAATCTTCCCACTCAGGCCCAGACCCTCGGCGAGCAGTGCGGGATCACTGGCTAGCCGTTCGAATTTCAGCCTCACATCCACGTAATGGCGGAGTAAGTCCTTCACCGGCGTCCGGTGCGCCTCCGGTAGGAGGCCCGCACGCAGCCAAGTCGTGCCAACCGCATTGGCCTCCTTCAAGACGAGGTCACGCCGGATCTCGAAGCGGTCAACCCCCATGGAAAACGTGAAACCGAGCAGCAGGCCGAGCAGTGCGAGCGCCGCACCTTGCACCCCGCCAATCTGGCTCCTGCGCGCCTTGTCGTGCACCGTGAAGAGGTGCAAGCCGATACGGTAACCCAACTCCCCCAGCCCCAGCAGCAGGGTGGCGACGAGGGCGGAAAAAATCAGGAGATTGTCGAAGAGGAAAGGAGGCTGAGCCATGGAGTCGGTTGCGTCGTCGATGGACTGGACTACCGGTGCCCTGGGAATCGCCACGGAGGGCAAGGTCTCGGTCCACGCGTTCGCTCAGGCGCGATGCGAGGATCGTGCTCCGCTCGATTTTGGCGGCTAGGTTTTCTCCGCCGAGGCGGAGGCAGGTGAACCGGTCGGTTTGGCATTGAGCGAGAATTGGTTAACGCTTCACCACGGTCAGGGATATCAGGATTCTTGGCAATGCCAGCTTCTCCAGCGGCATCCACAATTTATCGATCGACGGCGCAGAGCAAGGGAACTCGCTTTGGAAATGCAAACTCCTTGCACCGAAGCACACGAAGCAAACAAAGAATCTCCCTGTCTTTGTCTGCCTTCGCTTCCATTGATTGCTCCTGCCTCCAGCCGACAATATCGGGATGCACCGGTGGACGTCCGCGCTCCGTTTCCGCGCTTGCCACGGGCCAGAGGTGCTGTTAATTCCGAAGCGCAATGAAAATGCTTTTCAGCGCTGTGTTATTCGCCTTGCTGCTATCATCGAGTTCCGCCCGCGCGGGCGACGACCCGGGCTTGCGCTTCGCAGCCGTCACCGTGGATATATTCATCGCCCGGCCCTTCACGTTTGCCGTCAGCTTGCTGGGCGGCGTGCTCTGGACTGTGGCGCTGCCCATCACAGCGCCGACGCACACAATGAAGGATTCCTTCGACACTTTGGTTCGGACTCCCTGGGATCTAACCTTCGAACGCAGTCTCGGTGATTTCGGCGAAGAATAGATTCGTCCCTGCGCCGCCGGCCCCCGTACGCGCGACTTTCCTGGCGCAGTGTTTCGACGCGGGTGATCGAGTCTTCCGCGGGGCGTATCGGCTCAGTCTTATCGGTCTGGGCATCCGAAAAAGTGCCAGGCTCACTTCCATTGTGAGTTGACGAGATGTTCAACCCGTCCTTTCTCTTTCGGGTGGAATCAGGACGCCGAATTGACCGGGAGAGGCTCTGCTCAGAGATCGATGTCCCGTTTTACCCAATTGGCGCGCATATCCAGATAGATCTGGTTGCGTCCCCCCCTGTGGCCGGACCAGCCCTTTCGGGGAGGCACGCTCTCGCCCACGGTCCACTGGCTGTTGAAGTCAGTCCACCAACTCTTTTCAAAAAAAGGGCACATCAACCATTCCTCATGTGAAACACTGTCGTTACGTTTGATAGCCACGCTGAGCGGCGTTCGTCCCCGCAGGTAACGGGCTTGTTCCGGATCCAATTCCGCCAATTTGTCGCTGATGTAATTGGCCAAGCCCTTTTCCGGTTGGTCCACGCCCTCTGCCTTCCACGGGCTGTTGAAGTGTTTGAGCCAGGAATCTTGCGTGACGATAGGGGTCGTGGGACACCGCCAGATTCGGACGTTATCTAAATAAGGATGCAGCAGAGGCATGAAGGAGCCCATGCTGTTGTAGCGTTTACCGCTGGCATTAACCGGGGGCGTCAACTGCAGGTGCGCATCGGCCACCCACGGCATCCGATCGTTGAACTCGCTTAGATACACGGTTGTACCGACCGCGATTTGGTGCAAGTTCGACAAGCAGGCGGACCTTTTGGCCGATTGTTTGGCGTGGGCAAACGCCGGCAACAGCATGCCCGCCAGGATGCCAATGATCGCGATGCAGACCAACAGTTCGATCAGGGTGAACCCAACTCGACGGCATCTAATAATCTGGAGGGGAGAGGTCACGTCATCTTCAGCGTCCGGATGACAGTACCTACCCGTGTCAAACGCAAGAAAAAGCGACGGTCCAGTTGATTTGATCAAACAATGGACCTGTCACTTTTGCCCGCCCGACTTCGGCAACTTTTTCTGGGACGCGCTCATCGCTGCAACGGCCCGCGAGCGACCGTTGGATCGCACCGCATATACTGGAAGAACTTCATCGATTCGGGTTGTTCGACCTGCGAGTGCGATCGTTATAAGCGTGAACATGCAGGTCGGCTCGTCCGCTATTTTCTCACGCCTTCGGATGAGCCGATGCTGAACAGATGTTTGTCGCCTCGAACCAAGAGCCGGTCGTTGGCCAGCGCCAGGGAAGCCACGATCCGTTCGCCCATGGGGTTTTCACCGAGAAGCTCGAAGTTCTCGCCCACTTTGGCGGTGAAAACCACGCCATCCTCGCGGGCGGCATAGAGCAGGCCGTTGGCGATGACCGGGGAGGCATAGTAGCTGGCAGCCCCCTTGGGGAGCGCCGCCGTCCAGAGCGTCCGGCCGGTTTTCGGATCCAGACAGACGATTTCACCGCGATGACGGAGGAGGTAAACACGTCCGTCGTAGGCTACCGGGGTGGTCACAAACACGCCTACGTCGTCGCGCTTCCACGCGCGGTGGGTGGTGGTCACGTCATCCTGGCCATCCAGTTTGATGGCATGAATCCGAGCCTGGCCTGGCCGATCATCCCGGCCAACTGGAATGATCGCTAGGTTGCCTTGGACGACGGGAGAGGCAATGGCGGGCCAATAGGCGGTGTTTTCCGGATTGAATCCCGCGCAGGACCAAAGCAGGTGACCGTCGGCCGCCGCATGCGCGGTCAAACGGTCTGCACCCCAGATCAGGAACGCCTGGCGTCCTGCGTACTGGAAGAGAATAGGAGTGGTATAGCCGTTGTCGTTCTCGGTGGGGACCTTGAAATTACGCTGCGTTTGCCAGCGCAGTTCCCCGGTGGCCTTGTCAAAACCCGCGATCCAGGAATCGCCCCCGTGTAGGCGGGGCAGGATAACGTGGTTCTCCGTCACGACGGGTGAGCTGCCCTGATCCCAGAACAAATTTTCCGCCCCAAAGCGTTCGGTGAGATTGATCTTCCATCGGATCGAACCGTCGAACTCGAGCGCCGCAAGATGCCCGCTGCGGAAATACACGAACAACCCTTTGCCATCGGTGACTGGGGAGGCGTTGCAGCTGGAGCCCAACGTTCGATGTTTGGGGGGGCTTTCTGTGCCCAGCTTGGTTTGCCAGATCTGCTGGCCGGAAAAATCCAGCGCTAGCACCGCGTCCTGACCCTCCGCGGGTGTCGTCAGGTGAATCTGATTCCGCCAGACCACCGGGGTGGAGCCGCCTTTGCCGGGCAGTGCAAACTTCCAGGCAACACTTTCAGCATTCCAACGACCCGGAAAGGCTCCCGTCGCGGTGCTGCCAGTGCCGGAAGGCCCGCGCCAGTTCGGCCAGTCCGTCGCGACCGACGGAGCCACCGCGCCCCGCGTCGCCACCGTGGCCGCTGCGACCAACGCAAGCGCCATCCATGGCCGGCGATCAATCAATGAGAGCAAGGAAGGGTCCATGGGTTGGAGAGTGCGGCGAACCCTCCGGTATGAAAAGCCCTGAGTGACCGTGCCGTAGAGAAAATAGATATAAAGTGAAAGGTTTAATTGAGGTTCACTTGGGGTCGAAATATTGAGGCTGTCACTTTGTTTTCGCTCCACAAAAGCCGATCCCTCCAGGAATGACTTCTAATCCATGACCCACAATGAAATTAGACCTGCCACTTTATCTAGTAGAAGGTGGTCTGATTGCCCGACTGTTGCCATTGCATTTGCGCGCGCGATCGGGTTTCGACGTGTCCATCGGCGAAGGCGAGATTGATGTTTAGCAGGGTGTTGCCCTGGGAGTGGCCAGCCACCACTTTGAGAACATTGGTTTGCTTCTGACCGATCGCGAGGCAGAAATCGGTGATTACCGGTTGCAATGCCGAGTTCGAGTCCTCCAGCCGGGTGGGCCAGCCATCCTGCGTCCGGCTCACCGTGCCGCCCGTCTTCGGTGTTGGAAACATTTCGCCGTCTTCCAGGGGTCGAGGCACCCACCAGCAATGCCGCAGTTGGGCGAAGCCTGGGTAATCCTTGCGAAAGAATTCGTTGAGATCCGTGACTGTCGCCAGAGGTTTCTTCTTGTTGGCTAGAAACCAATCGCTGGCTTCCTTGAGCTCCCAGGGTCTGACCGGGCAATGCCACATGGCGAGGGTCAATCCGTACTTCTCGAGGCCGGGTGCCATGCCGAGCGAGACGTCCCATGGATTCAATCCCGTTCGGGGCATTCTAAAAGCGGGCAGACGACCCCGGCTGTCGTCGAGGGCATACACATTCACGGCAATGCCCCATTGTCGATAATTCGAGGTGCAATTAACCATCTTGGCGCGGAACTTGGCCTTGGCGAGCGCAGGCAGCAGCATTCCGGCGAGGATCGCGATGATGGCGATCACCACCAGCAATTCGATGAGCGTGAAACCGCGGGAAAAGCGACGAGTCTTCATGGCGTTATCGAGAGCAGGAATTATTGCTGAGAAGTCCCTTTATTGACGCACCGCGATTACGGAGAGTGTTTCGTTTATCTGCAAAATGGATTTCTGGGGCACGGTCCGCGCACGGTAGTTGCCTGTCAATGCGCTTTCGGAGGCCCAAATCCGCGGATAAAGGAGAGGAGAACCGCGGATGAACACGGATTGACGCGGATAGAAAGGGCATGGAATCTGCGTCTATCGGCGTTTATCCGTGGTTCTCATTCCTCGATAGTCGGTGGCGACAAGTTCAATTCTCAAGGCAAGCACAGTCTACGCGGAAATAGCGCTGCGTGCCCGTGTTGGGAAGTGCCCCGAACGCGGTCTTGGACTGGAGTGGTATGCGCGCGGCGCATTCGTGTTCAATACAGCATATATAACATTTGCAATCGAAAAAAGCACAGGAGAGAGCTTTTTCTCTCATTTTCAGATTCCTATCCGCGGATCAGGGGGAGGGCTTCAAGCCCGTCGAGTGGGGCATTGCTGATAAGTGATTCCACGTTCTCGTTTTTTTAGCGTCCGAGCGTCGACTTGTAGTCCGGCGGAGGTTCCCCGTAGCCCAACTTCCGGCGTGCGATAGCCGGTTCGATGATATCGCGCCGGACGTCTATCTCCTGTCCAAAGAACTCCCGCCACAATCGTCGGGTGTTCTCCGGGTAGCGATTGGGTGAATCATCGTCGAAAGCGGGTCGAAAAAGATCCACCGCGTTTTGGAGCTCGTGTTGTAGTTCCTCGGCGGTCGGGTGGCCCGTGAGTTCGCGTACGCGTCGGAAGGCTTGCAGATCCTTCGGTTCCAGCCGGTCGAGCTTGCCGATGAGAATATCGATCGGGTGCGGGAACGCGAGCGTCACGTTGGCGAGCGTCACGACCTTGGCGCGCTGCCGCCAGCGGGGGCTGGTTCGGAAGCTCAACTCAAACCCGAATTCCAAATGAAGACCGCCCTGGGACTTGTCCAAGCCCGCAGCCGCAATGAGGCCACTCAAATCTTCGTCGTCATCCGAGAACAAGTCCACGTCACCGCTGAGCAACTGACGATCGACGGTGAGCTGCAACGGCGCAGAACCATACACAGTGAGATGAAACGCACGGTCGACCGGTAGCGCCACCAGGAACTTCTGAAGCAACCGGCCAGCGGGTGCGGTCCAGTCAACCTCTGCGCGCCACCAGTTTGCAGTCGAATTCATGTTTGCGCCGGCCGATGCCAAGGAAGTAGAGGGCTTGCTGGATGAGGCGATTGGTCACTTCTGCATCTTGGGCGAGGTGTCGGGCCAACCGCTGGTCACGAACTCGAAGCGGGCGGACCTCCTGGCGAAGCAGAAGCCGCGCGGCCAGACGCGACTTGCGCCAAGCCCTGTCATTCTTGATGCCAGCTCGGTTCACCGCCTGAAGACTAGAACTCAAACCCGCTTGGGGCAACGCTAGAGTCCACCGCGGAAAACCGAGCGAGAAATGATTGATCAGACAGGGTCGAATCCTGAGTGCTGCTATCCACTATGAAAGCAGTCCATCGCCCGTTCCTTGGGGAGACCGCATCTTTCTGACGAGCACGCGCGATCAAGAAGGCGGGCTTTATGTTCTTGGCGTCAGCGCACGGAACGGGCGGCTAGCGTGGCGCCGTGACTTGCCTCTCACTCCGTTCAAGAAACACAAATTCAACAGAAAGTGACAGGTTTAATAGTAAAACAATATTGAGCCTGTCACCGTTCGAATCGTCAACGGTGTCCGTCTTGATTCAAAGGTAAGTTTCCATAGATCGCCGTAAATGCGGCAGGGCATCCGCCCAGCGCATATCCGTGAGAATGCCATTCCGCAAGGTCCTGATAAACTGCGCGGTCAACTGCACGATTGCGGGCAGCAACTT
>CAMAUY010000019.1 GCA_945861565.1 Akkermansia muciniphila
CGCCCATGGAGGGCTCGACGGATGTCTCATGCGGTTCGACCGCAGGGGCGCGCGAGCTGTGGCTCAAAGCACGCGCCCCTGCTCGTTTAGCTGGCGATCGAATGCCCAAAACCGTCCAAAATCACCCACACGAGTACACGAAGAGGCAAATTTAAGGGGCTTGTGTGCGCAAAGACGGAATGATCCCAGACAAACTTCAACGCATCAATACCATTGACCGATGCCCTTTCGGTTTTACGGTGCGCGCCAAGCGCCGCGCCTACGTAATTTCGGACGGCGTACCACCCTTGAAGGCGAGCCGAGGCAACCCCGTTTCCGAGGTGGCATTGCCTTCGAAATCGGTCCAGCAGTGCCGCTTGAAATCGTAGAGCTTACAGACGCGGCACAATTCCAAGTATTGCCAGGGAGACCAGCGGATGACCGCCGCATGTTCCTCGCAACTTTGCTCCAGCAAGCGCTGGCTCTTGGGCAGGTGATAAAGCGGAATCGCCGAGTCGATATGATGGGCGGCGTGATCCATGATGTTGTTGAGGATTCTTTCGATCGGGAACGGAAAAACCACGTGCGTCGAGCTCTTGAGTTGCACGTGGTAGAAGGACCACTCCTTCGGATCGTCGTACCACGCCAGTCGGGGATGGGTGTGTTGAATGTACGATACGAATCCCATGAATTGGACCCAGAGCATCCAAGGCAGGATCACATCCAGGAACGCATAAGGGAGCGGCGGCAAAAATAGGCCCGTTGTCTGGCGAGCCAGCAGATACATCCCAAGAATTTGCAGGGCAAAGAACCCGAACACCAGCAGCCGATCCCACTCGAACTGCCGACGCAGTGGCGGGCGGCACTCCTTGCTCGGAAAGAGAATGTAGCCCAGGTAAAAACCAATAAGATAGCTGAGCCCGGGGCCCAGGGGCGAACGATAGAACTTTTCCAGCAGCCGGCGCCAGCGCGGCAGCCGGTCGTATTCCTGCCGCGTCAGCGGCACGAAATCCGGGTGCTTTCCGCGCAGATTGGTGCCGCCGTGGTGGAGCGTGTTGTGAGCATAGACCCATGACGTGTACGGATGCCAGGCCGGCAGCAGCACCAGTCGCCCCAGCAGACGGTTCAGCCAACCGTACGGCGTCAAACTGTTGTGGGCCGCATCATGGCCAATGACGAACAAGGCGCCGATCATCAGGGGCGCCACCCCCAAGGAAACGGTTCGCCCGAAGTAGGTCGGCAGCCAAACGGCTCCCACCATGGATGCGACATAACCGACAACCGCCACCGAGAGCAACACGCCACCGCGCACCAAGCTCCGCTGCCGCAACTCGCCCGGCAGGCTCGCCCGCCATCGGCGCGCGGCTTCGTCGGCGGGATTTGCGTTCGCGGGGCGAAGGGCGTCGCTCCTTATTTTCAACACAAGTTCAGGGCCTGTCATTTGGCGGGTTGATAGGGATTGTCTGATCGCACCGCAATAATTCGATACGCCGTTGGCGCGCATTGCAAGGCTATACCGCCACGCCGAATCGGTGTCAAAAAGGAGCAATGGTACAGGTTGAGTTGATTGTTCTCCGATGGGTTGGCCAGCATCGCATTTTTGGTTAACTGTGGGAGAAACGCTAAACTTGCAAATTAAACCCTCTGGAAGTGAAAAAACGGTCGCCACCGGGCGGCGTCCCAAGTAGACGAAGGTCTCATGTGCGGCATCGCAGGCATTATTGATCTCACCCAGCAGCGGGCCGTGGCGGAGGAAGTCGTGCGGAGAATGGCGCGCGCCATCGTGCATCGCGGCCCGGACGAAGAAGGCTTCTTTTTTCAACCGGGCGTCGCGCTGGCGTCGCGCCGGCTGAGCATTGTCGGTCTCGCGGATGGTCAGCAGCCGGTGACCAACGAGGAGGCGAACGTCGTCGTGGTTTTCAATGGCGAGCTGTTTGACCACCTCGAAAAGCGGGCGGAGCTGGAAGCGCGCGGGCATCGCCTGGTGAAGCACTGCGACACGGAAGTCATCCCGCATCTTTGGGAGGAGCACCAGCAGGGAATGTTCGAGCGGTTGCGCGGTCAGTTTGCCATCGCGCTGTGGGACCAACGCGGGCGACGACTCCTGCTCGGGCGCGACCGGTTCGGGATCTGCCCGCTCTACTGGACGCGGCAGGGGGACTGGCTGCTGTTCGCGTCCGAAATCAAGGCGCTGCTGGCTTCCGGCATGGTACCGGCGCGGCCTGACCGCCGGGGCATCGACCACATCTTCACATTCTCCGCATTGCCGGGGCCGATCACGTGCTTCGAGGGCGTGCAGTTGCTGCGCGCCGGGCACTTTCTTGAAATCACGCCCGGCAGCGGACGCGGCCGAGCCGCCGAGATCGCAGACCGCGTCTATTGGGAAATGGATTTTCCCGATCTTGGTGACGAAGAACGCGGCGATGACCCGCGCCGTCTGGTCGATGAATTTGAGCAGGTCATGCTGCGAGCCGTGGACAAACGGCTGAAAGCGGACGTGCCCGTCGGCTCGTATTTGTCCGGTGGCGTGGATTCGAGCATGATCGCGGCGCTCGCCTGTCATCTGAAGGGCTCCGCGATCAACACCTACACGATCCGCGTGGACTCGCCCGAACTGGACGAACTCGACGCGGCCAACCTCGTCGCAAGGCATATCAAAACCAAGCCACCGATCGTGCAGGAGTTTCGCGCGCAGGACGCGGTGAACACCTACCCGCAGCTCATCCACGCCGCCGAGGCGCCGGTGATCGATACGTCGTGCGCCGCGTTGCTGCTGTTGGCCCGGCGGGTTCACGAGTGCGGCCAGAAAGTCGTCCTCACCGGTGAGGGTGCGGACGAGTGGCTGGTCGGCTACCCGTGGTACAAGGCCGCCAAACTGATCGGGTATCTCGACATCCTGCCGGGCGTGCGCTTGAGCGACGTGGCGCGCCGCGGTTATCTGCGGCTGAAGAATGTGCCGCAATATCCACGCGAGTTCCGGCGCGGCATCGAGGAAGCGATCGGCGGTCCGAACGCGTGGATTGATTCCTACGGCCTGCTCGGTCTGTCCAAGCTCCGCTTTTATTCCGAGTCGATGCACGAAGTGCGCAGGCAGGCGAACCCGTGGGCCGATCTACAGATGCCGCTCGCACGCGCCAAACGCTGGCATCCGCTGCACCGCGGCATCTGGGTCGCGGGCCGCGTGACCCTCGCCGGGCACCTGCTCCAGGCAAAAGGCGACCGCGTGGCCATGCATTCCTCAGTGGAAGTGCGGTATCCGTTTTTGGATGAGGAGGTCTTCACGTTTCTGGCCAAGTTGCACCCGAGGTGGAAGCTGCGAGGTTTCCGCGACAAGCATCTGCTGCGCCTGCTGGCGGCGCGCTGGCTGCCGGCGTCCGTTTACCAGCGGCGCAAAGTGATCTTCCGCGCGCCGCTGGACAGCTTCCACATCGATCCGGAGCCAACGTTCGTCGGCCAGCTCTTGAGCGAAGAATCCCTGCGCCGCACGGGCTATTTCGACGCAGCCGCAGTGCATCACTGGCGGCGTGCTTTCCGCCAGATGCCGGCGGGCTCACTGCCACGTCTCTCCGTGGAAGCCGGCCTGGCCGCCGTGGTGGCCACGCAGCTCTGGCACCACCTCTACATTGACGCGAACCTGGCTGAACTGCCGGGGAGTTTCAGCGGAGCTTCTTGAGAATCTGGCGTCCGAGATTTTTGGTTTCCGGATCGTCTTTCTCCGTCTCGGGCATCGCGAGCCCCTGAGTGATGAACTTTCGCGCGTCCGCATCTCGGCCCATTTGAGCATACGTGCGACCCAGTTCGATGAAGTGCATGAGGCGATTGGGATTGAGCGCGATGGCCTTCTCGAAGCAGCGCACCGCGTCCTCGTATTTCGCGGGCGGTAGCTTGCCATAAACAAACTGCGCCAAGGCGCGCTTCACGGTGCCAACATCGGCGAGCGCCAGATACCAACGGCCCAAGACCTGCCAGGCCAGATCGTTGTTCGGATCGAGTGCAATGACCTTCTCCGCCGCGATTTTGATCCGACGCGAGTTCGCGATCTGCTGCTTGGTTTCCTCGAGCGGCAGCATCTTCCCGTAGCTGATCGCCACGGCGAGTTGCGTCTCCGGATCGTTCGGCGCGAGCGCCACCGCCCGCTGCGCATAGTCCACCGCGGTGGCGCCGAGTTGCCGTTTCTCACTGGCCTTCGTGGCATCACTCATCAGGTGCCGATACTGCCGCGCGATGCACACCAGGAGCCGGACGTTATTCGAATCCAGCTTTTCGGCCGGAAGATAATACTTCAGCGCCTCGGCGGGCTGGAGCGTGTCGTAAAAGACATCGCCCTTCTGGATCAATCCCTCCGCCGATTCCGCACCGGCCCTCGCGCTCGCGAGAGCCAGCGCCAGCGCGGCCGAGAGAATGTTGAGGAGAAAGGCGGGTTGCATCACGTCACGGCGTCGGGAACATCTGCATTCATCGCAAATGGGGAACCGATCGCCTGGCGGACTTCATGGTGCCACGGGGTTCTCCCCATTCATTTTTTGACCGCGGCTTCCACCAGCCGGCCCGCGTTGAGGAGCTGCGCCTCGCCCAGCCTCGGTCCGATCAGTTGCAGGCTCGTCACAGCCACCTCGGCATCATGCAGCGGAATCGGTAGCGCCAGCGCCGGGTTGCCCGCGAAATTCACGGCCACCGTATTTTGCATTTCGAGCACGAACGCTTCCAGGATGCCGATTTTCAAATTCGGCGGAATCAGCGGCGGCGGATTCTGCGTGGTCGGCAGGGCGATGAAGTCCACTTTCGTGAAAATCTCTTTGAGCGTGTTCTGCCACTCGGCTTGTCTCGCGACAGCCTGTTCGTAACCGGTTAGGTAGGCGACCCGGCCCGCGCGGATTGCCGATTTTGTCCGGGCGGATACACCCAACGCAAAAAGGAATCTTTTGTCGCTGATCCAAACGCCCGCGGCGGCGATCGTATTTCCATCTTTCTTGGCACGCTCCCACGCCTCCCGGACGGCGTCGTCGAGCGGGACGACATGAAACCCCGTCCTGGCGAGAGCCTCGTCCACCGCTTGATCGATATTCGTGTCGGTGCCTTTCAGAGTGAGACGTCCGATCCGAATTGCTTGTGCGGAAGGTTTGGCGGCTACGGCCGCGGCATAAAGGGCAGCGAACCCGCTCTGTAGTAGATCCATTCCCTGCGCGGTGTGGGCGATGTCCTTCCCCATCGGCCCGACCGTATCGAGGTGCTCCGGTTCGATCGGGAACACGCCTTCGATGGGAACCAAACCATGCGTCGTTTTCAACCCAACGACGCCGCACCAAGCGGCGGGCACGCGGATCGAACCGGCGGTGTCCGTCCCGAAAGCCACGTCAGCCATTCCACTCGCCACGGCCACCGCCGACCCGCAACTCGAACCTCCCGGGAGCAGCTTGCGCGAACTGCTGAGCGGACTGGCAGGCGTTCCGAAGTATTCGTTGAAGCCCGAGGGAGCGGCCGCAAATTCGCTCAAGTTCGCCTTGCCAACGATCTGGACATTGCGCTGCCGCGCGATCGCCAGGCAGGGGGCATCCTTCTCCGCAAGCGCGCGTTTCCTGGCCAAACGCTTCGAGCCAGCGGTCGTCACCACGCCCCTCATGTCGATGTTGTCTTTCACGGCCAGCCTCAGCTGGTTGGTATTCTCCGGTGGCCAGTAGGCGATGAACGCTCGATTTCCGGTGAGGCGCGGGTGGACGCTCGGCAAGAGCGAGCAACCGCTCATGAGCGCGATCGACGCCAGACCGAGCAGGAGCGATTTGCAAACAAAGCAGCCGAATGTTTTCATGCAGAATCAACTAAGCTAGGTCGGCCCGAGAGACAAAGCCAATTAACGTTTGCGTCGATTCTTGGTTTGATGCGGCACATCGTGATCGCATTCGACGGGGTGGATGAGGTCACGTTTGAAGGCGGAAAGCCCCACTTGACGGTAACCCATGCTGAATTAGCGTTTTCTTTTAGCCAGCGGTTCATATTCGCCTGCACTTCGAGCCTCGATGCGGAAAAAGCGTTCCCTTGATGGAAACCCTCTTGAATGATGCACTGTTGCAGCAGGGTGGGGCATCCGTTTCGAAATCAGCTTGTCGCGTGCTGATTATACCCGTCATTCTGTACCTCGCCTTCGCGCTGGCCGTGTGGGTCTTTCAGCGGCGACTCATTTATTTCCCCACCAAGCTCTCGCCGCAACGTGCTGAATCTCTGGCGACCAAGGAAGGTTTCCGCGCATGGCGAAACAAGTCGGGCGAGATCATTGGATGGCATTGGGCCGCCCGTTCGCCTGCGACCGGCGCCGTACTAATCGTTCACGGCAACGCTGGGTCCGCGATAGACCGCAGCTACCTGGCACAACCGGTTCATGCCGCGGTGCCCGTCGACGTATATGTCCTGGAGTATCCTGGCTACGGAGCGCGCTCTGGGGCGCCGAGCCAATCAACGATTCTGGCCGCGGCGGACGAGGCATTTGCAACACTCGGTGGGCGAAGTCCACTTTACATTGTCAGTGAATCTCTCGGCACCGGGGCCGCGGCGCATCTGGCGCGCAAGCAGGATCGAAAGATCGCAGGGCTCGTGCTCATTGCACCTTACGATAAGCTGGTCTCCGTCGGGCAGCGTCAGATGCCTTTTCTTCCGGTTGGGTTGATGATGCGCGATCGGTTTAATCCGGTCGATTGGCTCAAAGATTATCGCGGACCTGTCAAAGTCGTTCTGGCTGAAGTCGACAGGAGCATCCCTGCCACGTTGGGGCAAAAGCTCTACGACCGTTACAACGGGCCGAAATCCATCGAGATAATTCGCGGTGCTGACCATAACGACATTTCCGAGCAGACGCCGGAGTGGTGGAAGGATGTCTTTGCATTCCTGGAGACGAATCGTTAGCGCTAACCATCGCGCTATTTCCGCGAACATAAACGCCCCGGTAGAGAAGAATAGCGGGTGTGCTGGGAGTCCTTCGAAGAAACCGGTGCCGATGCATCTGCTGAAGAATCTCTCGGTCGCGTTCGGTCAACTGAATGCCTGCTTCGCCATACCGCTCTTCCAATCCAGTGAGCCATCCCTCCAGGGCACGAGCCTTGACGGGATCTTTGGATCGGGCCTGTTCCATGCCTTTGCGGATTTCGCCGATGACCAAAACGCTCAGGAAAAGTTCATCATCATCCACTGACTCAAACCATACCGAAACGTATGGGCTCATTCGCCGGCCCTTGCGCGCCTCGCTCACCACGTTGGTGTCCAGCAGGTAGCTTGAAAACCGGAAAGCGCTCTACCGCCAAGCCCCGGGCACTCCGCCGATCTGACCGCGAAGGCGGTCCGCCGCGGTGGGCAAACCGGCATCACCCCGGCTCCGGCTCACCAGCACCCCCACGAAGCGGGCCTCGGGCAGGATGAACTTCTTCACGTCCACGGTCACCCGGCCGGGCCGGAATTCGGCCAGAACCATTTGCGCCAAATCCACCGCCAGCGTCTCAATCAGCTTCCAGCTTCGTCCTTCGCCAAACGCCAGCACCCTCCGGCTGAGCGCGTAATAATCGATGGTGTGCCGTAGATCATCGCTGGCGGCGGCGCTCGCGAAATCCTGCTCCAGATCGAGGCTCACGAGCAACCGCTGGGGCTGCGCGCGCTCAGCCTCGGGCACGCCGACGCGGTAATGCACTTCGAGATCGCAGAGGCGGATGGTATTCACGGGAGGAATTAAGAAGGAAAAAGGCGGAAGGAGGAAGCTCGGGTCCACGATGCATCGGGCAGTTCCTCTGCCGGAAAGCAGCTCGCGCCCAAAGATTTTCCCAAATCAGCGAAGGCTCACACCCAGCCGGAGGAATCGGATACCGGATGCTCCAGAAAGATCCAGCGGCACGCGAATTGTGCCAGCCGTCTCCGCGGGTGGCAGATTGGTGAGTTCAAGCCAGTCCGCGGAAGGCAGTTTGCCACAGAACTCAATCGCGTACCGGCGTCCCGGCACCGCCTTCCACTCCAATTCCACCGCACCGGGGGCGACTTTAACCGCTGCAAGTCGCAAATGACTGTCGGCGTCGTTGGGCAGGGTACCCGCGAGAAACTCCTGGAGATTGGTCTGCCCGTCAGCATCCGGATCACCCTTCGCACCGTCGTCGCCGCTGGCGGAACGGGGATCCTGGCCGTTGGCCTGTTCCCAACCGTCAGGCAAGCCGTCGCCGTCACGGTCGGTTGCCAACGGGTCTTGCGAGTTTGGCGCGCCCGGGGTTTGGGCAGCGAGCACGACAATCCCTGGCTCCCCATCCGGCAGCCGGCCCATGGAAGCGTCTTGTGCCATAGCCCCAAAATCCACGCGGTCCACCGGAGCACCCGTGGCATCGAGCAGTTGGATCGTGTCGCCCGCCGCGGAGAGTTTGATTCCGACGTGGCTGCCGCCGGACTTGCCGGCCAAGCGCAAACGCAGGAAACCACCGGGTGTCACGAAGGCGTGTGTGCCGATGCGGAAGAGCGTGTCGTCGGCGGCGATATACATTCCCTTCAGGGCCACGGGCGCGGCTGGGTTGCGGTTAAAAAGCTCCAGCCAGTCATCGTCGCCCGGGAGTGCGTTTGCGAGCCATTCATTGAGGGCAAGGCTTGACGTGGCGGCGGTGGGCGCCGCCACATTATCCGCCGCCACAGTTGGCTGACTCAACCGCCACGCACCCCCGGAATCGCGACCGAGCGAAAAACCGTCCGCTTGCGGCCCAAAGGAAAGCGCGTCCACCCGATGGCCGTCCGTGTCGTGGAGAAACACGTCGTCGCCATCGCGATCGAGCGCAAACGGCGCGTGCCAGGAACCGGCGTTCGTGTGGCCGTCGCACCAAACCACGGCAAATCCACCCGCCGCCACGCGCGCGTCGGCAGGCAGGCTGAAGGCCCGCGCCCCCGAGCGATCCGTCAGCTGCCAGCCCGCCAGCGCCACGTCCGTTGCCCCGGAATTGTGGATTTCGACGAAATCCAGCGCGCCCAATGCTGTGGGTGCGGCCAGAACTTCGTTCAGCCGCACGGGCCCGTTTACGGGTTGTCTCCACACGCCCGGCGTACCTCCCGCAGCGGTGCTGGCGCGCCACGTAACGGGATTGCTCAGGTCACTCTCCGGTTCGGCAAGTTCCAACGAGGCGCCCGCGCCATCCGCTGCGACCGGCCAGCCCGAGGCATCGTCGAACTCGAATTGCCAGATCGTTTGTCCCTGCGGATCGCGAAGCGCGAGGCTCTCGCCGCCATTAGCCAGCGAACCCGCGAAGTAACCCGAGACCGGCACCGCAGGGTAACGGCCGGCGAACGCCGCGGAATTCAAACTCGAGGCCAGGACCACGACTTGTCCCGGGCCGATTTCGCTGCCCGGCGGGAACATGAAGCCAATGCCCTCGAGAACGTGGCCGCTCAGATCCAGCGCGACGCGACCGAAGTTCTGCAACTCCAGAAACTCGAAGGCGTTGCCCCCCGGCGGGTGGTACATGATCTCGGTCGGCAACAAAGGAACCCTCAATCGGGCAACCTGAAAGACCGCCTCCATCAGCGCACTCCATTCCGAACCGGAGCGGACGCGCGCCTTGACGATCACGTCCTGTGTCAGCACCAACGCCGAACCGCCGTATTTCACCGCGCTCGCAGACAACGCGCCTGACCGCGGCACGCGGGGGTCGGTGCCGTCCAAGGTGAGGAATATTTCCCCGGCGGGAGCGCGCAGAGTGAGTTCAAAACCGGCGGGCGCGTAACCCCCGTGCTGACTCAACGTCGGGGCGGCGACTTTCGGGTACAGGCCAGCCGCGCTAAGCCGGTTGAGCACAATGGCAGACCGTTGCGGAAAGTAGGTGCCTCGCATCCAGTCGAGTTCTGCCTTCCACTCCACGTCCGGTGTGTAGGGCTGCGCCGGTCGCTGGTTGTCTCCCCAGCGCGCGGATTCGGCGGCGATGGCGGATTGGATTTCTGCGACGCGACGAAAGAAGAAATCCGCGGGCCGATTCCATTGCGGATGCACCGGGTCCGGAATCACGTGCTGCGGATGGACGGACAGGATGCCTCCGTTGAAGAAATGGCGGTGCGCGCGATCCGCGAACAGCAGGCGGAACTCGGCGTTCTTGCGCAGCAACGAATACAGCTCCGCCGGCGAATCGACGTCCACGACAACCGTGCGGTCATCGTTAACGCCCTTCAGCACTTGCTCCGCGTCCCAGCTGTGAAACCGCCACAGCGCGCCCGGCGCCCGGCGGCGGATCGCGTACCAGTTGTGGTGCGGCCAGTCGGTGTTGCCGACGTAGAAGTTGATGAGCAGATAGTCCGCGAGCGCGGGCAGATCCACCAACCCGGCCAGGGCGGCGTAGTTCGCTGGATCGGCCAGGCCGCGGCGCGCCACCGTCATCATCGCCTGCCACGCGAGCGCGTTACCGTCCTGCACTGTGCTGCCGGTGTGCTTCAACACGTCGTACTCAGTCTCGTCGCCGCCGAAGTAGTCGGCGGCAAACGCAGCGTTCGGATTCTCATGCAAGCCGTAGATGCCCCAGTAAAGACCGTTGATGAACAGGTTGACCCAGCGGCCGTGGAAGGACGGAGTGCCGGCCGCATTCTGCAAATCGCTCACAAACTGGTCCTGGACATACTTCGCGCGGTGTCGCTGCTCGCTCGCCGAAGATGCGCCACCGTAGTGCCACGCGTAGTTCAGGCCTGCGTCCAGTACCAGCGTGTCAAAGCTCGTTACGGGCGTGTCCGAGAACAGTCGATGTTCGAGACGGGCCGGGCCATAGTCGGATCGAAAATTCAGGCGCAGCGAAAGCTTGTACGATTTCCAGGGCTGGAGGCTCGTGCCGCCCTGGACGCGCACGCCGCAATCCACCTGAAAGCCGTCACGGCCGTCGGGCTCAATCAACTCCGCGGAGGCCGCGCGTTCCCAGTTCGTGCCCTCCAGCTGGCCGTTCGAGTAGATGCCGTGCTCCGGGCTGAACCAGTCTCGGACCGGCATGACGAGCGAGATCACCGGCAAGGAGCGCAGGCCGGCGCGCACCCGTGCCGCGTAGGCCGGCGCATCCACGATGCGCGGGTCCATCGCGTAATCGCCCGCGGTAATTTTCGTGGAGCCCCAGTTCGTCGGAAAACCTGCCGGATTGGCGGATTGCCGAATGACCTGATCCGGGAACACGTAGCTGTGCGTGGCCACTTTGGATGGCAGCCGGTTGGTCTTGAAGGCCGCCGCCCGCACAATCAGCGAACGCTCGATCCGCACCGGCCCCGCGTAAATTGCGCCGGTGCCTTCCGTCGGCTCGCTGCCGTCGGTCGTATAGCGGATCACCGCGTCCGCGTCGGCGTTGGTCAGAGTCAGGTCCACCGGGGCGTCGCGGAACGCGCGTTCGGCACTGAACTGCACCTTGGGCAAAGCAGCCCCGATGCGGCTGGTGCCGTTCGCTGCACCGGGTGAAGGGGTGCGGAAATACTGCCACGAAGCGCCGCTCGACAATCCAAACGAGTAGTCGTTGCGCTGCGTGGGATACTTCGGTGCTAACGCGGACGACACTCGTCGCGGGGCGTTTGCGTCGAACAACCCCAGATACTCCCCATCGCCACCCAATTTGAAATTCGTGTGCAATCGCGCGCCGGTCCCGGCGGCGCGGCGATCTTTGCCGGAGGCGAAGACGACGACGTATTGCCCTGGTGGCAGGTTCAATTCAGGGAAGGTCCATTTGCCAGGGAAGTCAGCGTCATCGGTCAACGACCAACCGGCCAGATTCACCGCCGTCGCGCCGGCGTTGTGGAGTTCAATCCAGTCCTCCGCATCGCCGTCCTCGTCCTTGAGGCCGTTCAGATTCGAAGCACAGAATTCCGTCAGGACCACCTGGCCGGTCGGAGCAGAGGCGTCCACAAAATACTCCCACGTTCGCCCCTCGAAGCCGTTGGCCGGTTCGGCCAGGTCCCGGATACCGTGATTTTCGGCCCACGCGATGCCGGCAACGCCCTCGGCCGTGGGCGGGAATTCAAACACGTACGGCCCTGCCAGGATGCCGCTGACGCTGGCGGCAGGCTGACCCTCGATCAGCAAATCGGCCGCGTCGAGACCCGTGACCGGCTCATTGAAAAGCACCTCGACCTGCGTTAAGTGCTGCGGGCGTGCTGCGGGCGGTGGATGCACTTGGACCACCACCGGCGGGATCCCGTCCACCAGTGTGTACTGCCAGCGTGACGCCCCCACGGTGTGATCGAAGGGATTTGGCGTCGCGCCAAAATCCGCGATGCGATGTGTAGCCGCCAACGAAACCTGCACCATGCCGCGCGCGGGCGGATCGAACGTGAACGAATACACCGCTCCGCCGCCGGTCACGCGCCTGGCCGGCACGTGGTTGATCAGCAAATCCTCCTCGTCCACGCCCGAAACCGCTTCGCTGAAGGTCACGGTGATTTCGCCCAACGCCGTGACTGTTCCGGGGGCGGGCGTCACCGCAATAATCACCGGCGGGGTAAGATCGAGGCGCGCCGCCGCCAAACCGGCATTGAACTGGAAATCGCCGTTTTCGCGGGCGCGATGGAAGGCCTGCGCCGCAAGCACGTTGGTGCCTTCGCGCAATGCCGTGGTGAGACGTGTCGCGACCAGGATCTCCGCGCGAGCGGTCTCGGAACCCAGCACAAAGCAGAAAACAGCGAGCCAATGCCAACACTCGCACGATGCCCCATTAAACCGGCTCATCGACAGGCTTCATCCTTCCGCCCGGCCGCATAGGCCTCGAACACGCGCCTGATCTCGTCGCGCACGCGGCGGAAGACCTGCATTTGCTCGTCCTCGGTGCCGGTGGCATGGGCGGGATCGTCAAAGCCCCAGTGATGGCGGTTGAGCTGGCCGGGAAACACGGGGCAGGCTTGGTCGGCATTGCCACAGACGGTGATGAGGGTCTCAACATCCTCTGTTAAGAACTCGTTCATGTGTTTGCTGGCGTGCGAGCTGATGTCGATGTCGATCTCGGCCATGGCTTTGATCGCGAGGGGGTGGACGTAACCGGCGGGCCTCGATCCGGCGCTGGCGACGGTGTAGCCGGCGCCCAAGGCGCGGCGCAGAATGCCTTCGGCCAGATGGGAGCGGCAGGAATTGCCGGTGCAGAGGATGAGAATGGTGGGTTTGTGCATGGGGGAAAGCGAGCTGTTCGGGTCAATGGGTAGCCGGTGTGCATCGGCCCCCGCAGCAGCCGGGATCGCGCACGCCGATGCAAAGCGGCACCGCGATCATGGCACCGAGCACCGGGGCGACGAGGTAGAGCCAGAGATGCTCGAAATGTCCGGAGACAAGCGCTGGAGCGAGCGAGCGGGCGGGATTCATTGAAGCACCACTGGCAGGACCGGCAAACATGGCTTCCAGCGCGATCACGCCGCCGATGGTAAGGCCCGCCGTGATGCCTTTTTCCTTCGCGCCCGTGGAGACGCTGAGGATGGTCAGCATGAGGATGGCGGTGAGCACCAGCTCCAGCCAAAGGCTCTGCAGCGCTGACCCGGCGGGCAGCGTGGACCCCAGCAGGACGTCTTGTGGATACAGGACGTGCAGCAGCAGGCTGGCCGCCAGCGCCCCGATGAATTGTGCGCCAAGGTAACCCGGCACGTCCCGCCAGGCGAAGCGGCGTGCGACGGCGAAGCCGAGCGTGACCGCCGGATTCAAATGCGCGCCGCTGATATCGCCAAAGGTGTGAATCATCGCGAGCACGACGAGGCCGAAGGTGAGCGCGATGCCCACGTGGCCGATAGAACCGTGGCTGGCGGCATTGATGATTATGGCTCCGGTGCCCGCGAAGACGAGCGTGAAGGTGCCCAACAGCTCGGCGAGGAGTTTTTTCATGGGAAGCTCAACCGCATTTCGATCCCGGTGTGCAGCAGGTGGTCGGCAGCGCCGCGGGCGGGGCCGGAGCGCACGCACCCGGCAGGCAGAGGCCACGCGCAAGGCAGTCCGTAGGCTTCAAACTGAGGCGGAAGAAACGACAATGGCCTCTCGGCATGAGCCCGGAGGTGGGTGAGAAATTCGGTGAGGGTCATGGCAGGTCAGCAGCAGGGCTTGGTTTTGACATTCCTAGGCGCGAGCTGGTCGAGGCAGCGGAGGAAATCGCCGAGGCAGTCGCAAGCGAGGCGGTAGTAATTGTTCAGACCGCGCTTGTCGGAGACGAGGACACCGGCCTGGCGCATGATGCTTAGATGCTTGGAGACCGTGGACATGTCCGCGCCCACGAGGTCTTTCAAATCACACACGCACATCTCACCGCCCATCAGCGCCTCGGCGATGAGGAGGCGCGACGGGTGAGCCAGGGCCTTAATGACGGCGGAGCGCTTGCTGGAAACAGTCTGGCGGGAAGGCATGGGTAACCTGTCTATTTGGCTAAATAACCAATTTGTTGTCTGCCATCAAGAATTGTTCTGTCCTGCATCTCAACCGGATGCTGGCCTCAGCGGCGGACGGGGGGAAATCCAGCCTACCCATTGATAGATTTCCCTTAATTGATGTTGCCGCTGATGAACGGCGAACCCCAGACCGAGAGCCGCTCCATGGCAAAGCCGGACTCGGCCGCGAGGTGGGCCATTTCGTCCGGCGTGATGAGGAATAGATGGCCGTCCGCGTCCGGCTTGAACTGCTGGCTTTCGAGGGCCTGAAAGTCAGTGATCTGCGACCAGGTGGGCAGCTTGTTCCGAAAGAAGTCTCCGTTGGGGGTCGTGACGAGTGCGCGGCCGCCGGGTGCGAGGAATCGCCGGAGCTGCCGCAAAAAATCCACGCTGTGCGCGACGTGCTCCAAAACCTCACAGGCGATCACGAGGTCAAAGCGGCCGGTATGTTCCGGGTCGAGTTTGAAAAGGTTGCCGCCCAGCACACAGATCTTATCGGCGTTGCTGAAGTGCGCGAGGTCCGCGCCAAGCGTTTCGGTGCAAAGGTCATTGGCCGTCACTTGACAACCCTGCGCCGCGAGCACAGCACACAGCGCCCCGTCGCCGGCTGCCACCTCCAGAACGCGCCGCGGTTGAACCGCGAGGGCGTCGGTCTCAGCGAGCAGGGCGCGCATTCTGCCATAGGCCCAGTAGGAAGGCGCACGGGCGGAGCCGAAATTCCATCCGTAGGGATCGGGGAAGTCCCGGCTGGAAAAAGGCCGCACTGCACCCAGCCCCTCGCAACAGACCCGGTGGAAGGTCGGCCACGGATAACTGGTCCGCGTGAGTGGGGCCTTCATGGGCGGGTTCAGCGAACAGCGGAAACTTTGTTCGGGAAGTACGCGATGGTGCTCTTCAGCCCCTCGCCCAGCGGCACCTTCGGCTCCCATTTCAGCAGCTTCTTCGCCCGGGTGATGCCGGGTTGGCGCTGCATCGTATGTGAATATTACGATCCTCTTGCGGCGTGTTGTGCGAATTTATGCTTGAGCATGGTGGCGGCATGCGTGTAGCCGCCACCTAACCCGTCAACGAAATGAATGTGCTGGTCGCGGCGATTGCGGACATAGCAGGACATGACGCTGGCCGCGCAGACTTGGATCCCGAACCGGATTTCGCCCGCCTCTTCGAGCCTTTGCAGAGACTCGACGAGCGCAGTTCGCTGGCCCACCGTTCCCGACATGATGGTGTTGATGCGCCCGTCGATCATCAAGGTGTCAGACCACTGCACGACATTGTGCAGATAATTGGCACCCCCCCGCGTGAACGCAAAATACAGCCCGCCGAGACGGGTGAGAAACCAATTTGCCACGAGGTAACCAAGATCGAACCGACCGAGCTTGGCGCGCATTTCCGTGCCGATGTTGCCCAGGGTCGCCTTCAGCTTGAGCTGTGGCAGCGAGACTGGGCTGCGACGTTCCAAAGGCCCGTAGATCGCGTCGATTTGCCTGAGCACGGAAGAAAAGATCGTCGCCTGCCGCCGATCCTCACACACGGTGAGCAATAGGCACACAATTTCCTGGGTGTTTTCCGGCGGCTTGATGCTGTCCCACCGACATTCCATGCCGTCGAGGTCCAGCGTGGCATTTGAGACCGCCGATGGGGCCGCGAAGTCGTCGCTCTTGATGCGCTTCTCGACATACTGCAACCCTTCGCCCAGAGCGACGGGGATCACGAGTCCTTGGTGGACGTCAATCTTGGCGATTCGGAGCCGAAGGCCGTGGCGATAAACGTCGGCCAGCGGCACACTTCCGACCCGCAGTTCCAGCCCGAAGTTTGCGCGCGCGTTTTCCCGATGCACGATGAGGGCTTGCTGGATGGGATCTGCGAGCGAGGGCGGCACCAGCAGCGTAGCGCCGTCTCCGCCAAAAAAGAACGGCAGCGAGACTCCCGCCCGGTGAGCGATGTTCACTGCGGCGATGATGCTGCCGGTGGCGAGAAGGTTGACGAGATGATGCCGTCCGTCGCTGAGCGCCTCGGTCGATTTGCGAACATCGGTGAGAATGACCTGCCAGTCTTCCGGGACGGCAAAGAATCGTGTCTCGTCTCCCACCAACTGGCTGACAGGAATAGTGTTGGCAGGAAGATTGGAATAGAAGCGCAAGGAATCCATGCGTAAAGAAAGAGTCAATTTTTGAGAATGGCTGCTTCACACCGGACTTCCTCGGGCTATGGAGCGGGTGATTGAGGCAAGTTCGCGACGCCGGTGAATCTTTCTGCCTGTTTGCTTAGGGACTTAATCCTTCCATGGCGAATCGCTTTCTTTCCTCAATGCTCTGATCCAAATGAATCCACCTTTTTTCAGCAAGCAACCTTTTCCGTGGGGCTGTGGGTGCTGGCTGTGCATCGAACACGCACTTCAAGGCGGGTGAATACCTGTTCCACGAAGGCGATGCAGCCGACCGATTCTATCTGCTCCGCAGCGGCCGCGTGCGACTGGAAATCGCCGCGCCGGTGCTAGCGCTGCTCGACGCCGGTGTCGAAGTGCACTGCCTGCGCGATCTCACCCGCGGCGGTCTCGCGAGTGCGTTGAACGAAATCGCCGTCGCCGCCCGGGTTCAGGTGGACATCGATGAAAGCGCTGTTCCTGTGCGGGAGGAAGTGCGCGGCGCATGCGAAATTCTTGGCCTTGACCCGCTCTACACGGCAAACGAAGGCCGCTTCGTTGCCTTCATCTCTCCGCGTGACCTCCCGCGCGCTCTCGATCTGCTGCACACCCACCTGCTCGGTGCCGACGCCGTGTTCATCGGAACCGTGAGCGCCGGCACCCCCGGGCTGGTGACACTCAAGAACCGGCTTGGCAGCCAGCGGGTGCTCGACCTCCTGAGCGGCGAACAGTTGCCGAGAATTTGCTGAACCGGATGGATTTGGCTTTCACGCTTGTCCCCCCTTTGTATCGCACTTGGAGAACGATTTCACCCATTCGACGTTTCGGTGAATCGATAGCATCGTCGATTTGACTGAAACCTTTTGTTCTCCGGCTGTGTGGTTGAACCTGAACTGCGAAATGCTATGAATCCTACCTCTACCATCCTTTCCTTCTTTACCACGCTCGCCTGCGCGGCATTGACCGCCGCGCTGCCCCTCAACGCCGCTGAGTCGGAACGGAACGAGCACAAGAGCCTGCCGGCCACGAGCGGTGGCACCTTGATCTTTACGACCTTTGCCGGCGCGATCGACATCAAGACGCACGACCAGGATCAGGTCACCTATGACGCAGTGCTGAAGCTTGGCAACGGCTGGTTTGGCAGGAGCTCAAGCGAGCTCATTGATCAGATTGTGTTCGACTATGAAAACTCGGGCGGCGACGTGAAGATCGCGATGAAGTGGAAGGACGGCAAACAACCGTGCGGCGTCAGCCTGAACGCCCGGCACACGCTGGTGGTGCCCGCAAAGTACAACCTCGAGGTGCGAACCGCCGGCGGCAGCATCAGCGTGGCGGACATCACCGGCAACGTTGCGGCCCATACGTCCGGCGGCAACCTTAAGTTCGGCAAAGTAAAGGGGGAGATCAAGACGCACACCAGCGGCGGCAGCATCAGCCTGGAGGACGTAAAGGGTAACGCCGACGTCGAGACCTCGGGCGGCAGCATCAAAGTGGGCAACGTGGAAGGCAATGTGTCGGCTCATACGTCCGGGGGCAGCATTCAAGTCGGAGCGGTCAGCGGCGCGATGAAGGGCCACACCTCCGGTGGTTCCATCCGCGCGGAGCTTGCCGGCCAGATCGAACAGCCGCTCGAATTAAACACATCCGGCGGCAGTATCAGCCTGACCGTCCCCAATGACTTCAAGGCGGACCTTAACGCCAGCACCTCTGGCGGAAACGTGAACTGCGACCTGCCGGTGGAAGGCGCAGTCAAGCGCAGCTCGGTCAACGGCAAGTTGAACGGCGGCGGGCCCAAAGTTTCCCTCAGCACTTCTGGCGGTAGCATCAAAGTGGCGAAGCGATAATGGCTCCGCCATCAACCGCTGAAACTGAGAAATATAGAACCTGTCCCCTATGTGCAGACCCACAGGAAAGGTCGTGAGATCGTCTCAAGGAATAATGATCACACGACGGATACGCTCGTCCGGCCCTGAATGCGTTTCAAGTCTTGCTGCCGGAGAATTCCTTCCAGCACGGGCGTGATCGTCTCGGCGCGCCAATGAATCTGTGCGATGACCCGGTTGACATCACTTCGCGGCGTGGGAGCGAAGAAGTCGAGCCCGGCCCCGTGGGCCATTCGTTCGATGGCCGCTAATCGAGGCGAACCCACACCGTCGGGATTCTCATCAGGGCCGAAAAGAGCAACGACCGCAGCCGAGGTTCCACGCTTCCTTCCGATGGCATCCACGGCCCAACGATCGATGGCCAGAGGCCACGGACCAACGCCGCTCGTCGCAATAATCAGGATATCCGCCCTGACCGCATCACTGGCGGCCACCGTGCACCAGTCTACATCCGCCAAGAGAGAAAAAGACCAGGGCAGCGGTTCGAATTGAATGTCGTCACCAAAGTGTTTTCCCAGCTGGGATAGCAAAGACATGGCGCGTTTGCCCGCAGCGAGGTCTTCGTAAGCAATAACGACGCGGAGCGACCGGGAGGGTGAATTTACACGAGGGCGCGTTTCATCGAGGACACGAGGGGTTTGCATTAGGGTGAGGATGCCATTCGGGTGCAATCAGACAACTGGGGTCCGGCACGCGACTTCAGTAAGGATTCTTCTTACAACAGGTCAGGGAGTGGAATAGACGGGTCACTCTCCAACTTCGGTTGCAAAGGGAGGAGTTGTGCTCAGCGCCGTGATCCGATAACCGATAACCGATAACCGAGGACCGTGCGGTTGAGCCAGGGAGAGCGGCGCTGGGTGGAATTACTCATGGCCGAGTTTCAGTGCTCCGCTGCGCGTCAGATAATAAAGCCCCGTGCCGATGAGCAGTCCGGCCACGTAGCCATACGGCAGGCCGAACGCCATCAATCCCACCAGCACCGCGATCATGAATTCATTTTTCACCCCCGCCGTGTCTCGCAGCAACGTCAGCATCGTCCACCCCTCGAACAGCAGCAGCACCCCCAGAATCGGGAGTGGAAACAAGTGGCTCAATCGCTCGAAACCGCCGCTCAAAAATAGCCCGGTTAGCGCGAAGCACGAGCCGTAAATCACCACCGACCCACCCGTGCGTCCGCCAAACGCGTAGTGCCCCGCCATCCCGCCTGATCCATGGCAGACCGGAATTCCGCTCAGGAACGGATTGAGCAGGTTCATGAAACTGTAAGTCAGCCCGATGCGCCGCACGGTGAGCGGACGTTCCGGAAAAAAATCCGATGCGACCTGCTTGGTCGCGAGAATGGAGTTACCGAGCGAGAGTGGGATTTGTGGCAAGGCCAGGACCAGAAAACCGGTCCACACATCGGCCCATGTCGGGAGGTGCGGTTGCGGCAGTCGAAAACCAAACGCCGCGTCGCCCCTGAAATTGTCCGCATGAAATACGAGCGCATAAGCCAGCCCAAGTCCAATCACCGCCAACGCCGCAGGCAACCGGCGATTGTCCGTCAGCAAGAGCGCGAGCACAAACGCCACACCCGCCAGCGCGTAACCCCAGCCGCCGTCGGCTCGCACGTAGTCTTTCAGCGCCATCGATACCAGTTGCACGCCCAGGCCAAACTGGATGCCGCGCACGACGCATTTGGGTACGACGCGCGCAAGCCATTGCAACAAGCCCGTGAGCGCCAGCATGAGCATTACCACGCCAATGGCCAGACTCGCGCCGTATATGATGTTCGGCACGAGTTTCTGGGTAATGACGAGTACCGCCACGGCCTTGAGTGGTTGCACCGGCATTGGCATCCGATACACGAGGCCGGTGAGAATCTGCATCGCACCGAACATCACCAGCACACTGGCCGCGTCGAGTCCGGAGGCGACAATCATGCCGACGATCAACGGCAGGTCCGTGCCAAGGTCGCCGAACGCTCCGGCCAGTTCGTGACGGTCGAAGCGGAGGGGATGCTTCACGCCAGCCGACGGGGAATCGGTGGACGGCTGATTTGGCGTGTCGGCTGAGATGGTTTGTCGCGAGATTATGTGGAGATGGAATAGAATGGTTGCACCGGCGGCGCGCCCACGGAGAATAGAGAGCGTGCTCCGATTGGCAATTGCATCCCGAGTTGGGCGACAGAAATTCGCATTTACCCTGATCGAATTGCTCGGTGTCATCTCGATCATCGCCATCCTGGCCGGCCTGTTGCTCCCGGCATTGACCAAAGCGAAGGCAAAAGCATCCCAAATCCAGTGCCTCGGGAATTACCGTCAGCTCGGCTTGGCTTGGCGGCTATACATCGGCGATTACAACGACCCATTGCCCCCAAATGAAACCAGAATGACGTTGTGGATCCGGGCCGTCCGCAAAGACCGCGACCTGCAACGTTTCCACTCCTGGATCCCCCAAACCCCTCTTTAACTGCGCCACACAAAGGGTCACCCGACGCCAGCCCAGGGCAAATGACCGGCCGAAGGTCACGGAGGTGGTGCCGCCCTTTCAGGGCTGGGATTGTGTGGACGTCGGTGAAGCGACATCGCGAGATTGGGTTGAAAAAGACCCATTTAACCGTCGTACCTCCATAAATCTCATTGAACAACATCGGTCCAACCGCGCTACCGTTGCTCAGCCTGAGCTTGATGCAGTCGTGTGCAACCGGTGCGACCGGAACTTCGTACTTGAAATGCCCGGTCAGATCTTTATGAACGCGGGGCGCAATGCGAGGTTAGCTCAGTGGTAGAGCACTTGCTTCACACGCAAGGGGTCGCAGGTTCGAACCCTGCACCTCGCACCATTTCTTTGCGCACGGCCTCCGGCGACAGCTTTTGCCAATCCCCGCCAACGGCAAGGGGTTGCGCAGGTTCTGACTGCTCCGCCGCCACGTCAGGCCGTGACTTGGTTGACGTTGAGGAGATTTTCCGTAGTGTGGTGCGTGTGCGTTCCGTAGTTCGATTTGCCACGGTGTTGGTGCTGGTCCTTTCGTTGGGCCTGCACTGGGCCGTGCTCCAAACAATTGCGTGGACGGGTATGATCGTCAGTTACTCGCGTGATGCTTCATTCACCGAAGCTGTGACCAAGACTTTCGACGGCGAACATCCGTGCCCGATGTGCAAAGTTATCAAACAGGCGCGTGCCGAGGAAAAGCAGAAGGAAAAGAAGCAGGAGGTGAAACCCGGCTCTAAGAAATTGGATTTGGGTCTGGTTTGGAAATGCAGGGCGTTCGATTTTTCCAGAGACACCGAAAAAATGTCTTCCGTAACGGCCGACGCATCCGTTCGTACCCTCAAACCTCCCAAGCCGCCTCCTCGGACGGCCTAATTCTTCCCCAAATTCTTCGTCCGGCGGTTACGGCCGGACGATGAATTCGCTTCGTTGTACCGTGGCCGGATTGTGTTCGGTGTGCGGTGAGTTTCCCTGATTCGATGGCGTCCACTGGACGCGAGTCCTGTGCATGAATGCGCAGATGAAGACCAAAGCCTTTACGTTGATTGAGTTGTTGGTGGTGATTGCCATCATCGCCATCCTTGCGGGGCTGTTGCTGCCTGCCTTGGGCCGTGCGAAAGCACGGGCCAAATCGATCCGATGCCTGAACAATCTCAAGAACATCGGATTGGCCACCGCGATGTACGCAAATGACAATGATGATCGACTGCCGGCCTCGTCGCACATGGGCCGCGGCAATGTGTCGTGGGTGGCTTCGTTGCTCCCCCATTTGGGCTACCAATTCACTGCCACCAACATCGGAGCCGCCACGAATATTTATATCTGTCCAGTCGAGAAAGCCGGGACCGGTCGGATATACAGCTATGCTGCCAACGACTTCCTGTTGAACTTCGCGACCCCTCCAGCCAACCCGAATCCAATCGCGCGGCGGACACAAGTGCCAAGCCCCTCCGACACGATCTGGATGACTGAGTCCTCGGAGAACCTGATCAACGAAGATCACTTTCACTTTGCCGGCAGACTGGTGGATGGCGAGGGCTATACCCCGAACATGTTTGTCAGCCAAGTCATTGTGCAACGCCATTCCGGCAGCGCCAATTATCTGTTTCTTGACGGCCATGTTCAGTTGATCAAGTGGGAACAGGTCCGGCCAAAGCTCACCGAGACGGGAGGACGGTTCGTGAACCCCACCGGAAATCCATGATGCACCGGAATATGGTGAAATTATTTGCCAAAGTTCATGCAAGCCTCTTGCTTCTGTCGATCTGTTCGTTGACCAGCACCCCGGTCGAGGCGCAACACGCCCACCTTTACGCCGGCGTAGTGAGTCAGACTCCCGGCGCGCCATTGTGGTTTCAAAACGGTTACCTTTGGGATACCAACTCGTGGGGTGGTTACGCGCAATCGCCCGCCTGCATTTACCTCCAGGACAACTTTCCCGATCTTTACCCTGGGTTGTATCAGACGGCCACCACCTTTTCCGCGCTGCCAGCGACGATATTTAATGCCGGACCCAGTCCCTACGCGGCGGCACTTGGAACCTACATCGAATTAAGCTTTCTTTCGTTGCGGGGGCCGACCGGAGGTTCGTTGACCCTTTGGAATGAGATTGATGATCCGGCTCATCCATCCGTCCTGTTTACTATTCCCGTCGGCACGGTCGGTGGAACTAATCGATTCAATTTGAGCGAGGGGGATTCATCCGATCCGTTTGCCGACCCATACGGCCATATTCATGGCCGTCGATTCACATTGAACAAACCCGGACTTTACATCGTGGGCATTCAACTCGTGGACACTTCCAACAACGGCCCCAACGGCGGTCCGGTGCAGAGTTCGTCCGAAATTATACATTTGTATCTGCAGGCCGGATTGTACCTCAGCGATTTTTCCCTCAGCAGCAAAGGGGCCGTCGCCCGGTGCGGCCTGCCGGGATTCACGGACTATGTGTTTGAATCGAGCCCTACCGTCGCTGGAACAAATTGGGCCGTGGTCGCCAGCATCATCGGAACCTCCCACAGCGAACTACGCTGGCTCGTCGATACCAACGCGACTGCGCCAATCCGCTTCTATCGCATCCGCAAAGCAATCAATTGAGTTCTGAAGCACGACCAAGAATGCGGGGATGACCCTTCATCTCCCTCAACCCGGAAAAACGGAACAGAAGACGAAATGAAAACTAGGGAAGTGAAAATGAGAGGAACACCGATCGCCGTGATCGGCGTTCGAACCGTCGTCGGAGGTCTGATCCTTTCCGCGGCGTGTTTGGTGGTCAGCAGTGTTGCCCGTGCACATGTCAGCTATTCCGGCCGCGACTTCGGCTCCTACAGCGGATTGTCGCTCGGTTCGAAGACGATCACCAATCAAGCGGTCACCGGCAACTATGGCTGGGCCGACGCCGCGGATGGCATTCTAGGTGACAGCCACCGGGGCCGTGCCTTCCGGCTCCACCTGGACAATGCCGCATTGGTCAGCCTGACGGTCTCAGCCAATCCGAGCGCGACCACGAATTCGCTCGGCGGGCTTATTCCGGCATTCTCCATCTATTCGGGCTTGGCGGCTCTGGCCCCACTCCCACCGTCGCAAACGACCAATGCTGCCAGCCCCGATCATGACGTCGGCGTTGCTTCCGAGGCGTGGCGGACTTGGTGGGTTCAACAGAATGTAGATCCGACGGCCACAGACCCTGGTTCGACGGATGGAAGCTGGAATGCGTTGGGGGACTGGAAAATCGGTGGCGATGGCGACCTCCCGGGTGATTTTACCCAATTGAGCAGTTTTATCTATAAAGGCTCGGCGGTGGACACCAACGCCACCGGGACGGTGACCGGCAGCTTCGCGCTCTCGGCTGGCGACTACACCATTTTCATTGGCGGTAATGACATCGCGAACAAAACCGCCGGCACGGCGCACTCGCCCCATGGGATTTCAGCGACTTTGTCTGTAACTCCGACGCCGGTCCTCAGTATTGCCCCGAAAGTGTTTGTCGCGTGGCCCTCCGGCACCAGTACCAATTGGGTGTTAGAATCCGCATTGGCCACCGACTCGACGCATTGGACGAGCGTGACCAACGTTCCCGTTACCGTGGACGGACAACTCGGCGTCGTGGTCGACAGCCGTGCGACCCAGCATTATTTCCGCTTTCGCTACGCACCGTAATGCGCGTGTGGAAGGATCGATGTTCCAGCTTGATTGCAACGCCGAACATTTCTGTCACCGACCTATGAAGTCGGGACCGGTAGTGGGCGGTGCTCCCATTCCGATCGAAGTGGTGGCGGTCATCGCCGGCACTTCGATCCAACGGGTCGCTACACACTCTGGTTTATGAACATTCAGCCACAGACCCTGGTCCGGATGTCGGTGCTTGCACTGCTTGGCTTGGTGGCATGGGCGCTCCCATGCCTGGCGGACACTCACATCTACGCTGGCGCGGCCGGCACCAACCAAGACGACAAAGCGTACTTCAGCAACGGCAACTTTTTTGATGGTACCCAAGGCAGTTACTCCTTCCCGCAGATTCTAAGGACCAACGGGCTGAACGAAGGTTATTACCGGGGCGACGTACTGACATTTTCCTCGCTCGCAGGAACGATTCCCAACGGTGGCCCGATTCCGGGGCATGCCGCATTCGGTTCGCGGCTTGCGGTCCAAGTGGTTAGCGTCGAGGGACCGCCTGGTGGCAGCTTCGCCTTTTGGGAGGGTGACGGAGAGAGTGACTTGGGAGTGATTACGTTCCGCGTGCCGGTCGGCACGAAAAACGGAACGAATTACGTGATCATCAGTGAGAACAACGGCGAGCCTGGCGCAGATCCCTATGGCCACATCCACGGGCGCGAGTTTACGACAAGCACGGCCGGGACTTACCTCGTGGGGTTCCGCGTCATTGACATTTCCACCAACGGGGTCGGCGGTGGGCCGATCCAATCACCGTCTGATTTATTGCCGATTAGGTTTCAAGCTGGCTTGCGGATCGAGACCATTCAAACCTCCACCAACCGGGTGACCGTCTCCTTTCGCAGTCCGACCGCAATCAGCAATGTACTGGAGGCCACCCGTTCCATTGAGTCGGGAACATGGAAGCCTGTGGCCGGACCCGTGCGTGGAAACAACAAACTCCAGTTTCTCGTGGAAACCAACACTCCGGGTGGGAATCGTTATTACCGGCTCCGCCTCCTCAACAATTTGCCCTGACGCGGACACGGTGCCCCCACGTCAATGGACCGGAATCGTAAAAAGTTGGAATAAGAGGCAAACAGGTTCGAACATGAATCACATTCACGATTCCGGGCTTGACCCCTTCCTGACCATTTCCTGACGCCGCTCGTCCAACTACGTGCCCAATTCCGCCGTCGCGTCTCGGGCACCGTGCAGGATCCGGACGATTTCGACTGGTTCCGTGGCAGGATCGTAAATCCTCAAACCCAGGCTTGAGCGTAACGTTCATTAACCCGCTGTGCGGTGCGGTGGCCAGTGTGTCAAACCAGTCAATGGGATTTGGCGAACGTCTCACTTCTTACTTAGTCGATGTTACTCACGCTTGCGACGGGTCGGAGTCTAAGCTGGGCTGCGGTGCATGGGGATAGTCGACCGGCTGATAACGAATCCCCAGTTCGGGGGTCATCAGCTTCTCGTACTTCAGAAATCGCGACGTCAGGGCTCGATCAAGAATGCCGCTACTCAACAATGTGCGCTCGACGGGGTAGCTGGATCGCCCCGTGTGAATCATCCGTTCGATCCCCTTGAGCAGATAGGCAAAGTGTGGATGTCGCGGCTCCGTTCGTTCTTCGAATCGAGTGGCTACATATCCCTTCTGTCCTTTGAGTTTCAATGCCACGGACGTCCCGCGGGCAACGCCCGGCAACATAAAGACAGCGCCCAGCAGGCCGTCGTTGTAGTGAAACAGGAATAGTGTCGCTTCATCGCTCTGGCGGACGCCATTCGGTTGCGACGAAACCAGCGAGAGCGCGGCGTGGAAAGCGTCGTTCGAGATCACACCTTCATCGAGCGGCTTCCAGATCGCGTCCCCCTGGAGGCACTGTACCCAATTCACGCCGGTTTCCGCGCCCCGCCGTCGTTCGACGTGGCACTGAAAAAACTCCAGGGCGTGGCTGCCATAGATATCGAGCCCCGAGTAGCCGATTCCCACGGCCGTTTCGATCTCGCAGCCCAGCGGGACTGAAATTTCGGGCTCGCGAGCGCCGACGGTCATGGACGAGCCGGCCATGAAGGGCACCTGCATTTCCCGCGCCCGGTCGTACATCCACTTCGCGTCGGACCAGACGGGTCCCAAGTGCTTGTCGTTGAAGACCGGCACGACCCGGCCGTATTTTTTGAACGTATCGGTGATCGCTTCGAAAAAGCGTCGACGCGGATGCAGGACTTGTCCCTTGTCATTCGATGGATAGCTCCCGTGCTCGCCGATGCTGATAACGCCATCGACCGGAATGCGATCGCTGCCGACGGTCACCGCTCGTTCGATCGTGTTGAACAGGGGTACGTCGTACTTCTTCGCCATGGTTCGGGCCAGATCTTTGTCGGTGAACTGATCGACGTACATCGACGCCAGTTTCAGAGCCGGCCCAGCACCGCCATCCTGTTTCCAGCCTTCCAGGATTTTCCCGATCAGCACGTCTGCATGAAGCCCCTTCTCGTAGGCCGTAAGCACGGCGGCGATCGATTTCGGTTTGATTAGTTTTGGGGCGTCCGCGGTTGCGGGTCGAGCCACCCCCCCCCATACGACGGCTGCCGCCACGCCTGCCAGCCAGTCTCGGCGAGTGACGTCAGCCGTCTTGCTCCGGGCCTCGACTGCCCACGGTTTGTCCGGCTGTTGCAAGCGGGGCAACCCTTCCGATACGACCTCCGCTGCCGACTGGGGATCGCCCGCTTCCACTTTGCGGCGGACAAATTCCTCAAACCCAGAATTGGGCGTGACGTTCATAGTCAAATCGTGCGGCGTGGTGGCCAGTGTGTCAAACCAGCCGATGGGATATGACGAACTCCCGCAGGGCTCTCGCTGCTATCCACTTTGTGGTTGTGAGGACTTTGCCAGGACCGAATTGTCGGCTTACGATTCCGATACGATGAACCAAGAGGAGTCCGATAACGAATGGAGGGATCAATGCCGGCGGCAGCTCGAGCGCCCGACATTGGATCGGATAAAGTATGGATTTGCATGGGTCCACAAGCCGGTGCTTGACGACGGCGGGAGCCGGGCATTCGACTCCATGGTCAACTACCGGCAATGGTGCCACGAAAAATTGCCGCCTTACCTAGGCTACCGTTTGGCATCGACCGACCATGCCTGCGAGTAAATTCACTCCGGAACAGGCAGTGGAATTGGCCGCTGCCTTCAGCAAACATCAAGTTGACTACCTGTTTCTGGGAAAGAGTGGCGCCATTCTGCTTGGGTATCCGTCGGTCACTCAGGATGTCGATCTTTTCCTCCCTACGAATCGGGCTAATGCGGAACGGGTGGTCATGGCGGTAGCCGAGCTCGGCTTTGTTCTCGAACTGGATATCGTGCAGAAGATCATCGCGTGTGCCGACTTCGTCCAACTCAAGAATGGTCCCTTTGATCTCGACCTGGTGCATGCGCCCGACGGCATTGAAAGTTATGCCGCGGCAAAGGCGCGAAGTGTTCTGCAGGACGGGTTTCCCGTGACCAACATCCGCGATATCATTGCCAGCAAGCGCGCGAGCGGACGTCAAAAGGATCTGCTCGATCTTCACCTTTTGGAGCAGTTTCGCGTCGAATATGAACGCAAACAGACACGGCCCATCGAAACCGCCTTGGACAAAGCTCTTCAGCGGCCAATTTCGACGAGCCCCTCCTGACCCCTTTCCCCGTTCCTTCCCCCCTGTCTTTGGATCGGTTCTAAAGGGGTCACGGAATCGTGAACCTAGGTTGCAGGCATCGCCGGTTGTGTGGCAGAATGTAGGGGGTGGCTCGACAAGTGCGAATTGAATACGCGGGAGCGGTTTACCATGTCGTGGGGCGTGGTAATCAAGGCTGGGCTATCTATCTACGCCGCAGACAGGGCTTGCAAGAGCTGGCTGGAGACGTTGGGTGAGGCGTGCGAACAGACCGATTGGCGGATTTACGCTTATGTAAAAAGGAGCGCCTTGAGAAGTTGGAATAGGAGGCAAACAGTTTCGAACATGAATAACATTCACAATTCCGGGCTTGACCCCTTCCTTCCTTCCCGCCGACGTCATTCCTGCCCTCAAATACCATGAGCCTGAAGACAATTGCTGCATTGCCAGTGAGGTGCGCCGGGCAGAATGAGCAGAACATCAAGTGCGAGCGGACGGCCCGGAGCCCGGAGCGCCGGCTTGCAGCCGGCTTAACGTGAACGATAGAAATACGGGGGTCAGGATGAAAGCCAAACTCGTCCGGAACGACTCGGCGGCCGACTCGGCCAACGCCCCCCCCGATGGTTCTCCGACATTATTAGCTGCGAATAGCGCGGATAAGCCGGCGCTCCACTGGCAAAGGCCCAAAGTCCGCCCGGTGTGAGTAGCACGCGCGATAGCTCCGGACGGGCGTTTCGAGGAAGGAGTTCCCTGTGAATTATCCACCTCTGGTTTTTGGCCACCCGCCACTACGCCTCAAAAAAGTAGTCAAAGCCTTTGGCCCGCAACCCGGCTTTGAGCTCGTCGTCGCCGGTCCAGAGCCGTCCGTCCAAGTGGAGCGTCAGGGCGATGAAGGGCGCATCCTTCGGGTCCACGTCCCGGCACAAGCGGCGGGCTTCCATCCAGGTGCCGAGGGGAATGCCTCCTTCTTCCACGAAATGGACCCGGGCGAGCAGTTCGTAGAGGCATTCCAACAACTCGTCCTCGCTCAACGCGGTGGCTTGGGTGATACGTTCCTTGTGCTTGAACAGCTCGACAAAGACGAAGCGGGGGCAGTGAAACGTCGGCGCGCTGTCGGTTAGGAATCGCTTCCGCAGAGCGGTCTCCCCGCGCAGCAGCAAGGAGAAGAGGATGTTGGTGTCAACAACGATCCGATCCAGATTCACGCAGCCCCCTCGGGAGTGAAGCGCTGCTCGTTGGCCTGCCACCAGCCAGCCTTGAGGTTCTCAGACAATTTTCCAGCGGCGTCCTCCGTAAGCCGGCTGCGGTGAACAACGCTCTCGACACGCAGCCAGGAGACGAAGTCGTTGACCTCGCCCGGCGTCATGCCTGCGGTCGGGATGGTGACTTGCAGGCGGCCATTTTCGGCTGTGACGACAATCATGCGGGAAAAATACAACGCCAAGGCCGCACTGCGCAACTCTCGGCTGCCAGCCGTGGACTGCCGTCGTGGCCTTCGGCGATAGAGGTAGGGATGGCGTGATTAGCGCCATCACCCCCTCCGAACCGAACAGAAGGCGGTTTGGAGGTTCTTCGGCGACCACACCTTGTCCATCCCGCTATGGACGCGCCTGCACAGACGCACGAGCGTCGGCTTGCAGCCGGCTTAACGTGACCGATAGAAACAGCGGGAAAGGGGTCAAGCCCGGAATTGTGAACGGGATTGATGTTCGAAACTTTTATGACGCATGAGTGCCCGCCTCCACCTTGCGTCGGACAAATTCTTCAAACCCCGGCTTGTGCGTGACGTTCATGCGCATACTGTGCGGCCCGGGGTTTGATGCGTCAAACCAGCCGCTTTCACGTATGCCGATTCTTCCCGCAGTCACTGTGTCCCTTGTGCCACAAGCCCGCGGCGGACCCTTTGTCCTTTGGGACGATTTGCCCACCGCCTGTGCCCGGGCGGCCGCGATGGGATTCGCCGCCATTGAAGTCTTTCCGTCTCATCCCGACGAGATCGACGGCCATGCGTTGCGGGAACTCCTGAAGAAGCACGGACTCCGATTGGCGGCAATGGGGACGGGTGCGGGGTGGGTGGTCCGCAAGCTTTCGCTGACGGATCCGGATCCGCATCTCCGAATGCACGCCTGGGATTTTATCGGTGCCGTCATTGATTTTGCGGGAGGTTTTGGCGCGCCGGCGATCATTGGATCGATGCAGGGGCGATGGGGCGGGGCGGTTACCCGCGACCAGGCGCTGGCGTGGTTGAAGGAGGGGTTGGATCAATTGGGGCCTCGCGCTCATGCCTTGGAGGTTCCCTTGCTTTTCGAACCCCTGAACCGTTACGAGACAAATCTTCTCCACACCGTCGATGATTCCGTCGCCTTCCTGAGCACGCTGCAAACCACCAACGTGAAACTTTTGTGCGATCTGTTTCACATGAACATTGAAGAAGCCGATATCGCCGGCGCCTTGCGTCGCGGCGGCCGACATGTCGGCCACGTTCACTTTGCCGACAGCAACCGACGAGCGATCGGCCTCGGCCATACGCCGGTGGGGCCCATCGTGTCGGCGCTGAGGGACATCCAGTATGGAGGGTTTATTTCCGCGGAGATCTTGCCCCTGCCGGACGACGAGACGGCTGGCACCCAAACAATGCGGGCTTTTCGCGAAGCCTTCGGCCCCCCTGCCCAGCAATGAAGTTGCTGTTTATCGGTGACATTGTGGGGGAACCGGGCCGGCGGGTCGTGAGGGACTTGTTGCCCCGGTTGCGCGACGAACACTCGCTTGAATTCGTCATCGCCAATGGCGAGAATTCGGCGGGCGGCCGTGGCATTACGGGGCCGATCGCCGCTGAACTCTTCGCGGCCGGCGTGGATGTCATCACGACCGGGGATCATGTCTGGGATCAGCGGGAAGTCGTGACGCTGCTGGAACAGCAACCTCGGGTCCTGCGTCCGGCCAATTATCCGCCGGGTGTGCCTGGGGCCGGATCGGTCATTTGGAAAAAGGGAAGCCTGCCGCCCGTGGCCGTCCTAAATCTGCAGGGACGCACCTTCATGCCGTCGCTCGAAAACCCCTTTGTACTGGCGACATCCGAAGTCGAGCGGCTCCGTCTCGAAACGCCAATTGTGTTCGTGGATTTTCACGCCGAGGCGACTTCGGAAAAGATTGCCATCGGTCGCATGCTGGACGGAAAAGTTTCCGCTCTCATCGGGACCCACACCCACGTTCAGACGGCCGATGAGCAGGTGTTTCCGGGAGGTACCGCCTATTTGAGCGATGCCGGCTTCACGGGGCCGCACGACTCGGTGCTGGGGCGAGAAATCGAACCGGTCATCAAGCGGTTCCTGACCGGTTTGCCCCAACGATTCGGGGTGGCAAGCGGCCGGGTTCTGTTGCAGGGAGCCGTGGTGGATATCGATCCCTCGACGGGCCGTGCCAGGAGCATCCGGAGAATCTCCGAACCCTTGAACTAAAGGTTCGGCATCACCCGGCACTCTTTTTATCCGATGGCTCGAAACCAGAAAACGCAGTGGGACTTTGGTGAATTGTTTCCGCCGGGGGAGACCCGTCGGGTGGTTACGGTCACCGATCTGACCCTCCGTCTCAAGAAACGGCTCGAAGCCGACTTTGCCGGAGTGTGGGTGAGCGGAGAGATTTCCAATTTCCGTCTGCAGTCTTCGGGTCATGCGTACTTTGTGCTCAAGGATTCCGGTGCGCAGTTGAGCTGCGTTTTGTTTCGGGGGCAGGTGGGCATTGACCGGGCGTCGTTGCGGGATGGGGCAAAGGTGTTGTTGGGGGGAGATCTCACGGTTTATGAGCCGCGCGGACAATATCAACTCCGGGTAACCGCCGCTGAATTGCAAGGGATCGGCGCGCTCCAGGCCGCTTTTGAGCGGTTGAAACAGAAGCTTTCCGCTGAGGGTTTATTCGAGGTGGGTCGGAAGCGACCCATCCCTGGATTTCCCAGTCGGATTGGGATCATTACCTCGCCCACCGGTGCCGCGTTGCAGGATGTTATGGCCGTCATCGCCCGGCGCCAACCGCGGCTCGAATTAGTTCTCGCCGGGTGCCGCGTCCAGGGGGATGGGGCCGCCTCGGAGATCGCGGGAGCTCTGGGTCGATTAAACAGATGGTCTCGTTCCGGGGCTGGAGGGCAAAAGCTGGACGTTATCCTTCTGACGCGCGGCGGCGGCAGTCTGGAAGATCTCTGGGCGTTCAACGAGGAGGTCGTGGCCCGCGCGATTGCGGCATCGGATCTCCCGGTGGTATCGGCGGTGGGACACGAGATCGATTTTACGATCGCGGATTTCGTCGCCGATCTTCGCGCGGCGACCCCCAGCGCCGCGGCGGAGATTCTGACGCAATCGTGGGTCGACAGCCGGGGATTTGTCGCGGAAGCCGCCGAAAGACTGACGTTTCGAGTGCAACGGCGATTGGGTGAGGCCCGCGAGACGGTTGATGCGATGGGTCGCCGACTCCTTCGACTGCATCCGCGTCGTCGGCTGGACGAGCAGGGGCAATGGCTGGATGACTTGAGTGATCGCCTGTTGCGGGCGAGTGGGCGGCAGTACCGGTTGCAGGTGGCACGGGTGAATGCCGCCACGGTTCGACTTGCCGGTGTTCGGCCTGGGCGACGCCTTCGGGAGCGCGAGGTGCAGGTGAGACAGGTGGCGCGGCGGTTGGCGGATGCTTTGCGGCGTCAGAGGCTCGGCCACCATTCCCGGTTCGAGCGGGCGTCGCGGAGCCTCGCGTTGCTCGGACCGCAAAACATTCTCAATCGGGGATACTCGATCACCCGGGAGGCGGATTCCGGGCGGGTGGTGCGGGATCCTGCGGCGATTCGAGCCGGGGAGCGGTTGAAGACGGCTGTGCAATTCGGCGAGCTGATCAGTGTTCGACAATAAACCATTGCCAAAGCCACTCGGACCGAAAACCTTGCGAAGATGCTTTGGGTCGTTTGCCGTTGGCTGGGAAGGTCCGTCTTCGTTTTGGGCGCGTGGATATCGATGCTCTCGCTGGGAGTGGGCGCTGAGCTCTCCGTTTCGCAGCAGAACATGCTGGTGGGATTGCTGACGGAGAAATTTACGCTGCGCTGGACCGATCTGACGACGAACGAGCTTGGGGTGCTGCGGCAGAAGGCGGACGCCTACCTGGAAGACTTAAGAAAATACCACCTGGTAGGCGGGTTGGTGGCGAGCGTGCGGTATACCAGCACCAACCGGGATGAGGTGGTGTCTTACGAGGGATTGGAAGACAGCGCCTTGCAGACCGGATTTTTGCTGACGGCCCTGAGCTATCGGTATGCGGTGACTCGCGAGTCCAAGAATTTGCAGGACATTCGCACGGTGCTGGATGGGGTGGAAAGCCTCTTGCAGGCCAGCGGGCGCCCGGGCTACGTCGTCCGGTTTGTGGGGCGGGCTCGAGATCCGGCGTTTGTTGGTTTTTACAGGGATTTTGGGGGGCCGGATCCGACTCGGTCCGGATTGGGGAGCTGGGCATTTCCTGGAACCAATCAAGCGAATCCAATCGTTTGGCTTGGCAACACGACGCGCGATTCCTATGCCGCTCTGAATCTGGGACTCGGTACAACGTTCGACTTGGTGCGGGACATCAAGATTCGCGAGCGGGTGACGGCCTTAACTACCCTGATCTTGGGCCGACTTATCGAGGATCGCTGGATAATCGATGACGGGCACGGAAACCGGACGTTTGTCACGACGATGCTTGCGACGGCGCTCCTGCGAACCGGGGCCACGGTCAATTCCCGGACCTACCTTTCACTTTATGAGGACTCGGCCCGGAAGCTGAGCGATCAATTCCGGCCGGGCGACATCCCGAATCCCGCGGTTGCCCGGTACGGGGACTATCGAGGAGGCGCGATGAGTTTTGCCAATATGGCGTGCCTCGCTCGGCTGGAGCGAATGAACAAGGTGCGCGGTCTCGGTTTTCAGGAATACTGCACTTTGCTCTGGCGGGATGCATCGACCCATCTCAATCCGTGGTGTGCGGCCGCCTATGTCAGCGTGTTCAATTCGAGCACCGATCCGATTGCCCGGGCTACCTTGCAAGGGGTTCTCACCCAGTACCCATCACCGCCGCGGTGGGGCGCGCCGGGGCAGATCTTTGCGACGAACGAACTGCTGTACGTCACGGCCAACGAATCCCGGTGGTCGCGTTATGCCCTGCCGTTGGCTTTTCAAACGCCGGCACCGTTCCAATGGATCGATTCGCCGTTCCGGATTCCGGGAAAGGCGGAACCGTTGGTTGCCTATCCGGGGATCGACTTAATATTGCCCTTCTGGATTGGCCGAGAGGCGGGGGTCATACCCGGTGAAGATGAGCCACCCCGTGCCACGTTCCAGCCGCGCAGGTCAACGCGGGTGCTGCCGGCGGCGACGAACCGCGTCGTGCTGCCGCCGAATGAGGGGCAGCCGAAATCCCCATGAAACCACGGCGGCAATTCATCCAGTTTCTGGGTGCCTCCGCGGTCGTGGCGGCCGGTCATCGGTTGGTACCCGGATGGCTTGTCGCCCAAAGCGCGGCCTCCCTGCCGGTTGGCACGCCGCTCTTCGACGGCATCGACTTCAGGCCCGCCGCGGTTTCGCACGCGGATGCCCTCTCCCTTGCGGAGGGTTTTCAATACGAGATTTTGCTCCGTCGCGGGCAGCGGCTGAACGGGCGGGGTGAGACTTACGGGGACGACAACGACTATCTGGCGTGGGTGCAACGGAGTGATTCCGACGGCTGGCTTTGGTGTAACCACGAGGCGTCCGATCCCCTCTTACTCTTGGGTGAACCGTTGACCACCGGGAATCTGTCCCAAAAATTTGCGCACGATTACTTGGATCAAATGGGGGGATCGTGCGTTCGAATGCGCCGGCGTCCCAGCGGTGACTGGCGGCCCGTGGTTCCGGATGAAAAGAATTTCCGCATCTCCGGTCATTCCACCGGTGTGGCGTTGACGGGGCCCGCGGCGGGAAGTTCCTGGTTGCACGGTGCCCGATCCACCACGGGATCGTTCGGCAATTGCGGCGGCGGTGTCACGCCCTGGGGAACTTTCTGCAGTGGTGAAGAGCAAACGTCGGTGTTGCTGGGCGATCCGGAGACGGGTGATCGCGCTTCCGTTCTCGCCCGGTTTCTCGACCATGCCCCGGAGCATTTTGGCTATATCGTGGAGATCGATCCGGACACCCGCGAGGTGTTCAAACACACGGCTCTCGGTCGATTTGCACATGAAAACATCGCCTTTACGCTCGCCCGGGATGGACGACTGGTGGGTTATATGGGCGATGACCGGCCGCAGCAGTGTCTCTACAAATTCATCTCGCATCAGAAATTTGATTCAGGGCGGGGAAAGGAAAATCGCCGACTGTTGTCCGACGGCACGTTATACGTGGCAGACACCCGGAGTGGACGTTGGCAGCCGCTGGATCCGGCGGCGCAACCGGCGTTGAGAAAGGCGGGATTTGATTTAGCGCGTGTGGGCGTCCATACGCGAACCGCGGCCTGGTGGGTCGGCGGAACGCCGCATCAACGGCCCGAAGACATCGAAGTACATCCGGTCACCGGTGATGTTTTCATTTCGTTATCCGCTCATGCGCCCGATCTCTCCAAGCCCCTCATCGCTTCCGATGCCGCCGGCGCGATCGCCCGACTGCAGGAAGCGGGGGCGGACGCTGGGGCGGTCGAGTTTCGATTTGGTATTTTTGTCGGGAGCAGCGCGGATACGGGCCTTGTCTGGCCGGACAACCTAGGGCTGACGATGGGGAACAATTTGCTCGTGTGCTCGGACTACGACTGGCAGCACCCCTTGAAGCCCGCGAGCACGCAGGCCCATCTGGGGAACAACCATTTGCTCTTGGTCCCCACGACCGGGGCTCGGGCCGGACAGCCGATTCGATTTGCGACGGCCCCGAAGGGGGCTGAATTTTGCTCGCCCAATCTTTCACCGGACCGCACGGAGCTCTGGCTCAATGTGCAGCATCCCGGGCAGGGGAGCACCAGTCTGGCCGGTCTTCACAGCCATTGGCCGGATGGGGGAGACGAACCCCCTCGTTCGAGCCTGGTTGCGATTCGGCGTCGCAGGCCGTGAATTTGCGCCGCCGCGGCAGGGTATCAACCGATGGCGGTAAGTCGGTGCCGGGCCGCAACGACGCGGCGGACCGCTTCATCCGTGGAGTCGGCGGCGATAGTTAAATGCCCCATCTTTCGTCCCACCCGCGCGTCGCTCTTGCCGTAGAGGTGCAGTTTGACGTCGGGATCCGCGAGGGCCGCGGTCCACGCCGGGGTGGACGGAATCCAGAGGTGGCCCAAGAGATTAGCCATCGCCGCCCCGGGGCGGCGCAATGCGGTGGAGCCGAGAGGCAATCCGCAGATCGCCCGCACTTGCTGCTCGAATTGGCTGGTCACACATCCGTCCAGGGTTAGATGCCCGGAGTTATGCGTTCGCGGTGCGAGTTCGTTTACGAGCAGGCGGCCCGAACGCGTTACAAACAGCTCCACGGTGAGTAGTCCCACCACATTCAGAGACTCAAGAATTCCCCGGGCCAATTCAATGGCCTCGGCCGCAAGAGCGCTGGGAATGGCGGCCGGGGCAAACGTGACATCGAGGATGTGGTTCTCGTGGCGGTTTTCGAAGACGGGGAATGCGACAAACTCGCCGGTCATGGTTCGAGCCCCGATGACACTGATCTCCCTTTCGAAATCGACATACGCTTCGTAAATACCTTCCGAACCGTTCAGGGCAGCGAACGCGGCCGCGAGACCGGCAGCCGTGGCCACCTTCTGCTGGCCTTTGCCATCATAACCAAAGCTGGCAGTTTTCAAAATTCCCGGGAGACCCAGTTCGAGAATTGCCGTTTCAAGATCATCGAGACGTTCGATGCGGCGGAAGGGAGTGGTGGGAAAACCGCGATCGCGCAGGAACGTCTTCTCGCGAAGGCGTTGCTGAGTGATGTGGAGGACGTGTCCGTCGGGCCGGACTGGAGCCAGTTCAGCGGCCGTGCGACTGGTGATGGCCGGCACGTTTTCGAATTCAAACGTGACGACCTGGACTCCCCGGGCGAAAGCACGGACCCGATCCTGGTCTTCATACGACGCCACGATCTCGACGTCACTGACCTGTCCGGCGGGGGAATCGGACTCCGGGGAGTAAACATGAACCCGGTAACCAAGTTGACGGGCCGCGAGGGCCAGCATTCGCCCCAACTGGCCGCTGCCGAGAACCCCGATGACGGCACCGGGCGGGACAGGTTTGGCAGCGGCCATGAAAAGGGAGCCGGGCGGGACCGAGGCCCCGCCCGGATTGCGCTCGGTCGGTGGAGGTTTAATACTTCATATCCGCCACGGTCCCGCCGGCGGGGATGAACGGAAGAACGTGCTCGGAGTACGGAGTGACGACGTCCAGGACGTAGGCGGTCTTGGAGTCCAGCATTCGTTGGAGGGCTGCCTTGAGATCTTTTCGATAAATCACCCGCTCGCAGGGCACATTGAAACTGGTGCAGACCTTGACGTAGTCGGGGTACACCTGCCGGCGGTCGTCGGGATTGCCGAGATAGGTGTGGCCGCGATTGCCGGCGAAAAAGTTATCCTCCCATTGGACCACCATGCCGAGATGCTGGTTATTGAGAATGATCGCCTTGGCTGCAATTTTTTCGACGTGAGCCGTTGCCAGTTCCTGGATATTCATCAGGAACGAGCCGTCGCCATCGATGTCGACGACCTGTTTATCGGGCCGGGCCACCTTGGCCCCCAGGGCGGCGGGGAATCCGTAGCCCATTGAACCGAGGCCGGCGCTGGTGATGAGGGTGCGGGGCTGAGTATACTTATACCACTGGCCGGCCCACATCTGGTGCTGGCCGACACCGGTGGTGATGATGGCGTCGCCGTGGGTGAGTTCATACAGCATCTCGATCACCATCTGCGGGAGGATGATCTCATTCTCGTGGCCCTTCATGTGATCCTTCACATGATCGGAGTGGGCGATCTCGGCCGTAATTTCGTAATGAAAGGAAGCCTTTTGCCGCCATTCAGCAATCTGCTGATGCCAGCCGGTGATTTTGCGAGTGACGGGACGTTTGACGACGAGAGCATTGAGGCGGGTCAAGGCATCTCGGATATCCCCGTGGACGGTGAGATGAGCGCGCTTGTTCTTATTATGCTCGGAGGCGTCGATATCGATATGAACGATGGTGCCATTCTTACAGAACTCTTCGAATTTGCCCGTGACGCGATCATCGAACCGTACTCCGAAAGCGAGGAGCAAGTCGGCCCCCGCCTTCAATCTCACCATGGGTTCGGACGGGGCCTTGCGGAGTTCAAATTCGCCGCTGACGGCCCAGTTCGCCACGGCCGAGCCGTGCATTCCAAGCCAGCGGAGAGAGAGCGGATGAGTCTCCGGGAAGCCGCCCACGCCCATGAGCGTCGTGGTCACTGGTATTTGGGTTGCTTCCGCGAACTTCTTCAGTTCGGCGGAGGCTTCCGAAGTAATGATGCCTCCGCCGCAGTAGAGGACGGGGCGTTCCGCCTTTTCGATCAATCCGATGATTTCATTGAGTTCAATGTCGCCGGCACGGATGGCGTCGGTATAGCCGCGGAGCCCGCGTTTGACCTCGTCCAGAGTTGGCCAGCGGGGTTGGGTCTTGGCCTGTTGCAGATTCTTTGGAAAATCAATCACGACGGGGCCTGGTCGGCCGCTTTGCGCAATATAGAAAGCCTCTTTGACGATGCGGGGGATATCGTTGATGTCTGTGATCAGGTACGAGTGTTTCACGATCGGCATCGTAACGCCGATCATATCGGTTTCCTGGAAGGCACCGCGGCCGATCATGGCTTGGGCGACCTGGCCGGAGATGGCCACGAGCGGGCATGAATCCATGTAGGCATCGGCGATGGCGGTGACCAGGTTGGTGGCACCGGGGCCGCTCGTGGCCATACAGACGCCGGCCTTGCCGGTGACGCGGGCGTAGCCTTCCGCGGCAAAGCTCCCGCCCTGCTCGTGGCGGGGCAGGATGGTGCGGATCTTGGAGCGGGTAAGAGACTGGTGAAGCTCCATGCTGGCACCGCCCGGGTACGCGAAGATGACCTCGACCCCCTCGCGTTCGAGGGCTTCGATAAAAATATCCCGGCCAAACATTACCGCTCCCAGGGTTGCCGATGCGGCCTTAGCTTTGGCTGGTTGGGTAGCGTTCTTCGTCGTCTTTTGCGCTTTTTTCGTCACTGTGCTCATCGTTATTCAACTCGTTGGGGCCAACCGCGGGCGGGGGAACAAAAAAATTCCCACGGCCGTCGCCAGCCGTGGGGTTTGTGGTCCAATTCGTTTCAAGGGCAACGAATCCCCGCGGCGGCCACACGGCCTCGTACGGAGACTACTCGATCGACACGGTTGCCCGTCGAAAACATTGCATTATTGAGCGAAATCCCGCCCTGCGGGTCAAGCTTCCAAAATGCCAAAATGGGGTCAGTCAATAGTAATGTGCTTTTTTGGATTCCCCGACGGGCGACGTTGGCCGGGCGAGCGATTGCGGACGCGGAGCTCAAGCCGAGGGTGGCTGGGGACGTCTCCGAGCGGGGGAGGGGGGACCGTCGGGTGCGAACGGCTTCTTCGTCTTGGAGATCAGTTTAACGTCGCTGACGACCATGTGGTGATCCACGGCTTTGCACATGTCGTAGATCGTGAGGGCAGCGATGGCGACGGCGGTCAGGGCCTCCATCTCGACGCCGGTCTGGGCCGTGATCTTGGCGCTGGCGATAATTCGGATACGGTCACCGGAGGGAGGGATTTCAAATCGAACCTCGCAATGGGTGATGGGGAGAGGGTGGCAGAGGGGGATGAGCGATCCGGTTTTCTTTGCGGCGAGAATACCGGCGAGGCGCGCGGTTGCGAGGACGTTGCCCTTGGCCACGCGATCCGCCTGGATCAATTGGAGCGTCGCTGGGGCCAGGCGGATTTCGCCTTGGGCCACCGCTTGCCGCATTACGACCGGTTTGGCGGAGACATCAACCATGCGGGCTTCGCCACGGGCATCGAGATGACTGAATTTTGGCATACGGAACTTTGAACCGGAAGAGGATGAGAAGGCGATGGGGAATCTTTTTAGAGTGGGCGGGGAACAACGGACGAGGTTAACCCCGGCGAGCCTTGCGTGGGCGGACCCGCCTGCGGGACGGCCGGGAGGCCGGATAGAACGTTGGACAAATGAGCCTCGACGGAGAAACGGAGAGGGAGCGTGAGTTGGGTGCCGTGAGTCAGTACTCCGGCGTCAGGCTACTGGCGACATCGGTGCGATACGCTTTGATGGCGGGGACGATTCCGGCGAGTGCGCCCAGGAAAATCAGGGCGGCGGGTGCCCAGAGCCAAACCCAGTCTGGCTTCCACACTTCGATGACCACGCCGGTTTGAGTTCGCACCACAACGGCGGCGACGGCGAGGAGTGCAAAATGGAAGAGGAAAGCGATGAGCATGCCCAAGGCGGCGACGGCGGCGGCTTCGAGCACAATGGCGGCAAAAATTGTGCGGCGGCGGGCACCGAGGGCACGGAGGATGGCCAAGTCTCTCCGGCGTGCGCTCATTGAATTGTAGAGGGAGGCGAGAACGGAGGCGCACGCGACGAGAGCGACCATGGCCGCGACCAGAGACAGCACTTTGTCGAACCAGCCCAACTTATCGAAGAGATCCTTGAGCACGGCACCGATAGGCCAGGCAAACGTGAACCGGTTTCCTTGTCGGTTGTAGAGCAGGTCCAGCATCATCCCGGCGGTCGGGGAGCGGAGTTTCACGAGTGCGGCGCTGACGTCATTTGCGGCGCTGGCGACATGGCCGCTCATTGATTGCAATCCGGCGATTGGGATCCAGATCACACGATCCGCGGGGGTAGACGATGGGGACAGGATGCCGGTGACGGTATAGGTCTCGGAATGCTGCTCCCTTTCGTTAAAGAGGAGGCCGTGATACGGGTGGAATGTGTCGCCAATTTTCATGCCAAGCTGCTTGGCGGCAAAGGCACCCAGGACCGCCTCGTGTTGGGATACGGCAAAAATGCGGCCACCCGATTCGACGGAAAGCCTTTTTCCAGGGGCATATTCGGCCTTTTCGAACATCTCGGGCGTTGTGCCTACCAAACGCCAACCCCGGTAGTTGTCGCCGACGGCGATGGGGACAACGAGGGCGACGGCCCGGTTGCGGGCGAGGGCTTCGACATCGGCCATGGGAATGTTGCCCGGCGACGCTTCGAGGTGGAAAATGGAATTGAGCACTAGCTGAAGTTTGGCACCGCGGGCCCCGAGAACGGCATCCCAACCGCCGGTCATTCCTGTGAACGCAGCCTGACTTTGCCGTTTGAGGGACCACACGGTCATCAACAGGGCGCCGGCGAGGGCGATCGACAAAGCGGTGACCCCGGTTGCCAGGGCGTGCTGGCGGAGGCTGCGGCGGACGAGGAGCGGGAGTGTCACGGGATTACGTGGAAAGGAATCACGATGGCGCGTGTGCGGCTCGGTTCAGGTCCCCGAGGGAGAGGTGGTGCGATCCAAAGCTGGCGAGCACCTCGGGATCGTGACTTACGAGCAGGAGTGCGGCGCCGTTTTCCCGGCACGTTTCCCGAATCAAGGTCAATGCGGTCCGGGCATTGGCCGGATCGAGATTGCCGGTTGGTTCGTCGGCTAATACCAGCTTCGGTCGGTTGGCCAGTGCGCGGGCCACAGCGACTCGTTGTTGTTGCCCGGTGGAGAGTTGACGTGGATAGTGCTGGAGTCGTCCGCCGAGTCCCATTTGCTTCAGGAGATCTTCCGCGCGTTCCCGATCCCGGCCGGGGCCAAACGCCATTCCCAAAAGGACATTTTCCAGGCAAGTGAAACCCTGCAGGAGGTTGAACGTTTGAAAAATGTACCCGAAAGAATGGGCTCGGTGACGATCCCTCGCGGCCTCCGACATGCGGACAAGATCGGAGCCGTCGAATCGGATCGAACCGCCATCCGGAGCAAGGATGCCGGCGATCAGATTCAGAAATGTGGTTTTGCCCGAACCGCTGGGCCCGGCCAGCGCCGTCTGGACACCTGCCTCCAATTGGAAGTTGGGCACATTGACGACGGACATGATGGCTCCCTCGGGTGTAGTGAACCCCTTGGTCAGATCAATAATCTCGAGTAACGCCATCGTCGCAACGGTTGCGTTAGCATGGGAACCGACGTGGGGTGGAGTCAAACGGGAAGAGGCCTCGGCGCGTCATCGGGCTAAACAATCGCCGGAACATTTTCAGAACTGATTCTCCTTGTCTTGGAAGAGGACGTTGAACGTGGTCATGGATCCGTAGCAGCGGGTGATGTATTGTTGCCAGTCAAACTTCTCGGCAGTGGTGAGTCCTTCATGTGCATTCACCTTTTGCTCCAGGACCCGGAGATTATTGCGCATCATGACAATCTTGTGAAAGAAGAGCTCCAGTTCAATCTCTTTGGTCTGCAGGGTGGGGTCGGTGGGGTGCAAGACCATCCGGCCACCCTTCCATCGCTTCGCCAATTCTCGCACGGCGTCATCGGGTCGTTCGAGTCCGAGCCGTTGCAAGGTGGAGTCGACGGTTTGGCGGATGAGTTGAGGCAGGGGAAGTTGCATTCCGGAGAGAGTCGCCTGGGACTCGGCGGGTTCGAGGCCGCTGGTTTCTGGGTGAACCGTCCGGCGCTGATCGACAAACTGGATCTCCGCCGAATGTTCCTGGATGGCCTTGACCGTTCCCGCGCCGTAGTCGGGGTGTCGCACCTGCATGCCGAGAGTCAACAGTTCTGCTTTCATGGGGAAACGATGCCTCGGTTGGCTGGGGTTGCAATGGTGCAGGGAGGCAGGAAGCGATTCCCGTGCGGACTGCTTGGCGAGCGGGGTGCCAGTCGTTAGCCTCAACCGATGCCGACTTGGTTGCGGTTTCTTGTCGTTTTCAACGTGGCGGTGTGGTTGGGCGCCTGCGTCTCGGCCACGCTGTTCATCCAGCCGCTTTTCTTCACACCGGAGGTGACTCCCGGTCTCGTTCAGAAATATACCGCGGGAAAAATCGCCCAACTAGTGTTTGGACGGTATTTCGCCCTTCAATTGTGGTGTGGCGTCCTGACCGCTCTTTTTCTTGTCGCGGAACGGCTGACGACGGGAAAGCCGATTGCACCGGCTCGAATCTGGGTGTTGGCCGGTCTGCTCGGATTGCTGGGATCGGGATTCTGGCTATTGCCGAAAATGGAACGGTTGCATCTGGTAAAGTATGCGGTGAATTCCAGCGCTGCTCAGAAACTGGCGGCCGGCCGAGAGTTCGGGCGGTGGCACGGGGTCTCGCAAGTCGGTAATCTGCTAGGCGGAATTGCCGTGGCGTGGATTTTCTGGCGGACGGTATCACCGGTCAAGCTCACGCGGTTTGACCCGGTCGCCCGTCGGTGAGTGTGAAGGTGAGTGTGAGGGAGGTCGTTGGCTCCCCCCGATCGAACCCAACGAACGTTTCCATGCCACCCTGCATGCCCCGTTCCGCGCCCGTTGCTGGGTCGGCATGATCTCCATTGCCAAGGCGATTGTCGTTGGTGCCGACGATCCCGGCAGCACCGGCGGTGGCCCGGGATGAATCGCAGATGCCCTGGGCGTCCACGCCTTGTTACTTGGCGGCGGGGGCCTTTTTCACCTTCTTTGTCGTCGTTTGCCTGGGCGCGGCCTTATCCAGGGCCTTCGGCTTGGTCTCGGACTTGACCTTTTTCTTGGCGGAGGCTGGCTTCTCGGCGGCTTGGATTTTCAGCGCGTCACTCCAAAGCCCTTCGAGATCGTACTTCTCGCGGACCTCAGGGTGCATGAGGTGCACGATCACATCGAAATAATCGATCACGATCCAGCGGCCCGCGGCGTTTCCCTCGGCGTGAGTGGGTTTAATGGCGTGTTCCTCGCGGAGTCGATCCCGAATCTCGGATTCCAGGGCGCGAAGGTGCGGTTCGCTCGAACCGGACGCCACGACGAAGAAATCCGTCACGGAAGACACGTTGCGGACGTCCAATACCACTACGTTGTCGGCCTTTTTATTGTTGGCCAGGTCCCGGCATAGCAGAGCCAGCATTCGCGAATCCATCCGGGAGAGAATGCGATGAACCTCAGTAAAATAAAGAGCATTCGTGAGATCGTCGACGGCTGTGAGACAAAAATCTGAAAAGATTGAGTTTTCACCCTTTTTTTTATGAATTTTGACCAGGCCCTCGGCCTGGATATTCCAGTAATCCAATGAACCGGAGTTGGAACCGCGGATGAACGCCGACAAACGCTGATTCCGGGCACTCACTCAGAAAGTGGACGGAGTAACGGGATGTCGATCTATTTTGAGCCCAACGCGCTCGCCATCGTAAAGATGGGGAGGAGGAGGCCCAGGGCCAGGAATCCGATGCCGGCAGCCACCAGGCAGAGGATTGCCGGTTCGATCAGCCGGACGGCTTGGTCGACTTGACGGTTCGTCTTGCGCTCGACGGTGTCGGCGATTTGCACGAGAACTTTATCGAGCTTATTCGACTCCTCCGCGACGGCAATCATGGCGAGGATCTGATCGGGAAAAAACCCGCCGGCCGACAGCGGTTCGGAGAGGCGTTTTCCGTCTCGGACGGCTTCGGTGGCTTCGGCGATGCCGTCGGCGAGAATGGTGGAACCGGTGGCGTCCCGGCTAATGCGAAGGGCCAGGAGCATCGGGACCCCATTGGCGAGCATCGTGCCGAGGATCCGGCAGAACCGGGTGATGGCGAGGAGGCGCAGGGCTGAACCGACGACGGGCACCCTAAGCTGCCAACGTTCGAGTTTTCTGCGAGCGGAAGGACTTCGGACATTGGCCCAGATCAACGCAGCGAGTCCGGCTCCCGCGATGAGCAGGAGGTACCAGTATCGGCGCACAGCGATGCTGGCGGCGAACATGATTTCGGTGGGGAGCGGTTTTTTGGCCGAGGCGAGGAGGGGTTCGAATTTCGGCACGAAGAAGATGAGGGCCAGGATCATCACGCCAAAACCCAGTGCGCTCAGCATGGCCGGGTAAATTATGGCGCCCAATACTTTGCCACGGAGTTCCTCGAATCGTTCGAGGAATGCGGCGAGACCGCGGAGTGCGTCCTCCAGAAACGCAGCCCGTTCTCCCGCCTGAATCATCGACGTGTGGAGGGGCGGAAAGATGTCAGGATATTGCTTGAGCGAGTCCGTGAGCGTTTTGCCATCGGCGATGGACGCGCGGATCTCTTTCAGCAGTCCCTTCGACCCGGACGCACCGGTGGACCGAATCAGGGAATCCAAGGCCCGTAACAGTGGCACGCCTGAACCGAGCAGGTCGGCCAGTTGTCCGTAGAGAATTCCCAGGTCACGGGTTCGGACCCGCAACCGTTTGGCGGGCGCCTTGCCGGCCACCCAACCCTTGCCCGCGACGCTGACAGGAAACAGCCCCTGATCTTCGAGCATCCGAAGGACGGCAGGCTCGGAATCGGCCTCGAGGGTCCCGGTAATCCTCTGCCCGCCGTTATTGAGGGCGACGTAGTCGAAGCGCGTCATAAGAGGTTCATTCAACCGCGCTTCAACCGAGGGCGGCGCGGCGACTTCTCGGGCGAATGCGGGGCAATCAAAGAGCCGTGCATAGCAATACCTCATCCGGGGTGGTCGCGCCGGCGCGGACCTTTTCCCAGCCGTCTTCGCGCAGGAGTCGAAGGCCGGACGCCTTGGCGGCGGCAACCAATTGATTGAGCGGTGCGCGTTCGATGATCTTTTCGGCGATGGTGTCGTTTGAGAGCAGCAGTTCGTACAACCCAGTGCGTCCGCGGAAGCCTGTGTTCCGACAGTTCGGGCACCCGGTTCCACGGCAGAGCTGCTGCCCGGGCTCCAGCATGAGGTCCCGCGGCAGCGTGGCGACATCCGGAGCGTACTCGACGCGGCACTTGGGGCAGACTCGGCGCACGAGCCGCTGCGCCATCACGCCGATGAGTGTGCTGCTGATCAGAAAGGGTTCGACCCCCATGTCGATGAGCCGCATCGGTGCGGAGGCGGAGTCATTGGTATGCAGGGTGGACAGCACAAGATGCCCGGTGAGCGCTGCCTGCACGGCCGCGCGCGCGGTTTCAAGATCGCGAATTTCACCGATCATCACCACGTCGGGATCATGACGAAGGATGGCGCGGAGACCGCGTTCAAAGGTCATTCCGACCTGTGCATGGACGGGGATCTGATTCACCCCGGCGAGGTGGTATTCGACGGGATCCTCGATCGTCAGGACCTTGAGTCCAGGCCCGACCAGGGCATTGAGAGCGGCGTAGAGAGTGGTGGTTTTTCCGGCACCGGTGGGGCCGGTCACCAGGAAGATTCCGTGGGGCCGGTCAATGACCTGCTGGAACCTCGCGTAGGTGAACTCATCCATGCCAAGTTGTGGCAGCGTGAAGAGGACATTCGACTTATCGAGCAACCGCATGACCACACCTTCTCCGAACAACATGGGAATCACGCTGACGCGAACGTCGACTTGTCGTCCACCGACGTGAAATTGGATTCGGCCGTCCTGAGGAACGCGCCGTTCCGCGATGTTCAGGTTGGCGAGGATTTTAATGCGACTGATGATGGCCGCCTGGAACCGGTGCATTTGCGGCGGGATGGACGCCTCTTGAAGAACGCCGTCAATGCGGTACCGGATTACAATCTGGTGTTCGTAGGGCTCGACATGGATGTCGCTTGCCCGTTCGTTGATGGCTTCGAGGATGATTTCGTTGACGAGTTTGACGACGCTGGCTTCGCGGGCCATTTCGAGGAGATCCTCGCCGGCATTGGCCGAGGTGGTTGCGGTTCCGGGCTCCTCATTTCCGACCATCTCGTCGAGCGTATCGCCGCCCAGGCCATAGTGGGTCTTGATGATCTTATCGATGTCTTCTTTCGGGGCGAGGACGGGCTGAATGGTCAGACCTGTCATCAACCGGAGATCATCGAATGCGTAGAGATCGAATGCGTCGCTGGTTGCGACGTTCAGGGTGTCGCCGGTCTTCGAGATCGGCACGAGGCGCTTCCGATAGATTATTTTCGACGGTAGCGCCCTGAGGGTTTCCGGGGCGATGTTGATGTCATCCAAGTTGACCAGAGGCAGGTGCAATTCCTCGGCCATCACTTCCAGCAATTGGCGCTCAGTGAGCAGGCCAAGTTGGGTGATGGCACGATCGATCCGGAGACTTTGGGAATGGTGAAGCTTCATCACTTCCGCAAGTTGGCTCTCCGAAAGCAAGGCGCGGTCGAGGAGGATTTGGGCAATACTCACCGGTCACCTCCGGTCCAAGGTTGGGGCGACGACCCGGAGGACGTTTCAGGGATACCGGGAGGAGTTGGGAACAAGGCCACCATACCGCAATCATGGCCGAGGCGACCGTGCAGCCAAGGACAATTGTTAGACCCCGTCGCTGGGGGTTTCCGGCTTTTCTCGGTGGGAGCGGCTGACACCGGCGACACGGCCCAGCATGCGGAGGAGCAGATGACCCGAGATTCGGAGCCCGAGTACGTCCCGCACGAAGCTCGATTTCCGGCGGGGATTATGCCGGAGACTGCTGGCGGCCGCCTCGACCTGGATCATCGAGTCGGCGGTAAAGGCTTCTTCCAGGACGTCGTAGTCGGGGGCGAACGGTTTACGGCTCAGGGCGTGAACAATGCGCACAAAGGGTTTCTTGATGGGCGGAATGCAGACCCAAAAGGCGCGATCGACGAATTCCTCCGGTGGCCACTGCTTCCGGTCGCAAATCCGTCGCGCGAGAATTCCGATTTCCTGGCTGTCGGGCATCATCTGCGGGGCAAACATGATGCACGGAGGATCCGAAGGAAAGTTTTGAGTTTTGTCTAACACCCAGCCCGCGGGATATCGTGCGGGTATCGCGAAGCTCGCTTGAGCTTGGTCAAAAAGTGGGCAAGCTACCACCGTGAGCACCCCACCGGACTCAAACGACTCTAGGCGATGGCTTGGCGGACGTGTCGGTCGGAAACCCTGGATGGCGCGGTCAGTGGTGGTGTTCTCCCTGCTGCTGCTCCCGATGCTGCCGGGGGTGTCGTTCGGGGCCGCGGAAATTTCGGCGACGGAGGATTTGCTACGAAAAGGTGAGTACCGGGCGGCGATCGAGATCGCACAAACGGTGCTCTCCACCGAACCGCTCACCAACCGGTTTGGTCCGGACCGGGACCGGTTGGAAGGGTGGAGTCGGGTTTTGGTGAACGGGTTGATGACGGTGGGCCGGTATGCAGAGGCGTACCCGGTGATGACCAATGCCTTGCGCCGCGTGCCGCGGAGCGTGCGATTGCGTTGGTTGGCGCGGGACGTTTTTCGAGCGAATGGCGAACCGGAACGCGGGACAATGATGGTCGATGAAATCCGCGAGCAAGTTGCCGGCCGATCGGCAAACGGATTCGATGGTGCCAGCCTGGTGATTTTTGGGCGTGCGCTTCTGCTGCTGGGCGCGGATCCGAAGGACGTGATGGAAAAGGTGTATGCCGTCGCTCAAAAGTTAGACCCAAAATTCCGGGACGTGTACCTGGCGCGGGGCGACCTGGCGTTGGAAAAGCATGAGCCGTCCTTGGCGGCGAAAGCCTTCGACGAGGGCTTGAAGATCTTTCCGGAGGATCCGGATCTCCTCTGCGGTCTGGCCCGGGCCCATGCCGGGGGAGACCGGACGGAAATGATTGCGGCCCTCGAAGCCGCCCTGAAAGCGAATCCACGCCATATCCCGAGTCTGCTGCTTTTGGTTGATCACCGGATTGACGCGGAGGATTATATGGGGGCGGGCAGGTTGCTGGACGAGATCGAGAAGGTGAATCCGGCGGAGCCAGACGGCCGTGCGTATCGGGCGGTGCTGGCATTTTTGCGCAATGATTTGGCGGCGATGACCGACGCCCGGCAGGCGGCGTTGGGTCTGTGGATCATTAATCCGAGGGTGGATCACCTGATCGGACTCAAGCTTTCCCAGCGCTATCGATTCGCCGAAGGCGCCTCCCATCAACAGCAGGCCCTGGCCTTCGATCCCGATTATCTCCCCGCGAAATCCCAATTGGCCAGCGATCTTCTGCGGTTGGGAGACGAGGCCGAAGGGTGGCGTCTGGCGGAGGAGGTGCAGGCGAGAGACGGGTACGATGTTGCGGCATTCAATCTGGGCGCATTGCGCTCGACGATGTCCCGCTACGTCACGGTGACGAATGGCGATTTCATCCTGCGGATGACCGATTTCGAGACCGCAGTCTATGGGCCGCGGGTGTTGGATCTCCTGAACCGTGCGAAGCGACGGTTGACCGACAAATATGGGTTTCAACTGCCCCAACCGACGATCGTCGAGATTTTTGCCGAGCAAAAGGATTTCGGAGTTCGCACCTTTGGCATGCCGGAAAATCCGGGATTTCTTGGGGTCTGCTTCGGTCGGGTGGTGACCGCCAACAGCCCGGCGGCGAATCCCGGGCACCCCGTGAATTGGGAAGCGGTATTGTGGCATGAGTTTTGTCACGTCATTACCCTCCAACTAACCCGCAACCGGATGCCCCGCTGGCTGAGCGAGGGGATTTCGGTGTACGAGGAGTCCCAGGAGAATCCGACGTGGGGACAGCGGATGACACCGAAGTATCGGGAGATGATCCTGGGCGGCGAGCTGACGCCGATTGCGCGTTTGAGTTCGGCTTTTCTAACTCCGAAGACTCCATTTCACCTGCAATTCGCCTACTTTGAATCATCGTTAGTGGTGGAGTTCCTGATTGAGCGGTACGGATTGGACCGGTTAAAGGCCCTTTTGCATAGCCTGCGCGACGGTGTGGAGATCAATGCGGCGATCGTGGCGAACGTCGCACCCATGGAGAAACTGGAGCGGGATTTTGCCGAGTTCGCCGGTAATCGTGCGCGCCAGTTGGGGCCGGGGCTGAGTTGGGAAAAGCCGGCGTTGGAGGGATTGTTGGGAAAGACCAAGGTTCCGGCCGCCGCGGTGAAAGGGCCGATTGGTCTGCCGGCCGGCAACTCGACGAATTATTACTCACTGCTGCGAGAGGCGGCGGACTTTGTGAGCGGAAAAAAATGGGCGGAAGCGCGCGTGCCGCTGCAACGGTTGATCGAGCTCTACCCCGATCAGCGCGGGGGCGAAAGCGCCTATGCGCTGCTGGCGGCGGTTCACCGGGGCCTGGGTGAGACGAACGAGGAACGACGTCTATTAACCCGGTGGGTGGCGATCGATGGGGAGGCGGCCGACGCCTGCCTCCGGTTGATGGAACTTTCGGCGGCGGCGGGAGACTGGGCGGCGGTGACCGGAGCTGCTGGCCGTTTTCTGTCGATCAATCCGTTGACGCCGGCTCCGTATCGTTTTTTATCGGAGGCAGCGGAGAAGACCGGAGACCACGCGACGGCAGCAGCGGCCTTCCGATCCTTATTGAAATTGGATCCTCCAAACCCGGCGGAAGTGCACTATCGTCTCGCTCGAGTTTTGCATGCGGCGGGGGATGCAGCGGCGCGCCGGGAGGTTCTGCTGGCCCTTGAGGAGGCACCCCGCAATCGGGCGGCGCTCGACCTTCTTTTAAGGATCAACGGGGCGACCCGAGCCGAACCGGGTCGAACTGGGGACAAACCATGAATCGATTGGCCATTCCTTTCACGGCGCTACTGGTCGGCACGGCACTCGTCTTCGCCCAATGGGGAGGCGGGCGGCGAGCCGCCATCGGCGACGAAGTGCTGACCGCCCGCGAAGTGCCCTCGGACAGCACTGGCACCCCGGAATGGAATAATCCGGCTGGGTTTGAGCGGGACACGTTTACGTTCGCCCGTCTCCGGTATCGGCGTGGAGGGGGGCATGGTTGGCGGGGAGGGTGGGCGACGGATTTGCCCGACAGCGATTTGAACCTTTCCTACCGTTTGCAGCAGATGACCTCTATGAAGGTAAATCCGGATGGGCGCGTTCTGCGCGTGACCGATCCGGATCTTGGGGAATACCCATTCGTCTATATCGTTGAGCCGGGAGGACTCTCGCTGGATGACGAGGAAGTGACGGCGCTGCGCAAGTACCTCTTAAATGGTGGGTTCCTGATGCTCGACGATTTCTGGGGTGAAGCCGAGTGGGAAAACTGTGAGGCCGTGTTAAGGCTGGTTTTCCCCGAGCGTAGTTTTGTCGAACTTCCCCTGGATCACCCGCTGTACCATTGCGTGTTTGAAATCAAATCCAAGGGTCAGGTTCCCAACATCTACACCGGTATACGGAGCCAGTACACGGGGGTCACCTGGGAGCGACCCGATGCCGCGGAGGTGCATCATCGAGGAATCACCGACGATCGTGGCCGCCTTATGGTTCTGGCGACTCACAATACGGACAATGGAGACGGCTGGGAGCGTGAAGGGGAGGACGATTATTACTTCCACAATTTTTCCGAGAAGATTTCCTACCCGCTGGGAATCAACATAGTGTTTTACGTAATGACTCACTGAATCCTCCCGCATCCCTTCCCACCGTCGCTGATTCGCCTCAACGCTTTTTCTTATCTCATGAGTTCCCTCGATTCACCCTATGCCACGCCGCCCGCGCCGCCTGTCTCCCCCGCGGCGCCTGCACCGCCCGTGCTGCCCGCCGACCCGAAAGCGGCGGACCGGCTTCTGTTTGAACGTCTGACGGGGAGCCAGGCACGGATTCGATCCGAGTTGGGTAAGGTAATCGTGGGCCAACAAGCCGTGGTGGATCAGATCCTTATCGCGCTGCTTGCTGGCGGCCATTGTCTAATCACCGGAGCGCCCGGTCTGGCCAAAACACTGCTCGTCAAATCCATCGCTCAAATCCTGGATCTACGGTTTCAGCGGATCCAGTTCACACCCGATCTGATGCCGGCGGACATCACGGGAACGGAGATCTTGCAGGAGACGGGCGGTGCCCGCCGCCTGGCGTTTGTTCCAGGGCCGATTTTTGCAAACCTGATCCTGGCCGACGAAATCAATCGTACGCCGCCCAAGACTCAAGCGGCATTGCTGGAGGCCATGCAGGAACATCAGGTCACCGCGGCCGGCGTTCGACATCAACTCGAGGAACCCTTCTTCGTGCTGGCGACGCAAAATCCAATTGAAATGGAAGGCACCTATCCGCTGCCCGAAGCCCAGCTCGACCGGTTCATGTTCAATGTGGTAATGGATTACCTTCCCGAGGATGATGAAGTCCGGGTCGTAACGCGAACGACCGCCGGTGCCGGCGACCCCATCCAGCCCCTTTTCACGGGACCGGATGTGCTCGAATTCCATCGGTTTGTTCGGCAGGTGCCGGTGGCTGAAGAACTCGCGCGCTATGCCGTTCGCCTGGCGGCAGCGTCCCGTCCCCGGCAGGCTGCAACGCCTGATTTTATCACCCACTGGGTGACCTGGGGGGCGGGGACCCGGGCCGGGCAATTCCTCGTCCTCGGCGCGAAAGCCCGGGCGCTCTTGCACGGGCGGTCGCATGTCTCCCTCGAGGATATTCAGACGCTCGCCCTCCCGGTGTTACGCCACCGGATTCTGCTGAACTACCGCGCGGAGGCCGATCAGGTCCGCGTCGAGGACGTCATCCAAAAGTTGCTGGAATCGGTGAAGGCACCCGCTTCTGCATGACCACTTCCGAGCCTTCCTCCGTCCCGTCCCGCGGTTCGTTCATCGACCCGCGGACGCTGATGCGGATCCGCAATCTCGAATTGCGGGCCCGGGCTGTCGTGGAAGGCTTCTGGACCGGACTTCACCGCAGTCCGTACCACGGGTTTTCAGTGGAATTTACCGAGTACCGACCGTACTCGCCGGGTGACGATCCGCGCTTTGTCGATTGGCGCGTTTACGCGCGAAGCGATCGGTGTTTCATCAAGAAATTCGAAGAAGAAACCAACCTGCGCTGCCACCTCTTGGTGGACCAAAGCCGTTCGATGATGTTCGGCACCATCGGTCACACGAAGGCTGCTTACGGTGCCACGCTGGCGGCAACCCTCGCTCAGTTTCTCCACTTGCAGGGGGATGCGACGGGGCTGATGACTTTTGACGAATCGGTCCGGGAATTCCTGCCTGCGCGCCGACGGCCAGGACAGTTGCGTCGTTTGATGTTGGCATTGGAACCTCGCGCCACTGGACCGTCCGTCGGGCGGTCCACGGACCTTCGGGCACCCTTACAACGGATCATTGAAATTATTCGCGGACGGGGCCTGCTCGTGTTGATCACCGACTTGCTCACACCGATTGGTTCGTTGCAGTCGGAATTACGCCTGCTGACCGCCCGCGGCCATGAGGTCGTCGTGTTTCAGGTCCTGGATCCAGCCGAACGAACTCTGGACCTTGGGCCGTCGACGGTTCTGGAGGATTTGGAAACGGGACAAACCTTGTGGATCGATCCGAAGACAGCCGGCGTGGAGTACCGTCGCAATCTCGAGGCCCATCTTGCGTCGGCAGCGGAGATCTGTGAGGCACTGGGGATTACGTGGCATCGGCTGACGACCGATCAGCCGCTGGAGCTGGCGCTGTTTGAATTTTTACGGGACCGCACGGCGCGAAATCGACGGGGAAGGCTGCTCGTCGCACGAGGACGGGGGGGTGGGCGGTGAGTTTTCTGGCTCCCTTGTTTCTTGTCGGGGCTCTCGCGATTGCGGGCCCTGTAATTTTTCATCTGCTCCGCCAGAGCCCACGCGTCCGGGTGGCCTTCAGTTCGTTGATGTTCTTACGACCGACCCCGCCGCGCCCCACTCGGAGGCGGCGATTGGACAATCTACTCCTGCTGGCGCTCCGCTGTCTCGCCCTCGGACTGTTGGCTCTCGGTTTTTCCCGTCCCTTTCGACGACAGGCCGTGGACCCGAGCCCTCCGGCCGGTCCGGGGAAACGCTTTGTCCTGTTGGTCGATACCAGTGCCAGCATGCGTCGCGCCGGGTTGTGGGCGGAGGCGCGTTCGGAGTTGGCGGCGCTTCTGGGGCGGGTGACGCCAGCGGATCGCGTGGCGATGTTAACCTTTGATCGAACCGTTCGATCGGTGATGTCCTTTGCGGAATGGGAGGCAATGCCGCCGGGCGACCGGGCGGCCGGTGTCCTGGGACGGATCTCAGCGATAACGCCGGGTTGGGCCGGCACCCAACTGGCTGCTGCCCTGATGCAGGGGGCCGAGATGTTGGTCGATTCCGAGGAGAAGACCCCGGGAATTCCGCGCCAAGTGGTGCTGGTGAGTGATCTGCAGGAGGGCGGCCACCTCGAGGCCTTGCAGTCCTTTGAGTGGCCGAAGGGAATCGAGCTTTCGGTCCGCCCCGTCGGTGCGAAGGCGGGGATCAATGCCGGTCTGCAGCGGGCCGCCGAGAGTGCGGACGCTCCCGATGCTTCGGCGGCACTGAAGCTTCGCGTGAGCAATGCCGCCGACTCAACCCGGGAACAGTTTCAGATCGCCTGGCGGCGTCCGGATGGCAAGGCGGCCGGAGTCGCGCCGTTGGATGTCTATGTGCCGCCCGGTCAGAGTCGGATGGTTGCAATGGCCTTTCCCCAGACGGCCGCGGCCGCAGACCGGGTCGTGTTGACGGGCGACGACGCCGAGTTCGACAACACCGTTTTCGTGGTTCCGCCGCCGACCAATCGACTCTCTGTGCTTTACCTGGGTGCGGATCCGGAAACGGAAAGCCGGTTGCCGCTTTACTTCCTTCGACGTGCCATCCAGTCGGGTGGGCACCATATCCGGGAGGTGCTGGCCCGGCCACCGTCCATGGCGATTTCGCCGACAGAACTGGAAGATGCCGCGATGGTGATCGTCGTTGATCCGCTGCCGGAGACAACGATCGCGCAACTGCGCCGTTACATGCTTGCCGGCCACACGGTGCTGGTCAGTCCGCGGACTCCGGCGGTGGCACCCACGCTGGCTGGGTTGCTGGGTGTGGATCGGATCGCGATGGATGAGGCACGCGTGGCGAGTTACGCAATGTTATCCGAGATCGATTTCCGACATCCGGCCTTTGCGCCGTTCGCGGACGCTCGGTTTCAGGACTTCACCAAAGTGCGCGTTTGGAAACATCGCTCGATGGATCTTCGGTCTCTGCCGGCTGCCCGTGTCGTTGCCCGTTTTGATGACGGAGATCCGGCGTTCGTCGAGTTCCCGGCGGGTGGCGGCCGGGCGCTGGTGCTCACTTTTGGATGGCACCCGGAGGATAGTCAGTTGGCATTGTCCACGAAGTTCGTCCCCCTGATCTATGCGGTCGTGAATGCGGGAAGTGTCGTCGGCGAAACGGTGACCGCGGTGTTGGTTGGCGATTCATACACTTTGCCTGCCGTTCCCGCGGACCGGGCGAAGGAGACGATTCAGCTCCGAAGACCGGATGGAACAGAGATTGCAGTGACGGGCGGGACGGCGCAGTTTGCCGACACGATGGTCCCAGGAATCTATTCTTTTTCCGCCGCGGGCCGGGTGCATCGGTTTGCCGTCAATGTGGATCCGATGGAATCGCGCACGCGGCAAGTCGGGCTGGATGAATTGCCGCGGATTGCGGCGGTCGTTACCGTTCCGGCCGCCGGGCCGTCGGTGATCGGTCAATCCGGTCAATCAAAGACGTTGGAGGTTGCAGCCGAGATTGAGAGCCGTCAGAAACTCTGGCGCTGGGCCATTGCCGCGGCGTTGGCTGTTTTGCTCATTGAGACCCTCACAGCCGGCTGGATGGCCCGGAGAATACCCATGACGGAAGGAGTGAACCCGTGATCGATCCGGTGCTGACGGTGGCTTTGCGGCCGGTGTTTCGACGCCAGCGGCGGCGCGGCCTGCTGCGACGCTTAGCCACGGTGTGGACCCTGGCGGGAATCGTCGGGCTGCTTGGCCTCGGCGTGGGACCGTCGATCGGCGTCCCCGTCTTCTGGGCACGTGCGGTCATCGCCATCCTTGCCGTGCTCGGAATGGGATGGGCGCTCTGGCGATGCCAGCAGGCGCGTCCTGATTTTCGAGCGATTGCCGGTGCAGTCGAGGCGGCTCATCCGGATTTGCGCGGACTCTTGTTGACTGCTGTGCAGCAAGAGATGCCGGTGGATCGAGATCTTGATTTCCTGCCCCGGCGGGTGGTTGAGTCCGCGATTGATCATGGAATGTCCCGCGACTGGCGGTCGGGGGTTCCGGCCCGAGACCTACGGTGGGCGCATGCCGCCCATCTGGGTGGATTGTTTCTGCTGCTCGCGGTCCTGGCGGCACCCTGGGGGCCGGTCAGCAAGCGGTTTCGATCCGGCCTTGCGAGCCGAGGACTTTCCGTAACTCCCGGTGATGCCATGGTCGAGAAGGGACAAAACCTCGTCGTGTTGGCCCGCTTGGGTGGGACCCTGCCGAGCCGTGCTGAATTGGTGGTGGAAGCGAATAACCAACCCCCTCGGCGAATTCCCCTCGTGCAGAGTCTGTCTGATCCGGTATTTGGCGGATCCGTCAGTGATGTCCGCCAAAACTTCCGGTATCATGTCGAGGTCGGCTCGAAGCGATCTCCAGTCTATCACGTGACGGTGTTCGAGTTTCCCCGGTTGGAGCGGGCGGATGCGGTGCTCACGTTCCCTTCGTATACGGGTTTGGCTGCCCGGCGGATCGAGGACGTCCGCCGATTAAGCGCTGTGATGGAGTCCCGCCTGGATCTTTCTTTGCAGTTGAATAAGCCCGTGACCGCCGCCCGTCTCGTGGTCCGCGGAGCCATCACCAACCGAATCCACCTGACCGTGGTGACCAATCAGGCTCGCGCATCCTTAAGTGATTATCTGCTGCTCGCAAATCAAACCCTGGACCTTCAGTTGGTCGATTCCGACGGGCGCACGAATGCGGTGCCAGCGTCCTTTGTTATCGAAGTGTCGAGTAATCAAACACCCGAAATCCGGATCACATCGCCGCGGGGAGACTTGCGGCCCTCGCTGCTCGAGGAGATTTCCTACGAAGGACAGGTGTCGGACGATTTTGGAGTTATATCCTACGGGATTGCGTTTACCGCCGCCGATCGCGAAACGCAGTTCGTGGAATTGGGCGGAACCGTTCCCGGCCGGGAGAAGAAGAGCTTTCAACACGTGCTCCGACTTGAAGACCTTAGTTTGAAACCGGATCAGTTGGTGTCCTGGTATGTTTGGGCGGATGATCTCGGACCCGACGGCTCCCGACGGCGGACGACGGGCGACTTGTTTTTTGCGGAGATTCGACCCTTCGACGAAATTTTCCGGGAGAGCGCTGGAATGGAGGGCGGTGGCGGGGGAGGCGATTCGGATTCGGGCGGAGGGCCCGGCACCCGGCTGCTCGAATTGCAGAAGCAGATTCTGAATGCCACTTGGAAGCTGCAACGAGGAGACGGCCGGGCGGTGGATCGGCAATATCGGGCCGACGCGGCAGTGGTCCTCGGGTCCCAAGAGCAGGCATTAAAGCAGGCGGAGCAGTCGGCCGAAGAGGCCACATCCGCCCGCGCGACCACCTCATGGACTGCGGTGATCGACGCCATGACGCGGGCGGTGGACCGGTTGACGGCGGCGACCAATGCCCGCCCGCCGCTGGCGCAAGCCCTCACCCATGAGCAGGCGGCGTTGGGGGCATTGCTGCAATTGCAGGCGCGTGAGTTTGAAGTGAGCCGCTCGCGAAATCGCAGCCGCGGTGGTGGTAGTGGTGGCGAGGGGCAAAACCAACGGCAGATTGACCAATTGGATCTCACTCAGTCTGAGAATCGGTATGAAACGCAACGTCAAGCACGGGCCAATCCGAAGCCCGAGCAGCGTGAACAGTTGCAGGTCCTGAACCGGCTCCAGGAGTTGGCGCGCCGGCAGCAGGACTGGAATGAGCGGGTGAGAGAATTGCAGTCCGCACTTCAGGAAGCGCGGACCGAGCCTGAGCGTGAGGAGCTTCGGCGCCGGTTGAAGCGATTGCAGGAGGAGCAACAGGACCTTCTCGCGGATACCGATGAATTGCGTCAACGGATGGACCGACCGGATAACCAGTCTTCGATGCGCGAGGAGAGCCGTCAGCTGGACGAGACCCGCGAAGATTTGCGTCGAGCTGCCGAGTCGGCGGGAGAGGGGTCGACTTCCCAAGCGCTCGCGTCCGGCACGCGGGCACAGCGGAAATTGCAGGACCTGAGAGAGCAGGTCCGCAAACAGAACGCGGGGGAATTCTCGGAACAGCTCCGTGAGCTTCGCTCGGATTCGCGAGAGTTGGCTCGCGGCCAAGCGGAAATTTCGCAGCAACTGGAGAATCAGGGGCGCCCGAGCCAGAAATCGCTGTCGGCACCTTCGGGTTCGGAAAAATTACTCGAACGTCTGGGTGCACAACGCACTCAAATGACCAACTTGGTGGAGCGTGCCACCGAACTTTCCCGCCAAACAGAATCTGCCGAACCGCTCGTCTCCCGTCACCTTGAGGAAACACTGCGCAAGTTTACCCAGGACGATGGAGCGAGCGCGCGGCGGTTGGAGAAGGATCTGGTCGACCAGGGCTTGCTCACGCGCCAAGTCTACGACCAGTTGAACTCGATCGCCGACTCCGATCAAGGGAAGTCCCTGGGAATTACGAAGGAATTGCTCCGCCAAGGGTTTAAGCCCCAGGCGGCCCGGGCGGAAAAGCAAGCCCTGACGATCGTGGAAAGTTTCAAGGGCGGAATCGAGAAGGCGGCGGAAAGCGTCCTAGGGGATGACACGGAGGCGTTGCGTGTCGCTCAACAAGAACTGGAAACCCTCGCGGATGAGATTCGACGGGAGATGGAACCAACCGGGGCTCCTCAAGCGGGGCCGGGAACGGATCCGTCGACGAACTCTCAGAATGCCGGGCCACCGACGCAGTCTTCGGGACAAGCGGGCCGACCGACCCCGGGAACAGAGGCCCCCGGAGAGTCATCGGATGGGGATGCCGGTGCCGAAGCGGGGCCGGTGCCAGGGAATCGTTCGCCCGGGCAGGCTGGAGGACAGGGGCGTGGAGCCCGCAATGCCCGTGGGGGAGGCGAGCCCGGATCGCGGGTACGCGAGGCGGCCGGCAACGGGGTGGGTGCGGGTATCGGATCCCGGACGCCGGGGTCGGTGGCAAACCGGGGGCCCTTGTTGGGGGAGGAATTTGGGCCCTGGGCCGATCGGCTTCGGGATGTCGAGGAAATGTTGGATGAACCGGAGTTGCGGAATGATGTGGCCGTAGCCCGGGAAAGTGCGCGACGACTGCGGCAGGAGTCCCGGCGTGAAAGGACCAAACCCGATTGGGCAGTTGTGCAATTGAAAGTGCTGAAGCCACTGGTGGAAGTTCGCAGCCGAATTGCCGAGGAGCTCGCCCGCCGTGGTTCGAGGGAGGCGTTGGTTCCGATTGATCGAGATCCGGTTCCTGGCCGCTACACCGATCTCGTCCGTCGTTATTACGAGGATCTCGGAAAGGATCGGCGCTAATTCGATGTTGGCCGCGGCCCTCACCTTCGCGGATGGAAACCAGATACCGCTGGCGATCGGCCTGCTCGGTGTCCTGGCTGTGGTCCTTTGGTGGAGCTACCGCCGGACGGATGCCATCGGGGTACGCTGGGGTGGGCGGATTCTGAAATGGCTCGGTTTGATGGCCTTGGTTCTTTGCCTCCTGGAACCGCGTTGGATCGACCAGCGGGCCCGACCTGGCGCCAACCTGTTTGCCGTGGTCGCTGACAACAGCCAGGGCCTGCAAATTCACGATCCGGATGCGTCGCTCTCCCGCGGTCAACACTTGCGCGAGTTGCTTAATCCCGACGTGTCTCCCTGGTTGCCTGAGATCGAAAAACACTTCGAACTGCGGCGCTACCTGTTTGATGTCCGGTTGCAGAATGTCCGGGATTTTGGCCTCCTGAACTTCGAGGGGCCTGCCTCGCGGATTTTGGGAGCGCTGCGGACGGTGGCCGACCGCCATCAGGGGAGGCCCCTCGCGGGAGTACTGCTGCTAACCGACGGTAATGCCACGGATTTGCCGGAGACGATGCCGGACCTGGCGGGTCTTCCGCCCGTTTATCCGGTGGTCTTGGGCGGGCGCGAGGCTCCCCGTGACCTCTCGCTCCAATCGGTCACGGTAAACCCGACTTCGTTCGAGGATGCCCCTGTTTCATTGCAGGCCGTCGTGCAGGCCGGCGGATTTCCGGGACGCGATGTCGTCGCCAATCTGCGGGATGTGGCCGGACAATCACTCGGTCGTCAGGTGCTGCGTGTGCCGGCCGACGAGTCGCCACTCCATTTTCGATTTCAATTTCGTCCGGCAAAACCGGGACTCTCCTTTTGCGAACTCGAAGTCGCCCTCGCGGCCTCCGGGACGGGTTCTGTTCGCTCGAATGCCGCCCCGGAAGAAGCGACCCTGGCAAACAACCGGCGAGTGGCTGTCGTCGACCGCGGGCAGGGTCCGTACCGCGTGCTATACGTATCCGGCCGGCCGAATTGGGAGTATAAGTTTCTCAATCGCGCCGTGCAGGGAGACGATCAGATCCAGATGGTTGGATTGATTCGGGTTGCCAAGCGCGAGCCGAAATTGGAATTCCGCGGGCGCGCAGGCGAGACCAGTAATCCCCTCTTCCGCGGTTTCGGCGAACAAGCGCGCGAGGAAGTGGAGCGTTATGACCAGCCCGTTCTCGTGCGCCTCAATACACGGGATGAGCTCGAGCTCCGCGCAGGTTTCCCCCGGGTGCCCGAAGATCTCTACGGCTACCACGCGGTGATCGTCGACGATCTCGAAGCCGGGTTCTTCGGTGCTGATCAGGCGATGCTGCTGCAGCGATTCGTCTCCGAACGCGGCGGTGGGTTTCTCATGCTGGGTGGTATGGAATCCCTGGCCGCCGGCCAGTACCATCGTACCGCCATCGGTGACCTCTTGCCGGTCTATCTCGACCGAATCCCGGAACGTCCGCCCCCAGGACCCGTCCGCTGGAATCTATCACGCGAGGGCTGGCTGCAACCGTGGGCGCGATTGCGGGAGGGCGAAGCAGACGAAAAAGTTCGCGTCGAAAATATGCCCGCGTTCGAAGTGTTAAATCCCGTCGGCGGACTGAAACCGGGTGCCAGCGTCGTCGCCACCGCGATCGACGCCTCCGGTCGCGAAGTTCCCGCCCTGGCCATTCAGCGATTTGGACGGGGTAGGTCCGGTGTGTTGACGATTGGGGATTTCTGGCGCTGGGGGATGCGGGATCCCGCGGCACGCGAGGACATGGAGAAGGCTTGGCGACAATTGGTTCGCTGGCTGGTGACGGATGTTCCCCGCCGGGTGGAATTAATCGCCAACACGTCCCGCGTCGCGAGCGGGGAAGGGATCACCCTTCAGGTGCGAGTCCGAGATCCTCGCTTTCAACCCCTCGACGACGCCGGGGTGCAGTTAGTCATTCAACCTGTCTTTTTCAGTAATAGTCCGCCCAGTTTGATGACCAATATCATCCGCTTGGTGGCCGAACCTTCGGCCGCGGAGCCGGGGCTCTATGAAGCCGTGTTTGTGCCGCATCTTACTGGCGGATTCCTCGCCACGGCATTGGTCACCAATTCCGTGGGGGCGGAGGTCGGGCGAGCCGAGGCGGGCTGGAGCAGCGATCTTGCGGCGGAAGAGTTCCGTTCACTGACTCCGAACCGAAGTTTGCTGGAGAATATTGCCCGTATTACCGGCGGCGAGGTGTTGGAGCCTGCCCAACTCGGGAATTTCGCTCGCAAAATTCCCGGCCGTCCCGCTCCGATCATGGAGGCCACAACGTCGCCGGCCTGGCATACGCCGTGGTGGTTTACCTTCGCTCTGGGTTGTTTTCTTGTGGAGTGGGGCCTTCGCCGCTTGCGAGGCCTTCCCTGATACTTGGCTATTTCTCTTCCCTAATGCACGCGTCAACTCTTCGCTGCCTCACCCTCTTGATCGCATTCGCAATCGGAATTGACCGGGGTGACGCGGCCGATGCCGACGGGCGGGCGGTCCAACACTCGGTTTGGCTCGTCATGGGTGCTTCCGGTGACCCGGATCTTGCGGATGGTTTTCTTCGACAGGCCCGCACGTGGCAGGAGACGGCCGCCCGCGCCGGCATTACCGCCGGCTTGATTGGAGATTCGCCGGAGAACCCGACGAATGACTGGTCCCGCCTCCGGGATGCCCTTGCCGGCGAACCGCCCAATGGGAATGAAGAGCTCTGGTTGGTTCTGATCGGCCACGGTACGTTCGACGGACGGGAAGCGAAATTCAACCTGCGCGGGCCGGATGTCTCGGCGACCGAACTTGCCAATTGGCTGAATCCAATCCATCGGCCGGTGATCGTCGTCGACACCACCTCCGCGAGCGCTCCGTTTCTAAACAAATTGAAGGCGACCAACCGTGTGGTCGTCACGGCAACCCGCAGTGGGAATGAACAAAACTATTCGCGGTTTGGATCGTTCCTCGCCGAGTCCATCGCGGATCCCGCTGCCGATCTGGATCAGGATGGACAGACGTCCTTGCTCGAAGCCTTTCTTTCCGCATCTCACCGAAGTGCGGAGTTCTATCAATCCGCGGGACGTCTCGCGACGGAGCATGCCCTCCTCGATGACAACGGCGACGGGCAGGGCACGCCGGCAGATTGGTTCCGCGGCATCTTGGCGGTCAAGAAACCCAAGAAGGATGTCCGGGTCGATGGGCTTCGCGCGCATCAGGTGAATCTCGTGCCCTCGGCGGCGGAGCGGCAATTGACCCCGGAACGTCGTCGGCAACGGGACGAACTCGAGCGTCAGGTTGCGCGCCTTCGGGACGAAAAGACGCGCCTGTCCGAGGCGGAGTACTATGCCCGGCTCGAGAAGCTGCTGCTCGAACTGGCGCGTATTTGAGGAATTTTGGCCTCGGCTGGATGGTCAGTGTCGCGGCCGCCGCTGAGCTCTAGTCGTTGGCGGAATCACGGACATCGCCATGAAAGGCAGAATACCGATTCTTGTCCGGCACGCTGGGGAATGGGAGACCGCAAGTGGACGAGGGATTTGGTTTAAACACGTCTTGGTCTTTATCACTTTCATGCGAACTACTTATAAACAAAGTAAACCCAGTTTTCGAAAGTTCCCGTGGTCCGCGACCACGTCGAACTTTTCAAGAGTCGCGACGGGCCGGTTTCATTCTATATTTCAGGCCAGTCAATCATCGAGTTCGTTTGAATCCAGACCTCCCAAAAATCATACAGCGTCTCATGGAAATCAGGGCGGACAGTACATTTGTCATCCTCCATTGGACTTTGGCCCAAACATACTGTTCGGCCCGGCCAATCTCTATGTTCAACATGAGCGCCAGGTTTTGATTCGTGGTATTCGTGGTATTCGTGGTATTCGTGGGCACACCCGCATTTTCTTTTGCCCACGAATCACACCAATCACACGAATGCCTGAGCCGATTGACGCTGGTGTTCTTCGAGGTCCGGAGGCTGAACCAGGCTGCTCCAGTGAGCGCGCCGGTTGCGTCGTGGTTCCGTGCCGGATGCCCTCGGCGGCGCGTCACTGAGCTGCAGCGTTCGGTCGGGCCAATCTCTATGTTCAACATGAGCGTATGCGTCCGGTGAACCCCATCTATTTTACTGCCCGATGACCTGCCAAGATGGCGGGGATGAAGCAATTACACCGTACATCTGAACAAATCCAAGGATTGTTGAGGGAATTCACGTCCTCGGGTTTGACTCAACGCGAGTTCGCTCA
>CAMAUY010000020.1 GCA_945861565.1 Akkermansia muciniphila
CACTCCAGGGTGGGCTAACCTTCAGCGGATGAGCCCGCCAAAAACTCCTCCAATCGGTCCTCGACCCGACCCCGCTTTTCGCTCCTTTTCAGGGAATTGAACTTCCACATCTTCTCAACCAATTTTGCCGGTTTTACTGAGGTCTGAACATGTTTGCCCGCATCCAGCGCGGCAATGCCCAGGCGCGCGTGCGCGGTCATGGACGTGAGAATGAGGACGATGTCCACGTCCGGTGACGTGATGACTTCCTGCGCGTGGGTCGTGAAGCGCGTCAGGCCGAGAGTGGCGCAGGCCGTGGCTCGCTGTGCCTCCCGGCCGCAGGCGATGACCGGCTCGGCTAGGCCGCGTACGCGGAGCGTGTCGATAGCGGCGCGATATGCGCTGAGTACGTTGCCACAGCCGACGATACCGAGACGGAGAGGTGACGTTGGGCGGGCCATGTTGACCGGCACAGTCAAACGCTTTTATGTTGTGTATGCAACAGATCGCCATTTCCCATTCGGGTGAGACGCAATTTCCATTGCGCGCCGTGCGGGAGGCAAGGAAAGCGGGCGTGAAGTCCATCGGCTTGACGAATGAACCGGGCAGTGAACTGGCCCGCGCGGTGGATTTGCTCTTACCGACGCAAACCGTCGAGCGGCCGGCCGGCAGCTTCGCGATCGCGCCGCGCATCTGTCAATTGGCCTTGCTGGATCAGTTGTTGACGCGCGTGCGGGAGCGGGCGTTAAAACAGGTCCGAACGAAAGGAACCAAAGCAAGCACCGTGGCAAACCCATAACCCCTCTGGCACTTGGCGCATTATCCGGTAGCTCCGTCGCCCCTGACGGGGCTCACGTTGTTTTCGAACGTTCTCCCACGGCTCGCGCCGTGGGCTACAGTCTGTCGCCCCTCCGCGGCTTTGCGAGATGCTCATTATTCCTCCGGGACACGCACGTTTTGATTTTCGCCCCAACGTCTGAGACCCTCCCGATCATGAAACCAACTCTCCGCCTCTGCTTTTACTTACTCGTGTGCTCGGGGTTTGTCGTCACGGCGCGCTCCGCCCAATTCACGCCTCCCAAGTCGGAATGGAAGTCACTGTTCAACGGTCGGGACTTGTCCAACTGGGACACATTTCTCGCGACGCCGAGTGGTACCGAGCCGTTGGTGGCGAACGTCGATCCGAAGGGCGTGTTCACCGTCACGAACTGGAACGGTGAGAACGTCCTTCACGTCTCGGGCGAGCAGTACGGTGCCCTCACCACGCAGGAGTCCTTTACAAATTTCCATTTCCGCGTGCAGTTCAAGTGGGGCCTCGGGCGCTTCGGCGGGCGGGCCAACGTCGGGCGTGACACGGGCATCCTTTACTGCGGCATCGGCTCTCCGAATCCCCGGACGGGTTGGCTGACTTCGGTGGAGAATAACGTGATGGAGAAAGGGGTCGGCCAGTGGTGGAGTGTTAACGGCGCAATCATCGATTGCGAGGGCGAGTGGGTCACGTCGGAGAACGAGCTGTACGTGCCGTACAAAAAGGAAGGGAAGGGCGAGAAGAACATCGTCTGGCGAAAGGGGGCGCCTCGCATCACCGCCGCGAGCGCAAACGGGATCACTCCGCCGTTCGATGTCGAGCAGGTCTTCGGCAATTGGAATACGGTTGAGGTCGTGTTCTGGGGCGGCAACTGCATCCACATCCTCAACGGTCACGTGAACCTCGTGGCTTTCAACCCGCGGTACAGGGACGGCGACGTGTGGCGTGCGCTCTCTCAGGGAAAAATTCAGCTTCAATCGGAGGGGGCGGAGGTTTTCTATCGCCAGGCCGAGGTGCATCCGCTGTATGAACTGCCGGCGGAATATCTGGACCAGGTTGTGTCGCCGGCGGGAAGCGACGAAGGTTTTATTCCACTTTTTAGCGACGCGGCGATGCCGGACTGGAAGCAGTCCGGTCCGGGGCAGTTCACGTGGGCGAACGGGATCGCCACCGGCGAAGGCGGTATGGGGTTGTGGTGGTATGCGGGCCGGCAGTTCACAAACTTCGTTCTTCGAGGCGAGTTTTTGCAAGAGCAGGACATCGCGGATTCCGGGGTGTTTCTGCGCTTCCCCGATCCGAGCAACGATCCGTGGGTGGCGGTGAAGCAGGGCCATGAGATGGAAATCGGCGATCCAAATCCAAAGAACCCCACATGGCGCACGGGCTCACTCTATCCGTTCCACGCGCCGGTCGCGGCGAACACCAAGTCCGTGGGTCAATGGAACCACTACGAGATCGTTTGCCGCGGCCATGACTACGCTGTTCGCATCAACGGTAAGGTGGTGAACACCTGGACGGACACAACCCAGCGCACGTCAGGCGGCTTCATCGGATTGCAGAATTACAACGATGGTAAGACCGTCCGGCATCGGCACCTGCGCGTGAAAGATGTTTGGTGATGAGCGTTTTCATCCTGCGGATTTCATCCTTCGTGCTCGCGGCTGTGGGCGCCATCGTCGGCGGGACTGCACTCGTGCGCGCCGCCTCTCCGCTGCCCCAACCCCTTCCAGGCTGGCGCATCGAACTCGTGGCGGCAGCGCCGAAGATTCAACATCCCTCGGTGGTAGCCTGTGCGCCGGATGGGCGCGTGTTCGTGGCCGAAGATCCGATGGACATCAGCCTGCCCAAAGCGGATGTCGCCGAGGGGCGCATTCTTTGCCTCTATCCCGACGGGCACAGCACCGTCTTTGCGGACGGACTGTATGCCGTGTTCGGTCTGCAATATCTCGAGGGCAGACTTTATGTGCTGCACAATCCCAAGTTCAGCGTATTCGACGCCGACGTCGATATCGACATCGACAACGGCGTGGGTCGCCGTCGTCGTGAGTTGATTGAGCAAACCCTGCCCGATCCGTCGGCCCTGAACTGGAACGATCACGTCCCGGCGAATTTTCGTCTCGGCATGGACGGATTCTTTTACGGGGCAAGCGGCGACAAGGGACTGCACGGAGCGAAGGGAACCGACGGTTCTCGGGCTGATTTGTTTTCGGGAGGCATCTTCCGCATCCGACCGGATGGCTCGCAGCTCGAAGTCGTTAGCCACGGACTGCGCAACAGTCTGGATGTGGCGCTGAACGCGGAGGACGAGCGGTTTACGTACGACAACACCGACGAGCATGACTGGATGGGCCGCTTTACTCACACCGTGGAGGCGGGGTTTTACGGGTATCCGCACGATTTCATCCCGCGGCGACCCTACACCCTTTGGATGATGGAGGACTACGGTGCGGGGGCGGCGTGCGGCGCGTTTGCAAACAATGAAGACGCGCTGCCGGCGGAGTATCAGGGGAACGTTTTCCTGTCCGACTTCGGTAAACGTCAGATCATGCGCGTGCGCATGGAGCGCAGCGGAGGAACGTATCGGGCGGTTTCCAAGGAGGATTTATTTCCAAATCCCCCGGGCGATTTCAGGCCGGTCGGTATCACGCCCGGGCCGGACGGCAGGAGCCTCTACATCTGTGACTGGCAACATCGCGACGAGAAAGCCGTGGTCAGCGTCGGGCGGCTCCTGAAATTGACCTGGACGGGACCCGACAAAAGCGCGCCGAAGCCGGCGTGGTTTGTGCCGGCAGCCACAGGGAGGAAATTTGCCGCGACGACCCATGAACTGGTGCTTGGTTTGTCGCACCCATCGCACAGCGTGAGGCTCACAGCGCAACGCCGCCTGACGGAACGGGGTGCGATGAAGGAACTGTTGGCGCTCATGCGGGATCGATCCGCTTCTCCACTTGCGCGCAGTCATGCGCTTTGGGGGCTCGATGCGATTGAGGGTGGCCGATTGGCTCGCCAGGAAATCATTGCGCTGAGCGCCGACGCAGAACCGATCGTTCGCCGACAGGCCATCCGGCAACTCGGCACGCGGCACGCGACGAACGCCGTCGTGGCGTTGCGGGAAAACTTGCGAGACGACGACGCCTCGGTGCGTTTCCAAGCCGCCACTGCGCTGGGGCGCATCGGTGATCCCCAGTCGGTTCCCGCGCTTCTGCTGGCGTTGGAGGAATCGGATTTGTTCACCCGCTATGCGGTGTTTACCGGTCTCAATCGCATCGCCACCAATGTGCCGTCCGCCTGGTCGGCCATCGTGCGCGGACTGGAAAGCGACCGCCCGCGGATTCGCGAAGGCACCCCGTTGGCCTTGCGCGAAACCTACGATGAATTGTTGCTCACCGCGCTGGTGAACGTATTCCGCGATACCGCCAAGTCGCCCACCGCGCGCCGTGCCGCGCTGGAGTTGATCGCCGCGCTGCATCATCAGAAGCCCGCTTGGAAAGGCCAGTGGTGGGCCTACCATCCCGCGCTCCAGCCGCCGCCCGCGAAGACCGAGGTCTGGGCAGGCTCCGGACTTGTGCTGGCGACTCTCCGGGATGGTTTGGACGAAAGGGATCCCGGTCTGCGCCGTGCCTGCATCGACGGGCTTGCCGCCGCTCGCGACACCCACTCGGCATCCGCACTACGCGGCATTTACCCGCGCGAAACCGATCCCGCCAGCCGCGCCACCATTTTGCGAGCGCTTGGCTCGATGAAGGATTCGGGCGCGCTGGCGCTGGCCGTCGCCGAGTTGAAACAACCGAACCATCTCGAAACAACGAGTGCCGCTATCGCCGCTGCCGAAGAAATTGGCGGCGATGAAGCCGTCGAGTCCTTGTCCGGATTCCTGCGTTTGAGCGACGTCGATGCGCTCGCGCTCGCGCCCGCCATCGCGGCTTTGGGCAAACTTCGCGCCCGCTCCGCCGTCGTCGTCATCGAACCGCTGGTGGGGCACGCCGCCGGCTCCGTGCGCGCCGCAACCTTAAACGCGCTGGGCCAGCTGCAAGGGGACGCATCCTTGGCCGCGCTCGAATCCGGTCTCGCGGACCCCGCTCTGGAAGTTCGTCGTGCCGCCGTGAAGGCGCTGGGCAGTCTTAAATCCACCAATGCCGTTCCCGCGCTGCTCAAGGCCTACGGCGACGCGGCGCTGCGGGCCGATGCGTTCACAGCGCTGACGCGTACGCCGGACGCGCGTGCCATCGACGTCTTGATCGAGGGGATCTCTTCCAGGAACCCGGTCGAACGAAACGCCGCGCACCTCGCCATTCGCGACCTCCGCGGCAAAGTAATTCAGACGGTGGAAGCCAAAGCCTCTTCACTTTCGCCGCAAGCGTTGACGGAATTGCGCCACATCTACGCCGGAAACAAGCGGGCCGAGGACGGGCCGCTCTTCGCAAAGGTGATCGTGCCGTACACCCTGGATGAGTACATGGACGCTGCGTTGCATCGTTCCGGCGATCCCGCTCGCGGACAAACGCTTTTCCGGGAACCGGGTGGAGTGAACTGCACGGCCTGTCATCGCGTCGCCGGCCAGGGCAGCGACCTGGGCCCGGATCTGACCGGTGCGGGCACCCAGTTCGACCGTCGCGCTTTGGCCGAGGCAATGTTGTATCCGAGCAAGACGGTCCGCGAAGGCTACCAGCAGATCACGATTGTGATGGCGGACGACGAGGAATTCAACGGCGTGGTCAAGGGTGAAACCGCCGACACGCTGACGTTACGCGACAGTTCCGGTCGTGAACATCCACTGCTTCGCGCCTCCATCAAAGCCCGCCGCAACAGCGCCCTTTCACTCATGCCGGAAGGTCTCCACGCGGCCCTTACGCTCGATGATTTTGCGGATCTGATCGCCTACCTCGCCTCGCTCCGGGGTCGGCCTTAGCCCCCCGGCAACCCACGACGACAGGATTAATTCGGCCTGCGAGGTATATCGTGGAGGAAGGGGTTGATTCTTATTTTCTCACCGTCGCCCGCGCCTGCATCCAAATGACGTCAGCATTGTTGGCCGACGGGACATTGAGTGGGAGGGGCTGCCCCTTTTTGAGTTTGGGCATCGTGCGGGAGTCCCGCCACCGCTTGATCTCCGCGTGGCCGTCGGCGAAGGAGAATCCGCCGGCGGAGTTGTGGTAGCTTGCAGGATAATCGATGATGGACGCGCGGTTGGGTTGGCCGGGGTACCCGGCCATATCGACGCAGAAACAGGCGTCATTGATGCCGTCCTCGCGCTCGTCGAGCATGACAAAGATTCCGGCGGGCCCGGGGTCGGTCATGTCGGAAACCTTGTAAAGGACTCGGAATAGTTCATTGCCGCCGGTGGGCCAGGCGTAGCCAAACCAATTGTTCATCGACATGCTTCTCACGCGGGGACGAAGGACGCCGTTGACGGTGACGGCACTGAGGTCGGCGGGACATTTCCAGATGCCGGTCGAGTTGCCACAATACGGCCAGAGCAGACTGGTCTTGATGTCTTTTTCCACATCCCAATTACTGCGATTGGCAGGCGCGAAATCGAGATCGCCGGTCACCCACATCCGTTGCGACCCCACGTCCGTCCAGGACCAGGGCGTGGTATCGCGGTTGTCCCCGTTATACATGTGCCAGGCGAGGGTCAACTGGCGGAAGTTACTCAGGCATAGAATGCCCTGGCCTTTTGTCTTGGCCCGGGTCAGGGCGGGCAGGAGCATGCCCGCTAAAATGGCGATAATGGCGATTACCACTAGGAGTTCGATGAGAGTGAATCCGCCGCACGCACCAGCCCGCTGCCGAGATTTTCCATTCCGAGCCGTTTTCATAGTATTGACGAAGGGGTAGCGGGCAACAGTAGTTCCACGCCGGCCTAGCTGAGCAAGCGAATTTCTTCGTAATTGGGGTTCCGCGGGTGGGAGACAAAGCTCTTCAGCCGTTCGAGATTCACTCCGCGTGATTAAGTGGCTGTCCGGAAAGATCCTGGCGCTTTGCCCGCCCTGGGCGCATCCCGAAGTTGTTGGTAGAGGTTGTCGCGCTGCGACAATCCCGCCCGCGTCCAGCGGGCGGACAGGGCCGCTGCGCGGTTCGTGCCGCGCCTGATCGGCGCGGGGACGCCGCAGCGCGGCGTCCGCTACCGTCTCCAACAACTTCGAGATGCGCCCGCCCGCCCTTCCCGCTGGACTTTCTCCGCTTCTCCGAGCATCAAAGGGCAGACAGCGAGATGGCCTGGTCGCTACGGCGTGGTTTCACCAAGATCCACGCGCCGCGTTTTCTCCCGGAGGACTGCGATGTCGCCAGGCTTTCGCCCGTGCCAAGCTCTATGACCACCCCTGCCTCCCTCCTTTGGCTCCGGAATGATCTCCGTCTGGCGGACAATCTTGCGCTCGTCGCCGCCGCCCAGCGCGGTGGACCGGTTATTCCGGTTTTCATCTTATCGCCGCCGGAGGAGGGCGACTGGCCGCCGGGCAGGGCGTCGAGTTGGTGGCTGCACCAATCCCTCGCCGCGGTCGATGCGCATTTGCGGGAGCTTGGTTCTCGGTTAGTCGTTCGCCCCGGCCCGACGCTCCCCGCGCTGCGTGCCCTGGCCAAGGAAACTGGCGCGAACGCGGTCTTCTGGAATCGCCGCTATGAACCCGCCGTCATCGCGCGCGACGCGCAGGTGATGGCAGAATTGCGCGAGGAAGGTTTTGAGACCGCGAGTTTCAACGCCGCACTGTTACACGAACCGTGGACGATCCAGAACCAGACAAAAAAGCCATTTCAAGTCTTCACACCATTCTGGAGGAATTGTCTCGCTCAGCCTGAACCGGCGGAGCCCGTTCCTGGACCGAAGAATCTCCTCGCGGCGGCGAAGTGGCCGAAGTCGGTGGCTCTCGATGAACTTAGACTCGAGCCGACGATTAATTGGACCGACGGGATGCGCGCTACCTGGCAGCCGGGTGAAGCGGGCGCGATGGCGGGCTTAAACCGGTTTTTGGCCAGGGCGTTCGATGATTACTCCGAGCACCGCAACCGCCCCGATGTCGCGGGCACCTCGCGCCTCTCCCCGCACCTGCATTTCGGCGAGATCAGCCCGCGTCAAATTTGGCACGGGCTGCGGCGGATGGCGGCGAAGCGGGGTCTGCCGGTCGAGCAGTGGCGTGGCTCACAATACCTGGCGGAAGTCGGCTGGCGCGAGTTCGCGCATCATTTGCTTTTTCACTTCCCGCACACGCCCACCGAGCCGTTGCGCGCGGATTTCAAAAAGTTCCGATGGCGCGAAGACGCCGCGTTTCTCCAGGCGTGGCAGAAGGGTCGCACGGGCTATCCCATCGTGGACGCCGGGATGCGCGAGTTGTGGACGACGGGTTGGATGCACAATCGCGTACGCATGATCGTCGCGTCGTTTCTCGTGAAAGATTTGCTGCTGTCATGGACGCAGGGCGCGCGCTGGTTCTGGGACACTCTCGTGGACGCCGACCTCGCGCAAAACACGCTCGGCTGGCAATGGACTGCGGGTTGCGGCGCGGATGCCGCACCGTATTTCCGCGTGTTCAATCCGATCAGCCAGGGCGAGAAGTTCGATCCCCAGGGCGACTACGTACGGCGCTGGTGCCCTGAACTCGCAAAGCTTCCCGGCGAGTGGCTGCATAAGCCGTGGCAAGCGTCGAGTGAAACCCTCGCTCGCGCCGGGGTGGAACTTGGGCGTGATTATCCCGAACCCATCGTCAGCCATGCAATCGCGCGCGAAGTGGCGCTGGAGGCTTTTGCGCACATCAAGAGCACTGCTGCCCGATGACACGTCTCGTCCAGCAATTATCCTTCGGCGCTTCAGAATCCCGCCGCAGAATTGTCCGTCCCGGGCGCCGAAAAACCCGACGCAACCGGCTGCTGCGGGCCGTAGGCGTGCGAATTTAAGAACCGCCGGAGCCGTTTCAGTTTCTCAATTTCAACTGAGCTTCCAATTCGGCGATACGCTGCTTCAGCGGCGCGACAGCGATTTCAACTTCGGCTTCGGTGAAACGTGGCGTGATGTATTTCGGGCAGTTCCAGTCGAACGAGATGACTTCGATGAGGAAAATGCGCTCGACGATTTTCTGGTCCGCCGCTTCGGCGAATTGGCCGACCAACTCAGGATGCGCGCGGGCGTCCTCGACGCGGGCGCGGCCGAGGATTTTCAGACGCTCCTTGCGCGGGTAATCCATGAGGAACAGAGCGACGCGATCGCTGGCAGCGAGGTTGCCGGTCGAGAGCATCTGGCGATTGCCCTTGTAGTCGGCGAAGGCGAGCGAGTTAGGGCCAACCACTCGCAAAAAACCGGGGCGCCCACCCCGATGTTGAACGTAAGGCCAGCCTGCGCTGGTGACGGTCGCCATGTAGAAGCTATCGCGCCCGGCGATGAACTCCGTTTCCTCGGCGGTCAACGGGTCGCGCTCAGGTTGCGGCGGAATCGGTTGCGAACGCCCGAAGTATCGCTGCTGTGCGGCAAGGACTTCGGGCGTGAAATAGGTTTCAAGGTAGCGACCGGCCATGGTGAGTGGGTGGTTAAGTGTTGAGGCTTAGACTTTCCGGCGCGCAGTTTCTTCCGTGAAGGGCGGGAGTGGAGGACGTGGGTTCATATAATGAAGCAAAGTGACCGTTTTCCTTTCGGGCGGTGGGCATCCGCAAAATGGCGGTTGGCATTCTGAGGGCGGCGTGGCATTCAGGGAAAGGTGCAACACGATCCGGCTGACGAATGGCAGGACGGGTTCGAATTGGCACCGTTGAATCGCCGGCGTGAGAATAGGGGCGTTTGCCGATCAGACGTACCCCTCACTCCGGCGGAATCAGACCGGAAAAATCAAACCCTTATCCCTTCAGGAGTTGCGAATGAATCGATTCGTCCTTGGTCGTCGTATGCTGAGTGTCATCGCCGGCGCTTGCCTCGCGAGCGAGTTAGCGTTTGCCGAGGGGAATGACACTCCCTCCGTCGCTAACCTCAAAGTCGGCGCCGCGGCGGTGGAACTGCGTAGCGATGACGCGTTGCCCATCGCGGGTGGGATCGGACCCGGGAAGGCAACCGGGCAGGACGGAATGCTCCGGGCGGTAGCCACGGTCGTTCAGGGGCCGCCGAACGGGACGCGCGTGGCGATCGTGGCGTTGGACATCCTGATGATCCGTCGCGACTACCTCGACGCCGCCGCGAAGGAGATTGAGCAGCGGACGGGCATCCCGTTTAACAACGTGATTATCAACTGCACGCATACGCATCACGCGCCATCGACCGTGAAGATCCACGGCTACGATGTGATTTCGGAATTCGCCACACAGGTGAAGAACGCCGTGGTCGAGGCGGTCGTCAAGGCCAACGAGAAGCTCGCAACGTCGCCGCCGACCACGATGCTCTTCGTGATGGGGCGCGAGGCCACCGTCGGACAGAACAGCCGCATGGAATTGCGCGACGGGACGATCTCCTGGGGTATCCACCCTGGGGACGAGATGCGGCCCACCGGGCCCTTCGATGCGGATTTTCCGGTCCTGGCATTCAAGGGCACCGACCGGAAACTGGCGGCGGTCCTCTTCGGCCATTCTACCCACACGATCGGCACCCGGACGATGGGCCGCCGGTCCCCTGCGTTTTACGGGTTGGCCGCGCAAACCTTCGAGCAGGAAACCGGGGCCGTTACCACGTTTATCGAGGGAGCGTCGGGTTCGACGCACCTCTGGCGGATCGACGGCCTGGGCTTCCCGCAGGTGTGGATCGAAGCCGAACGACGCATTCTTAACGCGGTTCGATACCATGTTGATCAGGCTCCGGTGGTGCCTGTAAGCCGGATCGCGTCGATCAAGCGTGAAGTCACGGTCACCGTGCGGCGGTTCGACGAAGCGGTGGCGCATAAGGCCGTCGTTGACTATTGCACGAAGCACACTCCCGCGCCGCATCACGAGAAGACGATCGCCATTTTCAAACAGATGCGAGATGAACTGGCCCCTTTCCAGGGCGAGGAGCGCAAGACGTGGATCAGCGCCACGCGCATCGGGGATGTGGCGATTGTCGGGGTGCCCGCCGAGTTCTTCACGCAACTCGGGCGCGACATCAAGGAGCGCAGCCCATTCAAGGGCAAGACCGTTATCGCCGAGTTGGCCAACGATTACGTCGGGTACGTCGGCAACGCCGATGCCTACCGCCTCGGCGGCTACCAACTCTGGATGGGCCACCACTCCTGGACCGAGCGCGGCACCGGGGAGCGGTTCGTTGATGCGGCCATCCAGCTGCTCAACGAGCTCTATGCCCAGAACTGATTCGTTCACGATTGGCCGTCACGGTCCCAGCCGGGTGCGCACGCCGTTCTATCTTGAACTGCCTTTCCGCAACCGGCGTTAGAGAACGAAGGGCAACATTCGGATGGCGTCATCGAGCGAATGAGCTTTATGCGGCTTGCTTTCGGCGCCGCATTCGGATAGCGGTCGAGCATGTTCGCAATCGCCCTGATACGGGTCTGGCAGACCCGCGAATTCGTGCCCTCCCGAAGTGACGGTGGTGGAGGGCGAAGCCCCCGGGCGGCGAGGCAGAAGAGGAACCCACCTCATCGACCCCAAGCGGCCGGCCAGGGGGCCCGGTGCGGCTTTACCCTGATTGAACTCCTCGTGGTCATCGCCATCATCGCCATCCTGGCGGGCATGTTGCTCCCGGCACTGGGTCGAGCCAAGTCGAAGGCAGGTCAGACCCGGTGCGCGAGCAACCAGCACCAGATCGGCCTAGCCTACGCCATGTACGCGGATGACTCATCGGAGTTTTATCCGCAGCAGTGGGGCTGGGGCGCCGGTGGCGGCCAGAAAGGTACCTATAAGCTCGACGCCGGCGTCGCTACGTCCTTCGGTGTCTCCATCGAAACAACCAATCGCCCGCTTTACCGTTACGTCGGCACCCCGGAACTCTTCCGGTGTCCGGCGGACAAGGGGGACGAGGAATACAACGCGAAGCATTGCTTTAAGGAGTATGGCAACAGTTACCTCATTCAATTCCAGCACGATTCATTCCGGGTACGGCACGTCGCGGGCGATCTAAAAGCGACCAAGGGCACCTATGAATGGACCTCGATCAAAGCCTCCGAGGTGGCCTTGGCGGCCTCCAGCAAAATTATTCAGGGAGACTGGCACTGGCATGCGAATCGCGACATCAATGATCCCCGCAGCGTCTGGCACAACTATAAGGGGCGCGCACGTTACAACATGCTTTTCGGCGATGGCCACGTTGAGTTCTTCCAGTTTCCCAAGGAGACACCGACCTGGATTTTCGATCCCAAACCCGATCCAAAGTTCCGCTGGTGGTGAACCGCTGCCAGCGGGGCGGACGGGTGAGACGCAGGCGTTCCTTCCCTTCCGGGTCTGGCCTCTTCTGAAATCACGACATGTTCTGCAGCGCACAACGCTGGTCCCGATCCAGGGATCGATCCGAACCCCAGCACCCGTGCAATCAGCAGGGTGGCGTTAGGAAATGGGCACCGCGTTAAGTACCTGGGACATCGTCTGAGAGACCGTTCAAAAATTTGCAACCGGCTCTTAGGCGATGATTTCCCGGATGGGCGTTCCGTGATCAATGGCGAGGCGCTTGCGGCCCGGGACTTCCAGCTTGCGCGAATCGAGCCCCAGTTGGTGGAGAATGGTGGCATGGATATCGGTGACATAGTGTCGATCCTCGACGGCATGGAAACCCAATTCATCCGTCGCGCCATGAACGACTCCGCGTTTCAAGCCGCCACCCGCCATCCACACAGTGAACCCAAAGATATGGTGGTCCCGACCGTCGGAACTTTGTGACCCCGGTGTTCGACCGAACTCGCTGGCAAAAATCACCAACGTTTCGTCGAGCAGACCGCGCTGTTCGAGGTCTGTCAACAAACCGGCGATGGGTTGGTCGACGGCCAAAGCGTTCGTCGAGTGATTGGCCTTGAGCGCGCTGTGTGCATCCCACGCGCCCGCCCCCCCGCCCCCGTGTTGAATCTGGACGAACCGTACACCCCGCTCGACAAACCGCCGGGCGGCGAGGAGTTGTTGAGCGAAGTCGCGACAGTGCGGCAAGTCGACGCCATAGAGGGCTTTGGTTTCGGCGGATTCGCGGGAGAAGTCGAGGACATCCGGCACCGACATCTGCATTCGGTAGGCAAGTTCATAGGACGCCACCCGTGCGGCAAGAGTGGGATCCTGCGGATACTCGACTCCGCTGAGGGCATTCAATTCCCGGATGAGATCCAATCCCACGGCGTGGGCGTGCGGTGTGAACGCCCGTTCGGGTTTACCGTATTCGAGCGGATTGGCCGGGTCGATTCGCAACGGGACGGCATCGTGAACCGGACCCAAATATTGCCCATCCCGCTTGTTCCAATACTCTCTTGTGCCGATCGAAATGAATTGGGGTAGATTCTGATTGAGCGAGCCCAGCCCATAATGAACCCAGGCTCCGAGCGTCGGGAATTCGCCATCCAGGCTGTTCCGGCCCGTATGAAACTGGGTTTGGGCGCCATGGTTGCTGTCCGTGGTCCACAGCGAACGGACGATCGCCAAACGATCCACGTTGCGGGCGATGTGCGGGAACCAGTCGCTCACCTCCGCTCCGCTCTGTCCGTGCCGTTTGAAGCCCACCTGCAGCGGGTACAAAACACTACGCTGTTCGGCATTCATGGCGAACGAACGTTCGATGGCGAGCTTCCGGGAGTTTTGCACTTCGGCAAAGGGCGTCTCAGAAATCTTCTTCCCGGCATACTTGGTGAGCATGGGCTTCGGGTCGAAGCTCTCCATTTGGCTCACTCCGCCGTTCATGAAGAGCCAGATCACACTCTTGGCCTTTGGGGCATAATGCGGTTGCCCGTTCGGAGGGATCCAGGCCGCGGCTCGGGCCAGTCCCTCACGTTCCAACATTGCGCCCAAGGCCAGACCCGTGAACCCCATGCCCATGTCGGCGAGGAAGGTGCGGCGCGATACCGCGGGTTGATTCGTTTGGTATCGAGTGTTCATATGTCTCTTGGCTGACCCTAGCGGAGCGTAACAAAATCGTTTTGGTTAAGCAAAGCCCACAGCAAATGAACGCGAGCACCGTCTTCCCGAGCTTCGCTCCCGGGCGTCGTCCCCTCTGTCCGCCAGGCGCGGAGCGCTTTTAGACTCGCCGCCATTTGGCCTGCGTTCACCGGCAGGCCGAGCACGGTGCGAAACGCGTCGCGTACAAACTCGGAATCCTCCATGAAATGAGAACGGTCCGAAGTTCCGTTCCTGGAAATTCGGGTCGTGATCAAACCGGCGGCATCGTGAACAAACGCGCTGTTGGAAAGGGCTAACGCCTGCTGCGGAACAATGCTCTGCTCGCGCTGATAACATTCAACCACACCCGCCTCGTCGAACGTCGTCAGAAACAAATTCCGCTCGTTGTTCGAATGGAAAAAATACAGGCTGCGGCGCTTGGAGTCCGCTTGGTTCCCCGGCGGGACTGGGGGTCCGCCCCGCGTCGGGTCGAGAGTGCCCGCCAGAGCCAGCAGGGAATCTCGCACCACTTCCGCTTCGAGACGGATGGGGGTGCGCCGCCACCAGTACCGATTGTCCGGATCCTTGATCATGGCCGCTTCGCCGCCCTTCAGGGAAGACGACATGCGGTAGGCAGCTGACGTCACGATTAATCGATGCAGATGCTTGAGACTCCACCCGCTCTCGATCAACTCGGATGCCAACCAGTCGAGTAATTCAGGATGGTTCGGGGTCTGCCCCTTGCGACCGAACTCAAAGACCGGCGACACCAGAGGTGTCCCCATGTGGCGGGTCCAGAGGTGGTTGACTGCGACACGAGCCGTGAGCGGGTTCCGACCATCCGTGATCCAGTCCGCCAGCGCCGTGCGCCGGCCCGTGCTCGTCGGCGGAAACTCGAAGCCCGGATCATCCCGGTCCGGGTGGATAAACCGGGTGGTCGTCCATTTCGCACCGGCCAGCCGGACATAGGTATCGCCCGACTTGATCGGTGCGTCGAGCATCTCGATCGCTTTCTCAAGCGATTCCCCGGCCAAACACACTTCTTTTTCGGCGGCCTGCTTCCGATCGGCGGCAGCATGTGATTCGCGCCATTCCGCCGCAGCCAGCGCGTGCCGCGCTTTCGCACAAGCCACTTCGCGTTCGGCGCGTATCGCCGCGGCAGTGCTTTCCACTTTCGTGATAGCCAGCCGCGAGTTGGTCGACCTGTCATCCGCGTCAGCAACAGCCCACGTCGCCCGCATCGCTGCGCCGCGGCGTTCGACCGACGCGTATTCGGCCCGCGCCACCGCAGCTGCCAACTCGGCCATCTCAGCCCGCTCACGGTGCGATACTGTCTGCGTCGAAGGTTCCCCGGCAATGGGTCCGGACTCCCGCACCTTACCGGCTGCCTCCTCGGCGGCGCGCAACTCTCGACGCGCCCGATCCGAATGGGCGTCCAGTATCCAGGGACGGCGTTCGGGTTGCCAGGCTTGCGTCGGGAGTTGAACAGAATGGATCGTCAGGTCTTTGAAGGCGAGGAACGTGGGCACGCCCGGGATCATCGTTTCGGATTTGTCCGGCTGGGTCTCAAGTCCCCGGACAAACCGGTAGGTTGGAGTCTCGAGCCGCGCGTCAAAGGCACGGGGCAAACCGTCACGCGATAGATCAGTTTCGCCGGGCACCATGTCCAGTCGGACCTGGTACGGCTCGAAGAACGCCCGCATTCGATAGAAGTCCTTTTGCGCGATGGGATCGTACTTGTGGTCATGGCATTTCGCGCAGTTCAGGCTCAAGCCGAGAAAGCCCTTGCCCACATGCTCCACCGTTTCCTCCAGCCAACGATCGCGGTTAAAGAGGAAATAGTTCCTGGCCAGAAATCCGGTCGCGCGCAACTTGTCCGGGTCGTCCGGGTGCGACTCGTCCGCCGCGAGCATCAGGCGAACCATCTCATCATAGGGCGTATCGGCATTCAGCGATTCGACAATCCAATCGCGCCAGTGCCAGATGTGCTTTTGGCTGTTGCGCAGTTCTTGTCCCAGTCCCCACCAGTCGCTGTACCGCCAGACATCCATCCAGTGCCGAGCCCAGCGCTCCCCATGCCGCGGATCATTCAACAGCCGCGCAACCGTTCGTTCGTATCCGCCAGGGGCCGAATCCTCGACGAACGCTCCGATTTCGTCCGGAGTCGGCGGAAGCCCCACGAGATCCATGTAAAGACGCCGCAGCAAAACGGAGTCGGGAGCTTGCGACTGAGGCACCAACCCTTGTTGTTCGTGCTTCTGGGAAAGAAAGGCATCGATGGGATTCTTCACCCAAGACCGATGGGTCACGGCGGGAAGAGGCGGGCGTACACACGGACGAAACGCCCAGTGGTCTTTGGGATCCGTCTCCGGCTGCTCATCAGCCGGTCCCCGCGCACCCGCGGCGATCCAGCGGCGGAGGAGACCGACCTCATCCTCCGACAAGGCTTCACCCTCGTGCTCGGGCGGCATTCGTTCATCAAGATTTGTTTGGGCGACACGCTCCACCAGGAGGCTTTGTTCCGCATCCCCCGATCGGATCGCCGGACCCGATTTGCCCCCCTCGAGGATGCCGCGGACGGTGTCCAGCCGCAGTCGGGCCTTTTGCTTGAGTGCACCGTGACATCCCGTGCACCTGGATTGGAGCAAGGGCTTGATCTCCTTCAAATAGTCCGGGCCGTCCCCAACCATTTTGCAAAGGAGCAGGGGGAGTGTGAACACCAAACCCATTGCCAATGCCAATACCGACGGCGTACTCACCGCGGAGCACACCGTACCCAGGCGCCTCGGGTTGGATCCTTCCGCTGATCGACAGACATTCATCGCAGAATTTCGAGCCCGAACGGGTGCCTGCGGCGGTGGAGCGGCGAAAGGCCGCAAATCCTTGAAGCACGTCGTTCCTGACTTTGGGGATACGATAGTCACGTGGCTTGCCGTAGGAAGAACATTTGCCGGCAATTCGTAGGCACCGAGTTAGGGCAAAGTGTGGACGCCCCCAGTCGGGTCGACGGGAGTGCCGTGTACGGGATCGACGTCCGGGTGCCGGGGATGCTTCGTGCCGCGATTGCTCGATGTCCGGTATTCGGAGGAAGCGTCAAGTCGGTCGATGATGCGAAGGCGAAGTCCCTTCCTGGAGTTCGAATGGTCGTCCCGATCGACAGTGGTTCGAATCGTGGCGTGGCCGTGATCGCGGACTCGACGTGGGCGGCGTTGAAAGCCCGCGATGCATTGAAGGTCGAGTGGGAGTTTGGTCCAAACGAAAAAGTCAGCAGCGCGACTCTCCGGCAATCCTTGCGTGAATCAGCCAAACAGCCGGGGGCGATCGCTCAAAAGATCGGGGATCCTGCGACGGCGCTCAAGAACGCCGGCAAGGAGGTGACGGCAGCGTACGAACTTCCGTTTGTTGCCCATGCGACGATGGAACCGATGAATTGCGTGGCCTCGGTCGAAGCGGGCCGATGTGAAATTTGGGTGCCGACCCAATCCCCGAAAGAGGTTCTCGGGGTCGCGGCCAAACAGACGGGGCTTCCCAAGTCCGCGATCACCGTAAACACCACGTTGCTCGGGGGCGGCTTTGGAAGACGGTTCGAAACGGATTTCGTCGCGGAGGCGATTCATTTGTCGAAGGCAGCTAAAGCGCCCGTCCAGGTCGTCTGGACTCGAGAAGACGACATGCGCCATGACTTCTACCGGCCAATCAGCCAGCACGCCTTGCCTGGGGCACTCGACCCCAAGGGAAAGCTCACTGTCTGGAAGCATCGTGTGGTCGCACCATCGATCAGGAGCCGCGTCTTTGCTGGAGCCATCAAGAATGGTTTGGACGAGGGCGCTGTGGATGCGGCGAAAGACATGCCGTATTCGATTCCCAATTTGGAAATCGATTACGTTCTCGTCCAAACCGGCGTGCCGGTCGGGTGGTGGCGGTCTGTTTACGCGTCCCAAAATGCGTTCGCAGTGGAGTGTTTTCTCGACGAATTGGCGGTGGCCGGCCGTCGGGATCCGTTCGAATTCCGTCGCGAATTATTGTCGAAAAATCCGCGAATGAAAGCGGTCTTGGAATTAGCCGCGGATCGAGCCGGTTGGGGAACCCCCCCCACCGAACGGTCGCTTTCGAGGAATCGCCTGCTGCGAATCCTTCGGAACGAGGGTCGCAAAGGTCACAAAGGAGAAAAAAGGCAGGTCCATCAACGGGTCGCGTCTTTGGTGATGATTCACAGCATGGGGGCGCTGTTGGTGAGGGGAAGAATTTCACCGCCTGCCGGTTGCCCGCTTCATGGGCAGATTAAGGAAACCTCGGGGAAGTAGGTTTTGTAACGGCCTTGGTCTCGTGTGAGGAGCGGTATTCCAGCAGCCTTGGCATGGGCGCCGATGAAGAAATCCGAAAGCGGTGCCGCCTTTGCCCCGCCGCGCTGGCGGTAGGTGCGATAAACTTGCGCCGCCAGAAAGAGGGCTTGGCGAGGCAGTTCCTGATATCGAAAGCCAAAGCGAGCGACCAACTCATCCACCTCGCCGCGGGAATGAGCATGATAACAGAGCTCGGCGTATATCAGCGGATTGATAACGAGTTCTCCGACGTGTTGGTTGAGTTGGCCACATGCCCACTCTGCCCATACAGGATCTCCGTGGAGTACGTCTGCAATCACATTGGTATCTACGAGGACGAGCATTGCGCTAGTCCTCGCTACGCAATTCCCTCATCATCTCATCGGTCGTTCCGCGTCCTTTCCAGAGACCAGCCAGGTGGTCAAACTTGCCCTCCGTGTGCGTCGTCGCAGGCGATGTGTCAGACAGGCTGCCACTCTGCACTCCCCGGGCAAGAATCTCTCTGGCCTCCGCTTCCATGGACCGGCCATGCATGGCGGAACGCACCCGGAGCTTTTGCTTCACGGCTGCGTCCAGATTACGAATTGTCAACGTCGTGCCCATGGCACAATGTAAGCAACGCTAGCGATGCTGTCAATGAAGGCATTGGCGATAATCAGTGATCAATTATCTGAAATTGTAACCTCGTAGGGTCAAAAAACTCGAACCTACCGATATTCAACGATTTGCAGGGCGATGAGAAGATTGCTCGCAGGCCGTTGGCTCGGTTAAGTCTCGTCGATGAATTGGAAACGAATGCTGGCGACCATCTCCGGTTCGGTTGATCAGGAACTCCTCCTGCGCAACGAGTATCTGGTGACGGAGAACCGGATTCTCAAGAACCAGATCAAAGGGCGGTTACAGCTCACGGACCCGGAGCGAATCAGCTTGGCCGAGATCGGCCTGCGTCTCGGTAGGAAAGCCCTGAAGGAAGTGGCGCAGATTGTTCGACCCGAAACCATTCTTGGCTAGCACCGCAAACTCGTTGCCATGAAGTTCGACGGATCGAAGAGCCGATCTTCGGTGGGGCGCGCACTGACGGCGCAGGCGAGCGAAGAAATGGTGCTGAAGTTTGCCCGGGAAAATCGTAGCTGGGGATACCGGCGGATTGTCGGTGCGCTCAGCAACTTGGGACACGAGATCCGTCATCAGACGATAGCGAACGTCTTGAAGCGACAGGGTCTGTTGCCGGCACCCGATCGGAAAAAGAGAACCACCTGGCGGGAATTCATCCGTACCCACACCGAGGTTTTGGCTGCCGTGGATTTCTTCACCGCCGAAGTTTGGACCTCCGCCGGGCTCATCACCTACTACGTGAATCACTTCCACGCGGAGCGAAATCACCAAGGCAAGGGCAACGTGATCCTGTTTCCAGCGCCCGAGGATCGGATCGGAGAAATGTCAGGGGATATAAAGACTCGCGAGCGCCTCGGCGGCCTCCTGAAATTCTACTACCGAGCTGCCGCATGAGTTTGTTGACCATACGAGAATGGGAGCTCACACTCTCAGATTCTTGCCTTACACCCTTCGGTGGAAAATGACGGAACAAAGTGTTTGTAGACTGTCCCCACAGGCATAGACTCGCCCGACATCAACACGTCCGATAACGAATGAACTCCAGGGCGCCCGAAGGGCGTCTTGCACCGCTCCGCCAGCGCCCAAATCCGAAACTCCCAACGGCTGGAACCGCGCCATGCTAAAAATCCTCGCCCCGGCAGACCGCGGTCGTCCGTTCTGCGACGGCGTCTCGCGGCGTAATTTTCTGAAGATCGGCGGTTTGGGGGCGATTGGCCTCTCGTTACCCGATCTTCTCGCGCTGGAAGCCCAGGCGGGCATTCGTAATTCGCACAAGTCGGTGATCCTCATCTACCTCGTAGGGGGGCCGCCGCATCAGGACATGTTCGACCTCAAGCCGAACGCGCCGCGCGAGATCGCCGGACCGCACAAGCCGATCGGCACGAATGTGGCGGGCATTCAGATCTGCGAGCTGTTCCCTCGCATGGCCCGGATGATGGACAAGTTTGTGATCATCCGCTCCCTGGTCGGGGCGCAAAGTGACCACGATGCATCCCAGTGCTTTACGGGGCACAATCTCTCCGAGATCGCGCCGCCGGGTGGTTGGGCTCAGTTTGGCAGCGTGGTGAGCAAGTTGCAGGGCGCAGTGGATGCCGCTGCGCCGCCGTTCGTGAGCTTGTGCTACGAATGCACCCACGGTCCTTATAACGAGCCCGGTCCCGGTATGTTGGGCGTAGCCAGTTCCGCGTTCCGACCCGTTGGCCCCCGCCGCGCGGATCTGACGTTGCAGGGAATCACTTACGACCGTCTCACGGATCGCGCGCGTCTGTTGTCCAGCCTCGACCGGTTCCGACGCGACGCCGATTCGAGCGGAAAGATGGCCGGCATGGACGCCTTCACTCAACAGGCCATGGGCGTCCTCACTTCATCGAAATTGGCGGACGCGCTTGACCTGACCAAGGAGGATCCACGCCTCGTCGCGCGCTATGGCACGGGTGACACGGTCAAACGCATCGACGACAACGGGGCACCGCGTGTTCCGCAAAGCTTTCTCGCCGCGCGGCGTTTGGTCGAAGCGGGTGCCCGCGTCGTGACCGTCAATTATAGCAAGTGGGATTGGCATGGCGGACCGGGCAACGACATTTTCTCCCGTGAACGCGAGGACTTCCCCATCTTTGACCAGGGCATCACCGCACTCGTCGAGGACCTTCACCAGCGGGGTCTGGACAAAGACGTCACGGTGCTGGTCTGGGGTGAATTCGGCCGCACGCCACAAATCAGCGCCGACACCGGGCGAGACCACTGGCCGCGCGTTGCCATGGCATTACTCGCGGGCGGGGGCATGCCCTGCGGACAGGTCATCGGCTCCACCGACCGGCTTGGTGGCGAAGCCGACAGCCGCCCGGTGACCTTTCCCGAGGTTTTCGCCACCCTTTACCGTAACCTGGGAATCGACGTGAACACGGCGACCGTCACCGACGCCAAAGGCCGCCCACACTACCTGGTCGAAGGCGGCGCCCAGCCTCTTCGCGAGTTGTCTTAATGGGCGAGAGTGTGGACTTGGCGCGTCTGGGGATGGGCTGCAGCGAGTTATTCCGAATTTCAACTCGACCGCCGACGGATCTCGACTTCCGATAATCGGCCTCGGTACGGTGGCGGTTCACCATGAATCAACGCCACGTCCTCACTCGACGCACCTTCGTAAAGACCTCGATTGCCTCCCTGGCAACCATCCAGGTGGTTCCGCGGCATGTCCTCGGTGGCCCGGGTCAAATACCGCCTAGCGAGCGACTCCGTGTGGCCGGCATCGGATGCGGTGGGATGGGAGGCGGAGATATCGCCACGGTGACCAAGCTCGGTGCCGAGATGATCGCGCTTTGCGACGTGGACGAGGCCCGTGCGGCCGGAACCTTCAAAGCCCACCCGAAGGCCAAGCGTTACAAGGATTTTCGCGAGATGATCGACAAGGAGGCGAAGAACATCGACGCCGTCACGGTCGGTACGCCCGATCACATTCATGCCGTCGCTTCGATGGCGGCGATCCGGGCCGGTAAACACGTCTACTGCCAGAAACCGTTGACTCACACCCTGCAGGAGTGCCGAGAGTTGACGAAGGCGGCCAAGGCGGCCGGCGTGATAACCTCGATGGGCAATCAAGGCCATGCCACGGAAGGTGCCCGGCTGACCAACGAATGGCTTCAGGCCGGCGTGATTGGGGAGGTGAGGGAAGTGCATTGCTGGTCGGACCGTGCCGGGCGACTTTGGAAACAGGGAATTGGCCGACCCCACGAAACTCCGGCGGCCCCCTCGTCGCTCGACTGGAACTTGTGGCTGGGGCCGATCCCGGAACGACCCTATCACCCGGCTTATGCGCCGGTGGGTTGGCGCGGATGGCGGGATTTTGGGACCGGAGCTATGGGCGATATGGGTTGCCACATTATTGACCACCCGGTTTGGGCGCTGCACTTGGGGGCCCCCACGTCCGTGGAATCTCGCACCACGCTCGACGGGACCCTGCTGGATGGCGGCAAGATCAATTTCGAGACCTATCCCGTCGCGGCGATGATTTACTACAACTTTCCCGCCCGCGGCGCGCTGCCCGCGTTGCGAATGATTTGGTATGACGGCGGGTTAATGCCGGCGGCTCCCGAGGAATTGGCGGAGGGTCAGCCGTTGCCCGACAACGGCGTCCTTTACATCGGCAGCAAGGGAAAGATCTACCATTCATCCCACGGAGGCACGCCTCGAATCCTACCGAAGTCGCTGATGGAGGCGGCTTCCGCGGTTCCCAAAACCATGCCCCGTTCGCCCGGTCACTACGAAGAATGGGTTTCGGGTTGCAAGACCGGTAAACAGCCGGCAGCCAGCTTCGCCTATTCAGGCCCGATGACGGAGATCGCGCTCTTGGGTGTACTTTCGCTGCGCGTCCCGGGCGAGCGTCTGGCATGGGATCACGAGAATCTCCGAGTGACGAACGCACCGGAAGTCAACGCCTACGTCCGGACCGAGTATCGGAATGGCTGGACGTTATAGCAGTAGCCTAGATCCTGAATTCTTGTTCGGACATTATGGCCGGGTGGGCACTTCGGGCAGGGCAAAAGCTACCAGACTGCCACCGGCTGGGCGGCCTGACTTTCCGCCACCTGCGGAGATAACGATATATTGCCGGCCTTTCACCTTATAAATACTCGGCGTGGCGTTGCCGCTGAAGGGCAGAGGCGCCTGCCAGAGAAGGGCGCCTGTCTTCTTGTCGAAGGCCCGGATGGTTTCGTCGGCGGTGGCCGCGATAAAGAGGAGTCCCCCCGCCGTGACGACGGGACCGCCGTAATTTTCGGTTCCCGTAGGTGGAATGCCACGAGCCTTTAGTTTGGCGTATTCGCCGAGCGGCACTTTCCACTTGATTTCACCGGTATTCAAATCGACGGCATTGAGCGTGCCCCAAGGGGGATTAATCGCCGGATAGCCCTCCGGATCGAGCCAGCGGCGAAACCCGCCGAATGCATACGAGGAACCATTGCTGGGGGGCCCTGAGGTCCGGGTGCTGTCCTCGCGCCGGGTGCCGGTGACGGGTGCCGCATCGAGCACGTAATCGAGGATGGCTTCGCGTTGTGCGTCGGGGATCTGATCGAACGCCGGCATCCGCCCGTTCCCTTGCTTGGTAATGAGCGCGATCTGCTCGCGTGGACGCCGCTTGATCACATCGATCAGCGATGGAAAACCACCGATGAGATTGCCCGTCTTATCGAGGCCGTGGCAGGCAGCGCAGTAGAGCATGTATTCCCGCTCGCCTCGCAGCAAGGGCGAGCCGTCGGCGTGCCGCGTCTCCACCATCTGGAGGATCCAGGGCATCTCGTTGATGTTGACGTAATACACCCCGTCGGGATCGGCAGCGCCGCCGCCCCATTCCATACCGCCGTCAAAACCGGGGAACATGATGGTCTCCCTCAGGCTGGGGGCGGGAAAGGGGCCGAAGTTGGGTGAGACCCGGAGCCGGTCCAAGGTCATCGCTTTGGTTTCGGGCGAAATCGTTGATGCGTCCTTTTCGCCATAGTATTGCCGCATCAGCGGCGCGGGTTTCGTCGGTATAGGCTGAGTGGGCCAGGCCTGTTCTCCCCGGAGATCCGACTGGGGAACCGGTTTCTCTTCGATCGGCCAGAGCGGGGTTCCGGTCACACGATTGAAGACAAATAGCAGGCCGTGTTTGGTCCCTTGAGCCACCGCGTCGATCTTCTTGCCGCCGTGGTTCACCGTCAAGAGGACCGGAGGACACGGCAGATCCTTGTCGAGCAGGTCGTGGTGGACGATCTGGAAATGCCACAGGCGCTTTCCGGTGGCCGCATTCAGAGCGACAAGACTGTTGGCGAATAAGTTCATCCCGTGACGCTTGCCGCCATAGAAATCGGGCTCCGCCGTCTTGGTCGCGATATAGACAATGCCGCGCTTTTCATCGAGAGATTGACCACTCCATGGCATCAAACCGGTGGCAGTTTTGTAGGCATCCTCCGGCCAAGTTTCGTAACCCACTTCGCCGGGACGTGGAATCAGATGGAAGATCCAGCGGCGTTGACCTGTCCGGACATCGAAGGCCCGAACCGCTCCCGGTCCGCCGAGTCCGCCGAGGATCAAGAGGTCCTGGTAGATTATTCCCGGTGTATTGAGACCGATATTGGGCAGACCGTCGACATCCAGTCCCGTGCCGAGATGGATGGAGCCATTTTCTCCGAAGCTGCGGACGGGCGTGCCGGTCTTTGGATCGAGTGCGAAGAGGTAGTTCCCTGCGGAGGTAAAGAGACGTTGTTCGGCCCCCGATTTGCTCTGCCAGTAGACGAGCCCGCGTTGCCGTCCGCCGCCCGCTCCAGAACGCTCCGTAGCTGGATTCCATTTCCAAAGCTCGATCCCGGTGGCGGCGTCCAGCGCGATGACCTTGCGGGTCGGCGAGGGGGTGTAGAGCACCCCGTTGATGATCAGGTTATTCGCCTGATACTCACCCTTGTCCCCGGTGTCGTAGGTCCACGCGACCTTGAGTTGTTTTACGTTCGTCCGGTTGACTTGACGTAGCGGCGAATAGAGGCTGCGACCTTTATCGCCTAAATACGCGGGCCAGTCTGTGTTCGCCCGTGAGGAAGCGGTCCGGGAGGCGAGCGAGTCCGTCCCGTTGGCACCGAAGCTGATCAGAGAAAACCCCACCAGACCGAGCAGGCCAAGTGGCAGAGCAATAAGGCGTAAAGGGAAACTCAGGTTCATGCTTAGAAAAATGGCGGTTCGCACCAATCTGTCGGCGGTTTTGAGTGATTTGAAGGAGTAAATTGTGGAATCGATCCCTGGGCCCGTGGATACCGACTAGACAGGAAGGGCTGGACGCCAGTCCACGGCTCCGATTCGTTCAGGATCCGGTCGAAGACCTCGAAATGTCGCCGTTGTTGAAGGTCGGGCGGTTGGCAGACATGGGGTCTCTCGTGATTGACAATATCTTGCGTGCAACGGCGGACGGACCGCGGTAGAAACTGGCACCCGCCTATGAAGACAAAACCATTCTCTCCGTCATCGCCACCGTCCGGAGCGCTGTCCCGGCGTCACTTTTCCAAATTGCTTGCGACCTCCGCGCTGGGCGCGGTGACGGCCCCGGCGTTCCTGCGCGGCCAAAACCTCAACCAAAAACTAAACATCGCCGTCATTGGCGCCGGTGGGCGGGGTGGCAGCAACATGGCCGACGTCGGCAAGAGCGAAAATATTGTCGCCGTGTGCGACGTCGCCGAGTCGGCACTGGACTCGGCTCAGAGGAAATTTCCCCAGGCGAAGCGATTCACGGACTTCCGCAAGCTTTACGAAATCGAGAAGGAATTCGATGCCGTGGTGGTAAGCACCTGTGAACATACCCACGCATTCGCGACACTGCCGGCGCTCAAGCTGGGCAAGCACGTCTATTGTGAGAAGCCGCTCACCTACAACATTTGGGAGGCGCGCGTGATCCGTGAGGCCGCGGCCAAGGCGAAGGTCGCCACGCAGATGGGCACGCAGATTCACGCGGGCGACAACTATCGGCGCGTGGTCGAGTTGGTGCAGAGCGGCGCGATCGGCCCGGTGCGCGAGGTGCATGTGTGGGTCGGGCGCGCGTGGGGGCGTCAGTCTGCAGAAGCCGCCGAGAAGAACCACGATATCGTCAGTGTGCGTGAGCGTCCCACCGAGACGTCGCCTATGCCAAAGGGACTCGACTGGGATCTGTGGCTCGGACCCGCTCCTTACCGTCCGTTCAATCACGTTTATTACCCGGGGCCGAAGTGGTATCGCTGGTGGGATTTCGGCAATGGCACGATGAGTGACCTCGGCTCGCACTGGAACGACCTGCCCTTCTGGGCACTGAAACTGAAGGCTCCGCTGACCATCGAAGCGGGCGGGCCGCCGCCGCATCCCGAGATTGCGCCGGCTTCGATGCACGCGACCTACGAGTATGGCGCGCGTGGCGAATTGCCGCCGGTGCGATTGACGTGGCATCAGGGCGAGGACAAACCGGAGATCTGGACCGCGGGTGGCATTCCGAAGTGGGAAAGTGGTGTGCTTTTCATCGGCTCGAACGGACGCATGTTGGTCTCCAGTTACGACAAACATCTTCTGCTGCCCGAGAAAGGGTTTGTCGATTTCAAGCGTCCGGAACCGTTTATCGCGAAATCCATTGGCCATCACGCGGAATGGATTCGTGCGTGCAAGACTGGCGAACCGACCACCTGCAACTTTCAATATGCCGGCTGGCTGACCGAGGCGAACCACCTCGGCAACGTGGCCTATCGCGCCGGCCAAAAGCTGGAGTGGGATTCGGCCAAACTCCGCGCGACCAACACACGGGCGGCGGACACGTTCATTCGCCGCGAGTATCGCGCGGGGTGGCAGTTGTCGTAGCCAATTCCCAAGGGGAACCGCCTCGAAACCATTGGCGCGCAGCAGCGGCACCCAGTCGGGCGGCAAATTCATGTCGACGACCAATCTCACGCCATGGCTAGGGGCACCTCAATCTCCTCGACACGCCACGCGGCGTAGGACAGCGCTTCGCGGATGTCGTCGGCCTCAAGATAAGGATAAAGACGTAAAATCTCTTCGGTGCAGCGACCTGCGGCGACAAGGCTGACGAGGGTGCCAACGGTGACGCGAAGCCCGCGGATGCAGGGCTTGCCGCCATGATGTTTGGATCGTGCGTGATGCGAGTGAGAGCTGGCATGGGGTGATGCTACTGGAAAACTTCGGGCACTGGACGCTGATTTTCGTGGCATGAGAAAACGGCCGAAGCCCAGCGACCCGGCCCAAGACGCCCAGATTGCAGCCGAGGCGCAACGGTCAGATCGGCGCAGTGGACGTGCAGCTTGTGACCGCGGATGTCGACAGCGACGCTTGGCGGGGGACCGGACGGCAGTGTTTGAGCGTCACAGGGATCAAGTGCGCCGAACTCGCGGCGTCGGGCGGCGGTTCGGCGGAGCGGATGGTTCGGCTAATTTCAACGGTGCCGTGGCGGCGAGCCGCTCGGCGATCCATACCTTAATGAGAGACTGCCTGGGCACTCCGATTCGGCCTGCCTCCAGATCCAGTCTCACCAGCATCCACTCCGGAAAGTCGACATTGACGCGCTTCGCCTGTTGACCGGGGCGCACCGCTTTGGCGAGATCGAGATAGGGCAGGATATCCTCCTTCCCCTCATTGAACAGCTTATCCAGTTCTTTTGCCTTCATACATATACATTTCGTTAGGTCGAGCCTGCCTCACGGAGATGAGGCGCACGTGGTTTCCGCGAAGCGTGTAGAACGCAGCCCACACCTTCCCGCGATGCCGGGCGAGGATGGCCCAGCGGGGCTCGGAGTCGCTCCGGGCGGGAACGACCAACCGGGCATCGTCCTCCCAGAGTTCCTTTGGAGGAATCCTGATGCGCGTCAATGCTGCGAGCAAGGTCGAACACTCGCTCTCGCGGAGCGCGAATTACGGTGAATAGTTTGATGACTGGCATGGCGTTGAAACACCTAACTGTGGATTACCTCCTCCGGTTTGGGGTGATATTGGAACACGTTGTCATGGATTGTCCCCCTAGGAATCTCCAGTTCGTCGACTTATTGATAATTATTAAGTTCTGTGCCTTGTTCCAGGCGGCTGGAAGCCACCTTCACTGTCAGGCAGGGATGCCTGACGCCACGTGGCGGCGGGCATCCTGCCCGCCCCTAAGCCGGGCTTCCCAGCCCGGCGGAAATGGGCGAGTGGTGGAAACCACCCCACGATCCTAACGTCGCCGGTCAAAGGTGCAACAGCTCCCTACCATTTGAGGCGGTCATTACCGTTCACCGCCGACGTTCAATTGCCGCCGGAAAGCCGTGAGTCACGCCAGAAACTGGCGCTCATATCGAGCATGAGGCGGTTGCGCCCCCGGGCGTGCACGGCACGGCCTGACAACACCGGCGCAACACTCGGGATCGTGTTCGGGAAATAGGCGTCGACCGCGAGCTCGACCTCCGAAAGTCCAGACGGCTGACCGACGGTCGGATTGTTGGCCAGCCGCAGATCACTCAACGCGTCGTCGGAAGTCTTGTTCCAGAAATTATCAATGGGGACCGGTTCCGAATCGCGATCGAATCGCCAAAGCCAGTACCCGGTTGTCGTCATCGCATCTTCTGTGCGAATACTTTGGATTACCTGCGGCACATCCCGGAGAGAGGATGCGGCGACGCCTGGGCACATCCACGCGGCGGTGTGGCCCAAGTAGTTGGTAAGTGTCACGGCGGCCCAACCCGCGCGGGGATCCGAGGGCGGCCAGTCCATCCACGGGCGATAACCGAGCGCGGTTTTCAATTCGCGCCGGTCCGGGAAACGGTCGTTGTGCTCGCCCAGATACATCGAGAATGCGAATCCGATTTGTCGCAGATTGGAAAGGCACGCGGACTGACGTGCCTTTTGTTTTGCCTTTCCGAGCACGGGCAAAAGCAGGGAAGCCAGAATCGCAATAATAGCAATTACCACGAGCAGTTCGATCAACGTGAAGGCGCGTCTCGCCGTCACGCGAGGATGTCCTTCACGACCCTTCCATGCACGTCCGTCAGTCGGTACTGCCGCCCCTGGAAGCGATAGGTCAGGCGCTCATGGTCGAGACCGAGTGTGTGGAGGATCGTGGCCTGCAGGTCGTGAATGTGGACCGGGTTCTCGGCGATATTAAATGAATAGTCATCCGACCGGCCATAGGTGAGTCCGGACTTCGCCCCGCCGCCCGCGAGCCAGATGGAAAACGCGCGTCCGTGATGATCGCGACCATAATTGTCCTTGGTGAGCGTGCTTTGGCTATAAACGGTGCGCCCGAATTCACCGCCCCAGATGACCAGGGTGTCATCGAGCAGACCGCGCTGTTTCAGGTCCGACACGAGCGCAGCGGAGGCTTGGTCCACGTCCCGGGCGAGAACCTGGATCCGCTCGGGGAGGCTGCCGTGATGATCCCAACCGCGATGGTACAGTTGAACGAATCGAACATCGCGCTCGGCTAACCGGCGCGCGAGCAGACAATTCGCCGCGTAGGTGCCGGGTTGCCGCGCGGACTCGCCGTAGAGTTTATAGGTGGATTCCGGTTCGCCCGAGATGTCCATCAACTCCGGCATCGAGGTTTGCATCCGGTAGGCCAGTTCGTATTGGGCGATGCGGGTGGCGATTTCCGGATCGTGTGAGACCTCGAGTTGGCGTGTGTTCAGCGCCGCGAGCGTGTCGAGCCACTGACGCCGGCCTGCCCGGTCCAGACCGGCAGGGTCGTTCAGGTAAAGCACTGATTCGCTGCCGTTGCGCAGTTTGACGCCTTGATGGCGGCTGGGAAGAAAGCCGCTGCCCCACAACCGCGACAACAATCCCTGATCCCCCGTGCCCGTGGCCGGTACCGAAATCAGCACGACGAACGACGGCAGATTCTCACTCACCGATCCGAGCCCGTAATCCAACCAGGAACCCAGGCACGGTCGGCCGGGTTGCTGACTGCCGGTCTGGATGAACGTGATCGCGGGATCGTGATTGATTGCCTCGGTGTTCATGGAGTTGATCACGCAAAGCTCGTCTGCAATCTTTTGCGTGTGTGGCAGCAGATCGCCGATCCATTGGCCGCTTTGGCCGCACTGGCTGAACGGGAATTTGCTCGGTGCGACGGGCAGGCGCGCCTGGCCCGAAACCATCCCGGTAATGCGTTGTCCCCTGCGAATTGAATCCGGCAAATCCTGATCAAAATGCGCCCGCAAGCCGGGCTTGTAATCGAGCAGTTCCAGTTGCGACGGCCCGCCGGATTGAAATAAACAGATCACCCGCTTCGCCCGCGGCTCAAGATGGGGCGTTAACGCGGAGGGTCCGGGTGCGCCCGCCGGCTGGACCGCCCCGCCGAGCAGCTGGCCGAACGCGAGCGCGCCGAGGCCCATCGAGGAATGGGTTAGAAACTGTCGTCTATTGAGCAATACAGGAGAGTTCATCGTTCAGTTGCGGGTGATCGTTTCGTCGAGGTTTAGGATCAGGCTCGCGACGCTTGAGTAGGCGGCGAGTTCTTCGGTGTTGAAGGCTCCATCCATCTTTGAAGCTCCGACGGAAAGGAACGACTTCGCCGCTTCCGGATTGGAGCGGTAATGTGTCAGACGTTGATTGAGCAACTGGGTCAGGGCGTTGCGCTCCGTCGCAGTAGGATAGCGCGCTGTGGCTAGTTCGAAGGCGAAGTCCAACCTCCGCTCGGAGTTCGCGCCGCCTTCGGTCAGGATCCGCTCGGCCAGTTTGCGCGCGGCCTCGAGTTGCACGGTATCGTTCATCAGCGCAAGCGCTTGTAATGGGGTGTTGGTCTTTAGTCGGCGTGCCGTGCAGACTTCACGGTCCGGCGCGTCAAACGTTGCGAGCGTGGGCTGCGGCACGGTGCGTTTCCAAAACGTATAGAGGCTGCGGCGGTACAGGTCCGCGCCGGGTGATTCCACATAGCGTGTGCCCGGATAATCCGCGGCAACAATGATGCCTTTATATAAATCGGTTGGCTGGTACGGAAACACGGGCGGCCCGCCGGTATGATCCTGCAATAGTCCGCTGAGAGCCAATGCCTGATCGCGCAACATCTCGGCGGTGAGCCGCTGGCGCGGTCCGTGCGCCAGAAGGCGGTTTTCCGGATCGCGCTCGTTGAGTTCCGCCGTGGATCGCGAATCTTGCCGGTACGTAGCGGATGTCACCATCAGTTTCATCAGCGCCTTCACGTCCCAGCCGCTCGCAATAAACTCCGCCGCCAGCCAGTCAAGCAATTCGGGATGGCTCGGCCAGTCGGCCTGAAATCCGAGATCCTCGACCGATTTCACAATTCCGGTGCCGAACACGGATTGCCAAAATCGGTTCACCACCACGCGCGCCGTCAACGGCTGCTGCGGATCCGTCAGCCACTGGGCGAGCCCGAGGCGGTTGCGCGGCGCGGAGGCGGGGAATGGCAGCAGAAATTCCGGCACGCCCGGCTTGACCCGCTCTCGCGGCTGGTCGTATTGGCCGCGAAAGAGCATGAAGGTCGCGCGGGGCTGCGCCAATTCGCGCATCACCATCGTGGTGGGTGCCTCTCGTTCCAGCCGCATCCGGTCGGAGCGCGCCGTTTGAAAGTCATTCTCGGCCTTTGCGAATCCCGGGTTGTGCCGGGCGAGCCAGCTCCGACGCAGCCGATCCGTCTGGTCCGCCCGCCGATTCGACGCCGGGGTTTGCGCGGCAAGACGCAACGCCTCGTCGCGCGTCCATGCGGCGAGCGAGTCGGATCCATTCGGCTTGGCGACCAAGGTCACCCCGGCCATCGCGCCGACAAAGCGATTCGCGCCCTTCTCGCCCGAGGCGCCCAGCCGCGCGACCCCAGAAATACCCTGGGCACCGGTGAGGCCATCGTGCAGGACATCGAAGTCCTGTTCGTGGCCGTCCACAAACACCCGCATGCCCTTCGCCTTGATCGAGCCATCGTACGTCACGAGAACCAGCCGCCATTGCCGCAGCGGAATGGCGTCACGCGTCACAATACAGAGTGAATAGGCAGGCCAGCGCTGCACCACTCGCACTTCCACCGTGCCGGATTCCGTGAGTCGCACTTCCACACCTTGGCCGTAACCGCCCGAAGACGCCGGCACGCTGAAGTTCATGGTCGAAAAGATCGGGCTGGCCGTCTCTCGGTCCTGTCGCACCCAGGCTGCGAATGCCCAACCTTTGCCGGTGGCGGCACTCGGCAATCCCTCCGTCTTTAGCTCGCTGCCGCCATCCAGATAGAATCCGAACGTTGCGTTAGGCCCTTGAGTCGCGGTAAGACTGCCTGGAACCTGAAAAGGCTTGCCTCCCGCCAGATTTGAGATGACCGCCGCCGGCGAGGCCCACGACGCGAGGTCGAGGGCGATCACTTTGTTCGTCCCGGCGAACGGATCTGGCGCGGGCGAATCGGCAACGAGGTCCTCGAGTTTCACACCCTTCCAATCCTGCGCAGCCAACAGTCGATGCAAGGTCCCGTCCGCCGCAGCCATCTGGGTGCGGTATTGCGCCATGAGTTCCTGTTGGGCTGCGGTGGGGGAGGGTATGGTGGGAGACGCGTTTGCGATGCGACCGTCTTCGCCCGATTCATCCACGTTGTTGAAGAAGGCGTAGAGGCGGTAAAAATCCCTCTGCGTGACGGGATCAAACTTGTGATCGTGACACCGGGCGCATCCGACGGTCAGGCCCAACCACGCGAGCGACGTGGCTTGCAGGCGGTCGACGACGTACTCGACGCGGTATTCCTCATCAATGATGCCGCCTTCAGAATTGATCACGTGGTTGCGGTTGAACCCGCTGGCGATGACCTGATTCAGCGAGGGCTTTTCGATGAGATCCCCCGCCAGCTGCTCGGTGATGAATCGGTCATAAGGCAAATTGCGGTTGAACGCTTCGATCACCCCGTCCCGCCAGCGCCACATTGAGCGGAGCGAATCGTTATTAAATCCGTGGGTGTCGGCGTAGCGCGCCACGTCCATCCAATCGGAGGCCATACGCTCGCCGAAGCCCGGGCTGGCCAGCAGTTCATCCACCGCCGTGGTGAACGGGTCGTCTGCCCGTGCCCAGGCCCTCATTTGCAAGGGCGTCGGGGGCAGGCCAGTGAGGTCAAGACTCACGCGCCGAAGCAACTTCCCCGTCGTGGCCTCGGGCGATGGCGATAGCTTTTCGGCCTCAAGACGGGCGAGAATTAATTGATCAATCGGGTTGCGCGGCCAGTGGGTCCGTTTCACTACCGGCAACGTCGGTCGCGACGGCGGCCGGAACGCCCAATGCTTCTCATACTTGGCACCGTCTCTGATCCACGCGCGGAGAATCTCCCGTTGCGGCCCGCTGAGATGGCGATTTGAATCCGGTGGCGGCATCTGCTTTTCCGGGTCGGCGGAGACGATGCGCCGGACCAGTTCGCTGTCCTCCGGTTTACCGGGAACGAAGGCCTTTTTTTCGAGGGCCACCTCGCGATCATCCAGGCGCAGCTTGGCTTTGCGCTTGTTCACGTCCGCCCCATGACACGGGAAACAACTCTCGGAGAGGATGGGCCGCACGTCGCGGTTGAACTGGACGGAAAGGGGCATCGCTGCGGTCTGTGCACGCACGGTCAGCGTCAGGATAAGCAGCGCTGCGGCGGGGACGACGCAACCCGGAAGGAAGGAACGGTGTTTCATCTGCAAGGTGAATGGTTGCCAATTTGTGCGAGTTCCCGTCATGCCGTATAGTACCGCGCGACTTTGCGGATGCCTTGGGCGACGCTCACTATATATTCCTCGGTCATACCTTCGTGAATCGTGATCTTGACTCCGGTTTTCAAAATTGCCTCCGCTTCGGGCGTTTCCCACTTCGAATAGTCCATCGAGGTTAACCCAAGTTCCCGGATGGGCCAACGCCCGGCGAAAAATCCGTGCCGTTGAAACACGGGATTTCGGTGCAACGGAACCGCGATGTAGCCTGCCCCCGCCTCGATACCCTCGGCCGCAAGCGCCTTGACGAACTCGGCCCGGTCGCACTTAAACGCGCCGGGGATCAGGCGGAAAAAATAAAACCAATATCCACACCGATCAGCGGGATGCACCTGATGGGGAAGAACCCCTTGCAACCCACGAATCCGCTCTGTCAGCAGAGTGCCGAGTCGGGCCCGCTTCGAGACGATGTCTTCGAGTCGGTCGAGTTGCGCCCCCGCGATGGCCGCCTGCTCTTCGGTCATGCGGTAATTGGTGGCGAATGACTCCAACAACCCGCCTTTGATACGGTCGTAACCCTTATCGCCGAACGGTTGCAGTAATGGGCCGAAACGATCGTCATTGGACGCCACCACACCTCCGTCGCCGCAGGTGATGAGTTTCGAATGTTGCAGGGACCAGCAGGCGATGTGTCCGAAGGTGCCGACAGGCTCCCCTCGATGCGTCGCCCCCCACGCTTGCGCGGCGTCTTCGATCAAAACGAGACGATGCGTATCCGCGATGGCCTTGAGCGCGGTCATGTCGCACGGATTGCCACCGAGGTGAACGGCGATGATCGCCTTGGTCCGGGGCGTAATCTGTCGTTCGACTTCGGCTGGATTCAGGTTGTAGGTGCTCGCCTCCAGGTCGGCAAAAACAGGAACGCCTTGTTGGAAGAGGACGCCAATCACCGTTCCGATATCGGTGATCGGCGACGTGATGACCTCATCTCCGGGACCAATACCCGCAGCCGCCACGGCAATGTGCAATGCCGCCGTGCCGGATGAACAGGTCATGACATGTTTCAACGGAGTGACTTGCTGGAAGCCTTTAATGAAACGGGCGGTTTGCGGCCCTTTCCAATAAAACAGCGAATCCTGGCTCAGGGTCGCATCGAGTCGCTGACGCTCGGGGTCGCCCCAGCGCAGGCCGAGTTTCGCCCGTTGTTGGATCGTCTTTTCGCCTCCATGCAAGGCAAGTTTGGGCGGCGATTCCGCATCGGGCACATCGTTCTCGGCAGCCGCCAGGGCGGTGCCCGCGAGTGCTGCGGAAGATGCGGCAAGAAATTCCCGGCGCGACAGCGGCGGCCGGCACTCAGAATGGCCTGGGTTAGGTTGCATGGGACTTGAGCAGGTGGCGTGCATTTCCGTGGCTAATGGCCTCGGATTGCTCCGGAGTTAGAGCCGATTCTTTGAGTTTAAGCAGGGCGGATTCAAAATAAAACATCGGCGCATGGGAACCAAAGAGCACCCGATCGACAGGCACTTGTCCGATCAATGTTCCGACTCCACCGACACCTTCGAGCATCGCAATCTCCACCGACACCTTGCCGGCGGCAATCAGGTCAAGCAGCGGCTTGGCTCTTAGCGTGCGGAAAGCATTGAGCAACACCAATCGCAAGCCGGGCACGCGCCCGACCAGGTCCCTCAGAGGTGTTGTATCAACGGGATCCACTCGAAGCAACGGATGCATCATGCGCTCGTCCTCCATGATCAGTGCGAGTTGAACGATCAACCGGCGCTGGGCGGACAGCTCGAGGAGGCGCAAGAAGGCGGGGTCCTCGAGTCGGTAGCCATGATAGTTTGGGTGCAATCGAATGCCGGGCATGCGGTGCAAATCGGCACAACGACGCAATTCTTCCTCCCAATCCGGGAGCCTGGGATTGACCGATCCAAACGGGATCAAGAGTCCCTTGCCATCCTGGCGACACGTTTTCGCCAGGCGTGTGTTCGCGGCCGCAAGGTCTTTGTGCAACAAACCCTCGAGGGTGCCCGCCCAGGCCTGCGACACGCCGCGTTGACGCAGGCGGGTGACGAGTTCCCGGGAATCATCGAGACGCGCGCGGCGAGTCGGCCACTGGCCCAGGCTGACGTTGACGTCGATCAGTCGCTCCTCGGTCCGAAGCGGCTTCGACCCAGGGACGGCCAGCGCGGCCGCACTCGCTGCGGCCGCGGGAGCGGCGGCCAGCGCGGTTTGCAGGAACGCCCGGCGCGTCTGCGAGCCGGCTTCTGTCGCAAATGTTTGGGATGGCTTCATACGGTAATTCCCTTCTTCGCGAGGATGGGTCTCAGCAGCCGCTGTAGGTTTCCTCCCAGGATCCGCTGTCGGTCCGAGTCGCTGATGTCAGCACCCAGAACCTTGGCCAGTTGCGAGGCAAAACTGCGCCCCCCCGCATCGCTGCCGTAGAGAACACGTTCCGAGCCCAGTTCGCGTACCGCCATTTCGGTTAAGCCCGCCACCGGATCGCCTCCGGCGAGATCGGTATAAATGTTTTTATGCGGCCGAATGGCGCGCAAGCCGAGCTCCCAATCCCCGCCGGAGTGCCCGCAGATCAAGGTCGCGCGCGGGTGGCGAATGGCGAGTTCGGCAAGCGCCATCGGGGTTGACTCCCCCGGAAGGTTACCCGTGATTTTGAGCCACGTGTGTTGAAAGACGATCGCCTGCAGCGCGGTCGCGCGCTCGATGATTGGGTCCAGGTCGCTCGACGAACACTGTTCAGCCACCCAAAGTTTAACACCCACCATGGGGCCATCTCGAACGCACCGGTCGAGTTCGTCCAGACTCGCCTGACGATGCTTGGGATTGAGGTAGACGAATCCGAACGCACGCTTGGGAAAAGCGTGCACGGCGCGCAGGACGGAATCGTTCTCCTCCTTCAACCGCTCGGGCGAAGGGTCGTAGGTAAACTCCATCCCCATGAACAGACAAAGGCGCGCGATCCCCAGGCGGTCCGCATATTCCAGCAGGCGGCCCAGGCGCGCTTCAGGCGTGTTGCCCGGCACCCCGTTCAGATGGCAATGAAGATCCCATATTTCCATATAAACTCCCTCAGGATGATCGCCCGGTGCCCCAGGTATTAGGGTTTCGGGGGAATCCCAGTTCCGCCGGCATTCTCTGCCGGCCAGACAGGCCGGTGCCTTGGGAATTCGGAACGAAAGTCCCCAAGACTTGACCAGTAGAGCCGTTTCCCTAGATCGATCTCGGCGATGGCGACGGTGCCCCAGTCCTTGGCCTGCGCCAGTATACGCCCCTCCTGGTCGTAGATTGCCGAAATCATCCAGTGAAGCGACGCGTCACTATAGGTGCTGCTGGCGATGAACACATGATTCTCGCAGGCGCGCGCAGCGGCCAGCATCGGATTGCAGCCTGCCACGGGAAACGCGATAATTTCCGCTCCTCGGATGCTGAGTTGCCGGGCCGGTTCTGGAAAGAAACCATCGTAACACACCATCATGCCAATTCTTCCCAGTGTCGTCTCAAACACGGGATAGTCTGTGCCCGGCGTCACACCCCGTTCGACCTCCGTGCGTGGCAATGTCACCTTGCGGTATTTTCCAATGAGATCGCCATTCGGCCCGATCAGGACTGCCACGTTATAAATGAGATGTTGATCGCGCTCCACCAACCCTACGACGAGGTGGAAGGCATGCTTCCGTGCGAGGTCACCGAAGTAGGCGGTTGACGGCCCCGGAATGGGCTCCGAAGCCTGAAGGTATGACAACCCATTGCCGGTTGCCGTAAGGGTCTCAGGCAGTACGACTAGGTCGGCTCGCTGCTTCGCTGCGTCGTCAAGGAGCGGCTCAAATTGCCGGCAGCTATCCATCGCCGTTTTTCCGTTCTTGGGTGTGTAGTGAACCGTCGCCAACCGAATCTTCCGCGCCGCCGGCGCCGCGGTTTCTGTCAACGCGACGTCCCGCCATTCCACACTCCCGTTCTCGGCCCAGCGAAGGTGCAGTTCCACGATGGCGACGGCGGCTTGGGACGGCACACGGTAGATACCGCTGACATCCGTCCAACCGGAAACATCGGTCCCACCGTCCGTCGGGTATTCCGGTTCGGCGATCGGCGCCTTGTCCGGATCGTAACTTTGCGCGCCGGGTGCATCGTGGCGGACCGCATGACCCTGGGTATCGCGCCAATGGATGCGGGCAAGGATTGAACGCCGCGGCGCCAGGACATTCTCGCCGCGGCGTCTCGCAAGAAACTGGTAATACTGGCCGCCTTTCACGGCAAACGTTCTTTCCCAATGGCCTGCCAGCCCTTCGCGCGCGTCAGAACGGATCCGGAGACCCCCTCCCGTCAGCACGTCAAATGCGGGCCGGATTTCATCTCGCACGGCGACACCCCGCCATTCGTTGACCGGCAGGGCTGTGCTGTGTGCGGCGCGACCGAGACCGAGCGAAATCATCGCGGCAAACAACATGCCTGCACAGCGGGCCATGCGGCGATGGACGTTTGCGCCAAGCCGAGAGAGGGCAATGTTCATGAGGGGATAATGGATTAGATTAATTCAGCAACAACCGCCATAGCTCAACGCCCGATCCAAAGTAAACGGCTCCCGATTCGATGGCGAACCCGCAGTCGATGCGATGGGGAGCGGAGCCCAGTTCCGTGACTTTTCCGTCGCGAGGATTCACGGCGTACACCGAGCGGGTGGTTAATCCGATGAGTCGATCTCCGTACGCGCCCAGAGAGATCTCGACCTGCGTGCCGGGCAGGGTGTTGGTCGCCACAACGCTCATCGTTTCGGGATCAAACGTAAACAGTTTGTCGCCCACCGTGGTGAGGACGTTGCCTCCCGCCGTGGCCGTCGCCGGATAGTTCCGCGCTCCCGGGGCCAGGGAGGCTTCGAAGACCTTGCGGCGACTCCGGGGATCGAAGGCGAAAAACCTTGCCTCCTTCTCCATCGATCGACTTCCGCCACCGCCGTAGTTGCCACTCCCCCCGAAGATCAAGCCGCTCTTCGGTTCCCACGCCAGAGAAACAATGCTCTGATTCGTCACCACATGGCGGTAGTTCTCGATCGTCTTGTTCTGTTTTGGATCCCAGACGCCCAGTCCTCCCCCGAGTTCTCCATAGGGCGGTTCGCTTCCAATGTATATCAAACCCTCGGGTCCCTGAATCATGGCGCGAGGGCGCAGGTGACCGTCCCCCACGCCACCGAAGGAAACCGGGTTGGAGTCAGGGGTCGCGCCGAATCTCCAGAATGCCTTGGCCGGGTCGTACAAGTTCATGATCGATCCGCCATAATAACACATATAGAGCTTGTCCCTATGTTCCATCATAGAATACACCTCGCCTCCCGGCATGGGGCCGAGATGTTCGGTCCGTCCAGCCCGCGGATCATATCGAAAAACTTCCAGCGGCATCGCAGTGCTGCCGTAGACGCATCCGCGAGGTCCGTTTCCGACCATGAAAATCCGATCGCCCGTGCCTGCATATTGAAAGCGACGCTCCACCACGATGCCAGTGCGGGAATCTCTGAGAGAGAATCTGCCTCGCTCGAACGACGTCACCTGCCGTCCATCTCGCAGAGTCATGGGAGGACGTTCCGGAGCGGTCTGAACCCGGGTGGCGATCTCGTCGTCCAGGCGCATTAGATTGGTGCCGAACTCGGCGTAGACTTGTCCGTCGCCGCGACGGGAGACACCGACGGTACCCCAACCCGGCGCGCCTCGCAGCCCGTCTGGAAGCAGACTGCGATGGGTTTTCGTGGCCGGATCGAACACAACGAGGTCACCGCGTTGGGTCCCGATCCCGACATACACCTTTCCGTTGGGTCCCACGGCAAGACTGCGCGCATACATTTCAGTCGGATGCATGCGTCCGAGGTCCTCCATCGCGCCCGACTTGGGGTTGAATCGAACCAATTTGGCCTGGGGATACGTGCAGGCGTATAACCAGTCATCCTTTCCCATATCGTATTGCCAAAGGTAATCCTCGGTCTGGGACGGTCTTCCGACGACTTCGATCCCTCGCTCAGGATGGCTGGGATCGAAGCGAAGGATTAAGGCTCCATCCCAGGTCCCGAGATAGATCCGTTGATCCGGCCCTGCCACCAGCGCCCACGCACCGGGTCCCTCGGGGGCGTTGAACTGCCTCGCCTCCCCATTTTCAGGATCAACCTGGACCAGAAACAGTTTTCCGCTGAGTTGATTGAAGTTAAAGAAAAGCGCCTCACCCCCGCGCCCGTTGGGTCCCACGATACAGCCCATCAATCCCCCCACCCGCACCGGAATTCCCAGGGACTCAAACCGAGGGGCCTCCGCAAGCCCGGAACACGCAGCCATGCCGAGCGCGACCCACCAAGCGCAGAACGAGCATAAGAGGCAGGGCTGATTCATGATCGGAAGCATGAATAGCGCACGAGAGCCCGTCGAGTCGGATCCTGGGCTATCCTAATTCCTGCTCTCTTCGCGGCTTCGCGACTTCGCGCGAGTATTCGGCTCCGCAGACAACGACTGGAGTACGACTGATGCGGTGAGCCACTTCTGGGGGTCAGGTCTCCGGCCTGACAGTTCGGGGCTGCTCTGCAGCCACGTTCCTTTGCTACTGACTTTCATTGGGTTAGCCCCCGGGACCTCCATTGCGCCTACGGGGGCGTGAACAACTCAACCGCATGGCCGTCAGGATCACGAACAAACACCTGCCAGGCACCGTCCGGGCGATGCTTCCGTGGATTAAAGTCCGCGCCGACCTTGCGAAAATATTGCTCCCACGAATCCAGTTCATCGACTCGAAGCGCGAAATGATTGCTGCGATTGCCTGAAGAGACGGGATCTCCGCGCTCGCCGATCAGATGCAACTCTTGATTAACGCCGAGGCGAAACCACGCGCCGGGAAAACTGAAGGCCGGACGGGGCATCGGCTCAAGTAACAAGACGTTCCGATAGAATTCGCAACTTTTCTCCACATCCGCCACGTGCAGGGCGACATGATTCAATTCACAGATCTTCATGCTGAACCATCGGTGAGTTTGCCCTACAATTTCCAACCCTGCCGATACGCCGGATTGACGTACTCATTGGCGGCATTGTTATTCGTGAAGCGCGCCGCGTTTTCATCCCACTTGAGCGTTTGACCCGGGAAACGAAGGGCGATGAGACCCAGTAGGGCGACTTGAGTCAGCGGACCCCCGTAGTCGAAATTGGACCCGGCCTTGCGCCCCGTCCGAATTGCGTCCGCCCAATCCCAGGCATGGCCCTTGATGCGTGTGATTTTTTGCGCGGGGGCATTCTTCCCGGAGTACTGCTCCATGAGATCATCCGGAACGAGGTGGCAGCCGCCGCCCCCATGCGAACCGTGGACAATCATGCCCTTGTCGCCGATCAGAATTGCCCCGGTGCCGGGAATTTTCTCATCGGCCGGAAAATCCTTGGGTTTGGGAATGGTATGGTTGCCATCATACCAGACCAATTGGACCGGGCCGCGCGTGTTCTTGGCCGGAAATTCAAAGGTGATCTTCGTCGCGGAGGGGTACGCTAGCCCCTGCAGCGCGGGATTATAGTCGGTCACCTCCGCGTTCACGGTGGCGGGCGCATCGAGATCCAAGGCCCAAAAAGAAGGGTCCACGACATGGCAAATCCAGTCGCCGATCGCGCCCCCGCCGAAGGGCATCCAACCGCGCCAATTCCACGGTACCCAAAGAGGCGAGTAGGATCGGAACGTTGCCGGACCCAGCCAGAGATCGTAGTCGAGCCCTTTGGGCACCTCGTGATGTTGATCCACTTTCGCGAGATTCGGGATCTGACAATAGACATTCTTGAACGCATCGCATCCCGCATGAATGGTGTGGACTTGCCCAACGGCACCGGCCCAAACCCACTCGCACAGTCGGCGAATCGTGTCACTGGCGTGCCCTTGGTTGCCCAGTTGGGTGACAACCTTGTATTGATGCGCGGCCGCCTTAAGCTCGCGCACTTCGTGGACCGAGTGGGCGAGCGGTTTTTCACAATAAACATGCTTGCCGCGCCGCATGGCCTCCATGGCGATGACGGCATGGGTGTGATCCGGCGTGCCGATAATCACGCCGTCAATCTCCTTGCCCAACTTGTCGAGCATCACCCGATAGTCGGTGAATCGTTTGGCGTTCGGATACTTGGCAAATTCTTTGGCAGCGTAGTTTTCATCCACGTCACACAACGCGACAATATTGTGGCCCAACCCCGCCACTTCGTCCACGTCGCTTCCGCCCCGGCTGCCGATGCCGATACCCGCCACGTTGAGCTTCGCGTTGGGCGAGGAATTTTCCGCCCCGCTCACCAGGCTTCCGGGTAGGATGTTGAACAGGGCCACACCCAGGCCGGTGCCGGAGAGAAACTGCCTGCGGTCGATCGGGTTGGAATTTCGCTTTTTCATAATGTGACGGATACGGATTTGGTTTCGTTCCACGGCGGTTCGGTCCGTGCAAAGGGTTCACTACATTTTGCGTGTGCAGCGTTCTTGCAACCAGACGGTGTCTCGATTGTTCGGTGACGGAACATCCGTTTGCAAACTACCGTTCTTGATAATGGCGCGGGTGGTACGCGGGTCCAGCCACCGTTTGATCTCGGAGTGACCGTCGGCAAACGAAAGTCCCCCGGCCTTGTTGTGATAGCTAGCCGGCCAGTCCACAATGCGCGTCACCTCCGGCTTCTCCGGGTAGCCGGTCATGTCGGTCACGAAGGAGCCGTCATTGATCGCATCCTCCCGCACGTCGATGAACACCCAGGTGTTGGCGGGACCGGGATTGAGCATGTCGCCCAGGCGCGTATAGACTTTCCATTCGGGACCCGACCAAGTCCCGTGGGTCCCGCTGTAGCCGCCCACCCACATGTTCATCATGAAGCTGCGCACGCGCGGCAGCTGTCGGCTGGCCACTTTAACCGACGCCTGGTCCGCTGGACATTTCCAGATGCCGGCTGAGTTACCACAATAGGGCCACAGCGGACTTTTCTTGAGATCTCTTTCCACGTCCCAGTTGGAGGAGTTCCCTGGGCTTAAATCCATCAAGCCTTGCACCCACGCATTGGGGCCATACGCGTCCGGAATACGGTCGCGATTGTCTTCGGCGTACATGCGCCACGCCAGAGTCAGCCCCCGATGATTATTGAGGCATTGGATCCCCTGCGCCTTGGCTTTCGCCTTGCCCAAAGCCGGCAGTAACATCCCGGCCAGGATGGCAATGATGGCGATGACCACTAAGAGTTCGATCAACGTGAAGGCGCCGTGCCGACAAGGCGCGGATGGCAATACACAAGTCCGAGTTCCCTGAAAGTGCGTTTTCGAAGATCCACTCATGGGCAAAGGGACAGTTTGATTTGTGGGGCATCTTGCACTCATTTCTCAACGGCGGCAATTGGCTTGTTTGCTTTCGCTGGCGAATATCGCAGACCCTAATCGAGTGAACCACCCCCCTCTCCTCCATTCCAAGTGGGAGTGAGAATAAAGGGACAGGTCATTGATTAAACACCTCTACACATAAAATGTCCCGGTCGGGACATTTTATCCGTAGATGAATCAATTGGACGCGAGACAGCTGCAAAGGCTTGGATTTGCTCGTGGCGGGACCGCCCAGTGGTGACAACATTCGAATCCAAATTCCACGGGTTCCGCCTTGAACTGCCCGTTCCGTTCGGACACGGTCACACCACGCTACCGACCAACTCGGACTATCCACGATGAGAAAGGCGCGCTCTCCGTATCGAACCGCTTTCACGCTCATCGAACTCCTGGTTGTAATCGCGATTATTGCGATCCTGGCAGGCATGCTTCTCCCGGCGCTTTCGCGGGCCAAGGCGAAGGCGCAGACCACGCGCTGCCTCGCAAATCAAAAGCAAATCTCGATCGGCTATTTTCTTTACACCCAGGACTACCAGGATGTTTACCCGCAACAGCTCGGTTGGGCCGCTGGCGGCGGGCGACAAGGGACGAACGCCACCAAGGTTACCCCGGATGTGCTCGCATCCTTTGGGCGCTCGGTTACCGAGTCAAACCGCCCGCTCAATCGCTACGTTGGGAACGTCGAGGTGTTTCACTGTCCTTCGGATCGAGGCGACACGCTGTACAACGCAAAGAACTGCTGGCTCGAGTACGGCAACAGCTACCACCCGCAGTATCGTAACGACAGCTTCCGGGTGAAGTTGGTCTGCGGGGACCCCGCATTTCCCCGCGGCAGCTACAATTGGACTTCGATCAAGGGCTCGGAAGTGGCGATCAGTCCCTCCAATAAGATCATTCAGGGCGATTGGAACTGGCCCGCCAATCGTCCCGAAGACGTGCGGACTGCCTGGCATGCCTACAAGGGCCAGACGCGTTACAATCTCATCTTCGGCGATGGCCATGGCGTTTTTTACAGGTTTCCGAAGGAGATGAGTGAGTGGGGAACCATCAAGCCGGATCCCGCCTTTCAGTGGTGGTGAGCTTTCAGCTAGTGAGCGTTGGAGCCAGCCGTCCGCTCTCTCCGCTTGCACCGGGGGCTGTCGCTCTCATAGTTCGCCTTCATGGCGTCCGCCGATTTTGTCCATTTGCATGTCCACACCGAGTACTCGCTGCTCGATGCGGCCTGTCGCTTGGATCGCCTGATGGAAAAAGCGGCGACCCTGCAGTTGCCAGCTCTGGCGATCACCGACCATGGCAACATGTTTGGGGCCGTTGAATTCTACCAGGCCGCTCGCAAACACGGGGTTAAACCGATCCTTGGCTGCGAGGTGTACGTCGCGCCCGGAAGCCGCCTGGACAAGAAGCCCGGTGCCGGCATGCGCGACATTTATCATCATCTCGTTCTGCTCGCCAAAAACGACATCGGCTATCGGAATCTCGTCAAGCTCGTGACGAGCGCCAACCTGGAGGGCTTCTACTACAAACCCCGGATCGACAAGGAAATCCTCGCCGCCTATTCCGAGGGTCTGATCGGTCTGTCGGGCTGCCTCGCCAGTGAAATTCCGGAGGCAATTCTTAAGGGCGACGAGGCGAAGGCCCGCGGTGCCATTGACTGGTTCAAGCAGGTGTTGGGGCCCGACAATTTTTACCTCGAACTTCAGAATCATGGCATCCCCGAGCAGGCTCGGGTGAATCGCTCGCTCATTCCCTGGGCTCGGGAGTTCGGCCTCAAAACAGTCGCCTCCAATGATGTCCACTATGTCGAGCGCAGCCACTGGCGCGCCCATGACTGCCTGATTTGCATCGGTACTCAGGCCCTGTTGAGTGATAGCAAACGCATGCGGTACCAACCGGAGCAGTTCTACCTCCGCTCGGCCGACGAAATGAAGGCGCTTTTCAGCGAGGTTCCTGAAGCCGTGCTGAATACGGTCGAAGTTGCCGAGAAGTGTGCGGTTGAAATCCGGTTTGCCAAGGGGGCGGAGCACTATCCCATGTTCCAACCGCCCGAAACCTGGACTCGCGAAGGATATTTGCGGAAGCTGCTCTGCGAAGGCCTGGTCACCCGGTATGGCATCACCGCGCATGTAGAGGGATCCGAGATTCTCGTGGATCATGTCGCGGATCCGACTCGATTGCCCACGTTTACCGGAGGTCCGGACGCGCCCCGTGACCTCGAAGACCCCGCCGTGAAAGGCGCTGTGAGTCTGCTTCTCGACCGTTTGAAACTTGAGCTCGCGGTCATCGAGCAGACCGGCTACGTCAGCTATTTTCTCATCGTCGGTGATTTTGTCCGGTACGGCCGCAATGCTGGCATCGCCTGTGTCGCCCGCGGTTCCGCCGCCGGTTCGCTCGTCACCTATCTGCTCGAAATCGCCAACGTCGATCCGCTTCGTTACGGACTGCTTTTCGAACGGTTCCTAAACCCTGAACGCGTCAGCCCGCCGGATATCGACATCGATTTTGCGGACGATCGCCGGCAGGAGGTCATTGAATATGTCCGCAACAAATACGGACACGACGCCGTCGCTCAAATCATCACGTTCGGAACGTTGGGTCCGAAGTCGGTGATTCGCGACGTGGGCCGAGTCATGGGGCTGAGTTTCGGGGAATGCGACCGGCTCGCCAAGATGATCACCGACGTGAAGTGGTCGCTCGAAGACGCTCTGGCCAAGAATGCGCAGTTTAAGGAGGCCTACGATAATGAGGAGACAACCCGCGAGTTGGTCGACCACGCCCGTCTACTCGAGGAACAAGTGAGAAACGCCGGGGTCCATGCGGCGGGCGTGGTCATTGGCGCTCAACCGCTCGTCAACCTGCTTCCGCTCAAATTGGACGATGATGGAGGGATCGTCACCCAGTATGCGATGGGTCCCGTGGGCGATCTCGGCCTGTTGAAGATGGATTTTCTGGGGTTGAAAACCCTCACGGTGTTGCGGAATACCGTGGGATTGATCCGCAAGACACGCGCGATCGACATCGCGTTGGATGACCTTCCGCTGGACGACGCGAAGACCTTTGCCCTCTTGAATGACGCTCGGACCCTGGGTGTGTTCCAGTTGGAATCGGGCGGCATGCGGGACCTCTGCAAAAAATTCCAGATCCAAAGTGTCGAGCATATCACGGCGCTCATTTCGCTTTATCGGCCGGGACCGATGGATCTGATTCCGGATTTTATTGAACGCCGGCATGGCCGTAAAGCCGTGGAATATTCCCACCCGCTGCTCGAGCCGGTGTCGCGGGAGACGTATGGTGTTCTCATCTATCAGGAGCAGGTGATGCAGGCGACGCAGGTTTTGGCGGGCTACACCCTCGGGGGTGCCGATCTGCTGCGCCGGGCGATGGGTAAGAAAAAGCCCGAGGAAATGGCAAAACAGCGGGAGTCGTTTGTTCGGGGCTGTGCGGAGAAGAACCAGATCCCTGCAGCGAAGGCGAACGAAGTGTTCGACCTGCTCGAGAAATTCGCCGGATACGGATTCAACAAATCGCACGCCGCCGCCTATGCGATCGTTGCCTACCAGACCGCCTACCTGAAGGCCAACTACCCGGTGGAATTTTTGTGTGCGATGATGACGAATGACCAGGGGGACCTGGCGAAGCTCGCTCAGTTCATTGCCGAGGCGAAGGAGTTCGGAATCGAGGTTTTTGGGCCCGACGTCAATGAGAGTGATGTGGCGTTTGCTCCGAGTCCGCAAAAAAAGGATGCGACGGGACTCTCCCCGATCCGGTTCGGACTCGCGGCGATCAAGGGCGTCGGCGGTATCGCGGTGGAAGGAATTCTGGGAGCCCGTGCCAAGGGCGGCCGCTTCCGCTCGCTCACGGATCTTTGTGAGCGGGTGGACTTGCGAACCATGAATCGCAAGGTGATCGAGTGTCTCATCCGGGCCGGCGCTTGCGATAGCCTCGGCGAAAATCGCGCGACGTCCTTTGCGCGAGTCGAGCGAGTTATGAGCCGCGCACAAAGTGCGGCGGCCGATCGGGCCCGCGGGCAAGTGTCCCTCTTTGAAGCCTTCGAAAGCCCGGCGAATGTCGAAGCAGGCCTCCCGCGAATCGCGGAATGGCCCGTCGCCGAGACGCTCGCCGCCGAAAAGGAATTGCTCGGCTTCTACGTGAGCGGCCATCCCCTGGAGCCCTTTGCTCATCTGCTCGAACGTTTTGCCACGCATTCCATCGCAGATCTGACCACGTTGCCCAACCGCGCCATGACCCGCGTCGGTGGACTCATTGGGACCGTACAGCAGGGCGTCAGCAAGAAATCGGGGAAGCCGTATGCCATGGCGACGCTCGAGGACCTCACCGGCTCCGTGCAAATGTTGGTGATGAACGAAGGCTACGACAGCTTCCGTTCGTTACTGGTCCCCAACGCGGCCGTTCTCGTGACTGCCGAGGTCAACATGGGTGAGGATAAACCGAAGCTTTTCCCGCAGGAGATCTCACGCCTTGAAGACGCGCCACGCTCGCTGACTCGGAACGTCTACCTGCGGCTGAAGCATGAACAACTGGATCGCGCGAAACTCGAGACCGCCCGTGCTCTGGCCGAAGCGCACCCAGGCCGAGTCCCCCTGTTTCTCAGCATCCGTATGCCCCACGGCCAGCGCGTGTTCATCGAACCCAATGATCGCTATCAGGTGAATGCCTCGGGGGAACTGGAGGCCGCTGCGAATGAAGTGTTTGGACCAGGCACCTATTACGCCACGGGTGACAAATCACTCCCGGAACGAACTCAACGGCGCTGGGAAAAAAAGTCGGGTGGTGGAGACGACGAATGAATTCGAGTTCCGTCATCAGGTCGAGCACGTCGCCCACCGGCTCCATGTCCACTCCCGGGGAACTCTCCTTGACTCTTTCGGCCAACGCGGCGCCCGGACGGGGTGGGCAAGGTCTGAACCTTTTGCATTGGCTTCGGGCGCTTGGGCCGCATTTCCGACTCGGCCTGTTCGCACGGGAAGGATGTGACGGATTCCCGGCCACCGTGCCGACCCAATCGCGGATCGGGCGGCTGCTGCCCAAAGTCCCTTGGGTGCGGCGTTTTCGCGGAGTGCAGGTTTCGATCGAAGAACGGCATTTCGACCGGTTTGTCGCCGGCCATCTGGAACGGTGTGACGTTTTTCAAGGTGCCACCGGTCAGTGTTTGCGGAGTCTTCGCCGGGCACGTCAACTCGGCGCCCGGGCGGCGCTGGATGTTGTGACGCTCCATGCCGATCTGTTCAGTGGCGAATTGGATCAGGAATGCCGCGAGTTCGGAATCGGTTCTCCAATCTCCGTTGCAAGCCGTCGACGGATGGTCGCGGAATACGCCGAGGCTGACGTCATTCGCGTCATGTCTCACGTCGCACGACGAACCTTTCTCGATCGCGGCGTGGCATCCGACAAGGTCGTCGTGGCAACCCCGCCCATCGATGTGCCGCCCGAACCGTTGGCTCATTTCCGAGAGCCCGTTTTTCGCATTTGCTTTGTGGCAGGGATTGAACCGTGGAAGGGCTTTCATCACCTGATCCAGGCTTTTGAAAAGTTAAATCTGGCGGACAGCGAGCTCGAAATGTGGGGATGGCCCGGCACCGGAAAAGTTCGCCAATTCATCGAGGCGGCCCAGCGCCGAAATCCTCGCATCCGACTCCGCAAGGAAATTGTGCGCACCGCCGGTTTCGCCGAAGTGTACGGGCGGGCCAGCGTATTTGTCCTGCCCTCTCTGGCGGACGGCTTCGGCTACGTGGTTGCCGAGGCGATGGCTTCAGGCCTTCCCGTGATTGTGAGCACCCGGACCGGAGCGGCGGATTTGATCACCGAGGGCGTCAATGGATTCGTCGTGAATCCGCGTGACGTGGACGCCCTGGCGGAGCGACTCGAGTTCCTGGCTCATCATCCGGAGCGCCTCTCGCAACTTGGAATGGCGGCACGCGCGACGATTTCCCGCCTGAATCTCGACACATTTTCTCGCGATTGGATTCCGGCTTTGCGGGGAGAGAAACCTACCCCACCGCCTGCCACTCAGCCGTAATCGCTGCGCGAATGGCCGCCGGATCCAGCCCCGTATTAGCAACAAATTCGGTGTGTGGCCTGTTCTCCCGGTAATCGGGCTGAGCGGACGGCATTCTCAAGAGTTCATCCATCAGGGACAAATCGAAATGATGCAGGATCGTGCCGTGAAATAGAATCGCGTGCCGTTTGCGCCGCTGAGCGTTCCCGGAAAATTTCCGGTCGCGCCCGCGCCCTCTTGAGTCCTCGTTGCCGGCCGACCACACCAGGTCCGTGAATCCAGCAACGGTCACCGCGCCGGGCAACAATCGGGACATCGCCCGGCGTTGATGTTCCATGATCCAGGCATTGGTCGAGGTCACTCCCCTGAGCGGCTCCCGCCCGTTGATGCGCAGGATCAGGGAGTAGTTCAGGCAGCCCGGTCCCTGCACCACCGCCCCCCCTCCGGAGCACCGGCGGAGGATGGGAACAGCACCGATCTTGCACCGTTCGACGTGTACTTCCCGTTCAAGGGATTGACCGTAGCCCACCACTACGAACGGCTGCGTTGCCTCCCAAAAGCAAAGAACTTCCTCGCCGATGCCGGATTCGAGTGAGTCCAACCATTGTTCATCCTGTCGAATCCGCGCTTCCGGATCGGGGTGCGAAACCTCCTGTAGATGTACACTCATTCCGTCTGACGTTATGGCCAATTCAACCTGCCGCGAAACCTTCGCGAGGGTGTGGGATAAAAATCTTAACGAATTCCTCACACAAAGATCACAAAGGTCGCAAAGGTGAACGGGCGATCACACTCGGAAGGCGCGGAGCGCCCTCGAGTTTGGCCATCTTCTGGCGCGCGTGTCCCCGGGGGATGATCGGCATTTAGCAAAGCCGCGGAGCGGCGACAGACCGTAGCCCACGGCGTGAGCCGTGGGACAACGTTCGAACAAAACGTAAGCCCCGTCAGGGGCGACGGAGCTACAGGATAAAGACCCCGTGCCAGATTCTCTTTCGCCCCTCCGGGGCTATTGCGCGACGCACCCGAGAACCCACGGCTAACGCCATGGGCTACGCTCCGACGGCGCTCCGCGCCTGAAGAGTGCGCTTCAGCCGGCAGCGACGAGGCGGCATTCCGTCGGAGATTTTGGATGAGCTGGGTCATGCGTCCATTTCATGCCAAGAAATCAGCCTGTTTTCGAATTGAATCAGATTATTATCTTACACCCCATTCGCAGAAGGGGCTGCCATCAAGCGGCGGTGAGCGCGGCTCGGGCGTCGCTGATGGCTCCGGTCTTCTCGAGGAAATAGTCGTACCCGCCAGCATAGGGGAAAACCAGGCCCGCGTTCACGTGCAGCACCTTCGTGGCGAGCTTCCGGATGAAATGAACGTCGTGAGAAATGAACACGAGCGTGCCTTCATAACGTTCGAGCGCCAGGGTGAGGGATTCCACCGTATGAATGTCGAGATGAGTCGTCGGCTCATCCATCAGGAGAAGGTTGGGCGGATCGACCAGAAACTTGATCAGGTTGAGACGGCTTTTTTCGCCACCGCTCAAGACTTCGGTCAATTTATAGATCTCCTCCTTGCGAAAGAGGAAGGACCCAAGGATTGCTCGGGCCTCGTCTTCGCGCAGGTTTGGCGCAATGGTCAAAACTTCGTCGAGCACGGTCTTGTTCGGATCGAGCGTGCCCGATCGGTGCTGGCTATAATAACCAATCTTGGCGTTGTGACCCAACTTGCGCTCGCCTTTTTGAAAATCGATGACACCCGCGAGAATCTTGAGAAGCGTGGATTTTCCCGCACCGTTCGGTCCCACCAACACGGTGCGCTCCCCGCGCTCGATCACGAGATCGAGGCCGGAATAAACCTGGTTGGTGCCATACGCCATGTAAATTCCTTCCAGTGTCACGGCGCGCTGCCCACCGCGCGGTGGTTGTGGAATTTGAAAGCGGAACGGCTTGCGCGGCGGGATTGGCTTTTCGATTTTATCCATTCGCTCAATCTGTTTGAGCTTGCTCATGGCCTGCGATGACTTGGAGGGGACGGCACGGAATCGATCCGCAAACTCCTGCAGCGCTTGGATCTCCTTCTGCTGATTCTTATGGGCAGCCAATTGCTGCTCGTAACGTTCCTCCCGTTGTCGCAGGAAATCGGAATAGTTGCCCGTATAGGCGATCAGTTTCTTATCCGCGATCTCGTGAACCTGCGTCACGATTTCGTCCATAAACTGACGGTCGTGCGAAATCATCAGCAAGGCGCCCGAATAATTCCTCAGATAGTTTTGCAGCCAAAGCAAGGAGAGCAGATCAAGGTGATTCGTCGGTTCGTCGAGCAACAGAATATCCGGCTCCATGACGAGCAGGCGCGCGAGATGGGCGCGCATGATCCAGCCACCGCTCATATCCTTGGCCGGTCGGGAAAAGTCCCCTTCGCGAAAACCAAGCCCGGCGAGCATTTTCTTGGCCTTGGCCTCGACTTGCGGGTCATTCAAGGCGTCATGCTTCGCATGCGCCTCCATGTAGGCCGGCGTCGAAACACTCCCCGATGCCTCCAATTCCTTCAGTAATTGTTCCAGCTTGGGGAGTTCCCCCGCTCGTCCCGTCGCGACCTCCAGCACCGTTTCGCTCCCCACCGCTTCGCCCTCCTGAGGCAAATAGCCGACCATCGTCCAGGCGTCCCGTTCCACCACGCCCGTGTCGGGTTCCAGTTCTTTGAGGACAATCGAAAACAGGGTGGATTTGCCGGCACCATTGGGGCCGACCAACGCCACACGATCGCCGTAATTGACTTGAAGTGACGCGTTCTCGAAGAGGGTGCGTCCGCCCAAGGACATTTTTAGATCTCGAATCGTAAGCATGATTTATGGAACCGCTGACCCGTTGACTATTCGTTGGACCGCAGAAGAACGAAGGCCGGCACCGTTTTTCCGTTTCGGCTTTCTAGGCAGCTCGAAGCGCCGCGCCGCGGAGTTTTTCCACGAAGGTAACGAAACCATCGGCCTGGTCGCGGAGACGCTCCCGGATATCGGGGTCATTAAATTGCCCCGCCGCATTCAACGCTTGGCCAATTCCGGGAACAAAGACGCGTTTTCCGAACAGAAAGGCATTGCGATAGCCAAAGATTGCCTGCAATTGCTCGACGCTGCGCAGGGCACCCCACATTCCCGCGGCGTGTCCGACGAAGCACACCGGGCGGGACTCGAAACTCTCCGGAAACTTGAGGTGATCGATGAAGAGCTTGAGAACCCCGGGCATCGAGCCGTTGTATTCGGGCGTAACCACCACCAGACCGCTGGCGTCGAGAACGGCTTGCGCGAAGGGCGCGAATGCCGGTGGTTTCGTGGCGTAGGCTTCGGGAAGAAACAGGGCAGGTGGCAAGTCCAGCAAATCGATCACGTGGGTCGGCACGCGGAGGTCTCGATAGATTCCCTCAATGATGCGGGTCACTTTTCGAGTGTTGCTGCCAGGACGATTGGTTCCAGAAATGAGCGTGATCATAGTGGGTGTACGTTACCGAATGGAGGTTATAGTCTGTCACCCGTCACTCTGCAACACGGCTCGCGCCCGATGGCGCAGTTCTCACCGTGCCGGGATGACGACGGAAGGAAGCGAAAGCGGATGGACCGCCCGCGTTACCACCACGTGAAATTCGGATCGGGCTTGGGTCCCGTGTAGTTCCAGGTGGTCGTCTCCTTCGGAAAACTGAAGAACGCGGTGTGGCCGTCACCGAACAACACATTGAAGCGGTATTGCCCCTTGTAGTTGTGCCATTGGCTCCACACGTGATTCTTGTCCCGGTCGGCCCACCACGGCCAGTCACCCGTGACCAGTTTGTTCGACGGACTTCTGGCCACTTCGCTGGCCTTCATCGAGGTCGCCACCGCCGAGCCCTTCGGCGCCAAGGAGTCGCCCGTCACGTGCTGGATGCGAAGTGTTTCGACACCCCACGCCGTCAGGTAGCTGTTGCCATACCCGTCATAGCAACTGCCGATGCGCCCGGACGGGTACGACTGTTTGTATTCCGCCGCGAACATATCTTTCCAAAGCGAGTCGCCCTTGTCCGACGGACAACGCCAGGCTTCCTTGGCCGGGACATAGACATTCAACGGACGACGTATCGCGGGAACGGTGCCGCTGGCCAGTGTCATTCTTCCCGTCGTCCCGCCCAGTGTCGCCCAACCCTCATAGACCGGGTACAAGTCCTGATGATCATCGGCGTACATCGCCATTCCGAGGGCCTGCTGGTGCAGGTTGCTGTTGCAACGAATCGTCTTAGCTTTCTCTTTCGATTTGCCGAGCGCCGGCAACAACATGCCGGCCAGAATTGCGATGATTGCAATCACAACCAGTAGTTCAATCAGCGTGAATCCAGACCGATCGGTTTTTCTCAATATCCAGGTTTTCATCGTAGACCCCGTCGTCTCAGTCTCCCGGATGCCCGCCGCGATGTCCACGTGGAAATGAAATTCTGTGTGGCGTGGCCAGGGGGGTGAGACAGTAGCGTCGGTCGCGCTCCATCCTAGCGTCTTCCACCAATACGCTCGTAAACCGCTCCGTCCACAACGTTCCAATTCGTCCCGTTGTCTCGTTGTCTCGTTGTACCATCGGCGAAAGCGCTGTTTGAATCCCTTCATGACGGCGGACACGTCCCCCATTCGACCCATCACCGAACTTCGAGATGTAATGATAAACTGCTGTCACCCCTTTGATTTTGATCCGTGCCATTCTCATAGTGCCTCCCACTAAAAAGCCTCCAGGCCGTCGGTATCAAAGCGGTGCCATTGCCGCCGCGGAGTCCAAATCTGAACGCCCACTGCGAACGCTGGATTCGATCCGTAAAGGACGAGCTCCTGTCGAAAATGATCCTTTTCGGAGAAAGGTCTCTCCGCCACTGCCTTGAGAATTACGTGAATCACTTCCACGCGGAGCGGACTCACCAAGGCAAGGGCAACGCGATCCTGTTTCCGGCGCCCGAGGATCGGATCGGTGAAATGTCAGGGGATATACAGACTCGCGAGCGCCTCGGCGGCCTCTTGAACTTTTATTACCGAGATGCCGCATGAGTTTTTTGACCATACGACACCGTTCCATCCCCAGCGCTGACGACTTCTCGAAGGAGGAGTTCGGCGGCGGCGGGCGGCGGCAAAGGAAACCCGCTGGGTTATAGCGATCGGAATCTTCCTGTTAACCTTGCTCGTTGCGGGTATCTTCGGGACGCGGCTGTTTCAGCGAATCCGGCACAGCCATCAAACGGCTGATCGGGAATAGCGGCTTGCGAGCAATCTCCGGATCGACCCGCAAATCCTTGCAACGATTACGAAGGCGCGCCCCCATGGCGGAGTAGCAGCAGCGTAAGATCGTCGCCGCCAGTACTTCCTTTAGAAAACGTGTGAACAGCCTCGCAGATCTGGTCAGCCCAAATCGGCAATGGGGACCGGTCGGGGAGTCCCGCGACCGTTGCCGCCAACCGCTCGGGACCGAACATCCCCGCACCAGGGGGAGCCGATGGGCTTTCCGTCGCTCCATCAGTGTAAAGCACCACAGCGTCTCCGTCATCGAGTTCGAGGACGAGTTCGGCCGGTGGTGGGAATTCGAGGTCGACACCCAAAAGGGGGGCGGGACGGGAATCCGCGCTACTGACGCGACCATCCCGCCGGCGAAAAAGCCCGGGAGGGTGACCAGCATAGGCAAGGTGGACGAAACCGCGGGTGGAGTCGTAAATGCCACAAGCAACGGTCACGAACATGAACTGGGGATTATCGGTGGCGACCGCCCGGTTCCAGCGAATCAGCCAGTCGCCAGGGCCCTCGGCTAAGTGAGCGACGTGGCGTCCGATGGCCTGAACCTTGCTCATAAACAGCGCGGCGGGCATGCCCTTGCCAGCGACGTCGGCGACGCAGAATCCGACGCGATACGAGTCCATGGCGAAGTAGTCGTAAAAATCTCCTGAAACCTCGAGGGCAGGATGGAGAACGCCATAAATATCCACCCGCCCGCTGGGCAGGACAAGCGGTTCGTGGGGGAGAAATCCGAGCTGAATGTTTCGGGCCATCTCCAATTCCCGGGCCATCCGTTCCTGCTGGAGCAGGTCAGCGTGGAGTTGCGCATTTTCAAGCAGGAGCGACACCTGGAAGGCAATGGCGGTGAAAAGGTAAAGATCCTCCGACTGAAACGGTGAACCCATCTGCAAGCGGTCGAGTTGGAGAGCACCAAAGACCCGCTGGGCGTGGTCCTGGAGCGGCACACACATCAGCGACTGGATTCCAATCGCACTGAGGGTGGCATTGTCGACAAAGCGGGCCTCGGCCTGCGTGTCCTCGGCGAGGAGCGCCATGCCGCGCTCGACGACCTCTCGCACAATGCTGCGGCTGAAGGTTGCTCCAGAGCGGGCGGGCCCCCGCGTCCGCACCATTCGCAGCGCGGGGTTGCCTCGGTCGATCATGATTGCCATCCCCCGGTCGGCTTGCGGAAATAGCACCAGAAGTTGGTCAAGAAGTCCCGTCAAGAGTTCGGTAGTATCCAAGGATCGACCGAGGCGCTGGTTTAATTCGAGCACCGCCTGGAGCTTTCGGGCGGCGTTCTCACTAAACAACTCCGGGTTCGACAGATTGGCTCGGGTTTTTCGGTGGATGGTGAATTCGGCGTCGGGTGACTTGGCGACCGAAAGACGCAGGTGATGAACCCCCAGACGAAGGGTGTCATGGACGCCCATCAATTGGGGGCCTTTCACGGGTTTGTCGTTGATCGTCGTACCATTGCTGCTCCCAAGATCCTCGACCATGACTGCTCCATCCCTCAAAAAAACCCGGGCGTGCCGCCGACTGACATTGGCTCCCATGAGCAGGACGTCGACCCCCGCCTGTCGCCCTATCACGATGCCGCCTGGAGGGACATCGATTTCCCGTCCTGTTTCGGGTCCCGCTGTGATGAGGAGGCTCGGCATTGGGAGTCAGGAGTTGAGCTGGCTAGGCGAACTGATGCGCTTCGTCATTACGATTTGATTGCGACCGTTCAGTCGTTGGTAAGAAATCCCGTCCATCAGTTTCCGCATCATGTGGACCCCAAGCCCTCCGATCGGCCGGTCATCAATCGAGAGTTCAAGATCGGGTGACGGCACGGACAGCGGATCGAAAGGCGCACCATCGTCTAGGATGGTGAGCGTCAAGCGATGAGCGTCGACCGTGAACTCGTACTCAATCTCGCCGGCGGTTGAGTGGTCGATAATGTTTTGCAGGAGTTCCGACAGGGCGTGGTCTGCGGCAAACCGAACGGCGGCCGGCAGCGCGTTTTGCTCAGCAAATTCCCCGAGCCTTCCGGATCCCACTCGGGTGAGATCGACGCTGTTCGCCGCGCGGAACGCGGCCCGGGCAGCAGGCGCCGGATGCATGATCGATCAGATCTTCTCGACGATTTGGTTCCGGAACCCTGTAAGTTCCAGGACCTGATCAATTTCCGGAGAAGTCCGTGAAACGAGCAGGGATTTTCCGAGACCTTTCATTTTCCGGTGATATTGGAGAATCACCCGAATCCCCGCCGAACAGAGAAAATCTGCCTCCGCAAGGTTGATGAGGATTCGAGTAGAGCCTTCATTGATCGCCTTGAGGACGTCGACTTCGAGCTGATCGGCGACGGCTCCGTCGACACGCTTTGGAAGGATAAACTCGCATTCGTCGCGATTCGCCTGTTTCGAGATAGTCATTGGATTGCAAAAGGGTCGGATAAGCTGGATGCGGTACGTTCGGTGGTGTTCGCACGGATAACTTGACAAGTCTTGACAAGTAAAGCCGCACAGGTGCCGCATGAGCAAGGATCGATTCAACGAACGCCTCATGGAAAGAATCGCCCGAGAAGGCGTGACCCTTTATCCGTAAAGAACGGTGTCCAAGATTCAAAATCAAAGTGTGGCATATAACACCCTGAGACGAGGCGTGGCGGCGTCCCATAAAGTGACAGGCTTAATGTCATGTTCCATCGATGATGACGGATTCGAGCGCGAAGGGTTGAGCAGGACATCGCTTTTGACGCTCCGCGGTTAGGGAGATTTGGTTTATTAATGATAAGTAGCACGCGATGCCCCACAACGGCACCTAGCTCCACGTCCTCGCACTCATCCGGTCGTATCCGGGACACGGTCGTCGACACGTCGGACCCTTGCCGGGAATCTGCCCGTGAGATCGAATGACGACATCAATCCGGGCCGTCCCTCCCTCCGCCATGAAGTCGACCCGCTCATAGACAAATCCAGGAATGGGTTGCGAGTGGTTCAAAACCTTCTTAATGCTTAGCACGGCGTGGGTCGTCCTTGTCCGCCTGGATTGTATTGTTTCATCAACGGCAATGTCGGTGAACCGGGACGGCTCCGCTTCTTTATCTTTCCGCGAGCGATCCACCCCCAAAGCCGAGGGACGCAGAGAGGGATGCTTCCAGGGCTAAGCATTCCCGTTCCAGAAGTCCCCAGCACTTTAATCGGCAACGTAAACGAGCCCTCCAGCGTGCTTGAGCTAACAGCTCGCGCCGGTGGGCGGCCCAAGTAGACCAACGTGTCGTCTCGACGACAGGCTTGACGTCTTCGATGACCACCTATTCCCCTCCAATTCTACAATTTCCTCCTTCAAATCACTGAAATCTACCCACAGATTAGCCGGAAGAGCCTGATTTCGGAACCGGGGAGGTTGTGCATCTGGAAGTCGTTGGAGAAGGGTGAGAAGCCGCGCTGCGGCCCTGCTTGCCCGCTGAACACGGGCGGGATTGTCGCAGCGCGACAACCTCTACCAACAACTTGGTGGAATAAAGAGACAGGTCAGAATGGCCCTTCAACAATCGACCAAATTCAAAACCCATAAATCGCTGATTTGTAGCGCTCTACATTAAGTTACTTGAAAGGATGATGTTCCCAGGCCCTATTCGACCGTGATCGCGATCAGGAACGGGCTTGGCTCTTTCATCGCGGAGACGAAGTCGAGATGGGTGATTTCGACGGCGGGACGCGGGTTTGGCCAGCTCTTCAGGTAGATGCCAAGCTCCTCATCCGGCTTGGAGGAAGTGGGACCGGGTCCTCGCCAGGCTAATGTTGCTCCAGTGACCGAGTTCTTGCGGTTCAGGTCCATCGACCATTCTTGGAAGTCGATGCCTATCCGGAGTGGAATCTCCTGGGTGCCACCGTCGGCATAGTGAACAAGATAGGAGCCGGCCAGGGTTCCTGCCGGCACATCTAACGAGGTTCCGGAACCTTGAAGAAAATGAAGTGTCTTACATTGCTTTCGAATTTTTATCCCAGACACCGAACGCGGAAATGTATATCGGTGATTACTCATTTCCAGCCTCTCCCCCCACAATTTGATGACCCCACGGACATCAAACGAAACACCGCCGAAGCGCTGAATACCACTCGGTAGGGCAGATAGACTGGAAGATGCGTTTTCCGGCCGATCGATCGTCGCATGAATCTCCTCAGTCAACGAGACCGTATAGTGTGCTGTCAGATCGATCAGGTTTGAGCTGGCGCCGGCAGGGCGCGCCGGGATTTTCTCCTTGATCTCACGGGGCCTGACGTCAGTCCGGGCGAGTTTCGCGGCGGCGGGTTTTCCCAGCTTCTCGAGGATATCGGCCTTGAGCGCCCAGGATTGGCTGCTGTCGGCGTTCAGTAGGAGGGACTTTTCCGCCGCCGCCAGCGCCGAATCGAGTTCGCCAAGTTCAAACAGCATCGTGCCTCGGAGTTGCCAGACTTTGGGGTCATTGGGCGCCTGGGCGATCGCACGGTCGGAGAGGCGCTTCGAATAGGCGATCGTGGCTTCGGCTGGACGGAGCTTGGGATTGACCTTGTGGAGGGCGAGTTGCGCCGATTGTTCCGCCGGCTGGCGCTCGAGGTCGTTCCCGGTGCGGAAGGACTCGACGGTGATACCGAGGAGGAACGGTTGGGCTCGGCTCAGCGTCGACACAAAATCAATGGATGCAATCTCCATCCCGGGCAGCGGGTTGTCCCAGGAACTTAGGAAGATGGCGATATCCCCTCTCTGAGCGGTGATTTTCCTTCCACGCCAGGCCATCAAGGCATCGTCCTTTTCGTCCCGTTCGTAGAAATCCCGGACATCCCTGCCGTAAACAACAGGCAACTCCCGGGTCTCACCGTTTTGATAATGGATCCGATAGAGAGCGATAGGCGTTCCCACCGTTTCAGAGATCGAGGCGGCGTGCAGGAAGTGGATCTGATCGCCGCGCAGGCCCACCTGGATGCCCGGGACCTCGTTGGGGAACGTGCGAACAAAGCTTCGTGTTCGATCGTTGAGCTGAATGACGCCCCGGACATCGAAAGGGACGTCCAGGAGGGTTGAGGTTCCTCGGGGAAAGGATTTCAGCACTGCGCCGAAAGGCTGTGTGTCGCCTCGTTCAAACCAACACTCGTTGAGCGCGCCATTGTAGTACGGAGTCAAATCGATCGCCCCAGGGAAGGCACGTGCATCCCGATTCGGAATATTGGCCCGCAGGAAGAATGATCTGGCCTCGGCGATCTGACCGGCGGACTTGAGTTGCTCCACCGCCTGCCGGATGTAGCCCTGCCGCTTATCTCCGTCGAATGTCTCCGGGCCGGCGAGCAGGCCGACGGCTTTTTCCCATGCCGCCAACGCCTCCCGGCTCGAGCCCGAATCGGCCAGCAGACGGGCCTTCAAGTTCCATGCGGCGTGATCCCCGGTGTTCGCCGCCAGCAGCGCGTCGATGATACTCCCGGCTTCATCCTTGTTTCCAACGGCCAGGAAGACCTCGGCGTGAAGCCGTCGATTATCCGGATCGTTCGGCGCCTTGAGCGAGGCCGCATCGATTAGAGCTTTCGCGTAAGCCCTGCCCCAGTCGTTCAGGCCCTGGGGCCGTGTGATTGTTCGTTGTGCCTTGTCACGAAGGGTCTCGGTCGGCATGGCGGCCATGTGCTCTTGGCTCCAGGGCTGTTCCAGGGTGATCGCCATCAACATCGGGCCGGCAGGAGTCATGTCGGAGATGAAGTCGATCGCGGCAATCTCGACCTCGGGACGCGGATTCTCCCAGGAGCTCATGAAGAGAGTCTTGTGCGAGCCAACGCAATAGCCGGCCCACGCAATTTGGGAGTGGGTGGTCTCCACGAAAGGATTATCGAACCAATCGCGGACATCCCGTCCGATCACGATCGGCAGGTCGCGCGACTGTCCGTCAGAATAGCGCAGGCGATACTGGCCGATGATCATGCCGTTCTTCTGGTTGCCCCATCCGGTCGTGTGGAGGAAATGAAGCCAACCCGCCTTGGACTTCACCTGGATGCCCCGGCTTTCCCGCGGATACTTGACGACGTTCCCGTCTCCTAGGGAGGCGCTATCCAGATGAACAATTCCGCGCACATCGAACTCGATTCCCGCCAGAGTCTGCAATCCGATGGGCAGCTTATCCCAGTAATTGGATCCGACCGCTTCGTCCTTAGTTCGATGGGGAGATTCCAACAACGAGGACGTGAAATGGTCGCCAAGATCGATCTGAACGGGTTTCGCATCTTTGGATCGGGGCGGGATGGCGCGTGGGAGATAGTATTTCCGGGCTTCGTCATGTCGATTCAACTGCTCCAGAATGGTCGTACGGGCATTCAGGAACCGGCCGTAATCCTGCCAGGCCAGATTGCCTTCCGCGTCGAGATCAAACGCCTTCTTCCAGGCCGCCAGCGCCTCGGCTTCATCCGCGGGTTCGAACAAGGCCTCCGACCGAAGCCGCCAGACCTCGGCGTCATTGGGGGCCAGTTCGACGGCCCGTCGAGTCAGCCATTTCGCCTCCCAAAACCTGCGGTCGCTGCGGTCGGAGGAATCGCCGAGCCGTCGCCGTCCCAGCTGCGCCATCGTTAGGGGATTGGATTTTTCGAGCGCGAGGAATTCGCGCAACGCACCGAGGAGGAAGGGCTTGATCTGCTGGTTGTGCCATTCGATCTCGCCGCCTTTTTCAGGCAGGAGCTCAAGCGCCTTGACGAACGCCTGATAGCTCGCATCCGGTTTGTTCTGAGCGCCGAGGGTCAACGCTTTGACGTACCAGGCATTGGGGTTTTTCGCATCCAGGGTGATAGCGCGGTCAACGGCGGCGGCGCTCAGTTCAGGTTTGCCGATGGCAATGAGGGCCCCGGCCCGGAGCGCCCAGACTTCGGCGGAATCGGGCGCTAGGTTGGTCGCCTGATTGCTGTACCACTGGACAACGGAGTTCCAGTGGTTGGTCGCGTGAGCGACGGCATTTGTCATGAGGGTCGATCCGGTCAGGGCGAAGCTCAGGCGGGCATAGAGCACGCCGTTGCTGGGATCGAACTGGAGGGCCTTGAACTGGTTCGTGATATTGGAATCCTGGGAGAGCTGGAGGGCAAGCTGGGGGATGGTCCAGCCCGACCCCGTCGAAATGGGCCGTGTCTTGCGATCCGAGAGGAACCAGTGCGCCCACTTGCCGAAATAATCGTCCGGCGCGTTCGGGATCTTCGCCTGGACAGCGCCGAGGCGATCCAGCCCGACCATCTCCGTGCTGCCTTGCGCGTTGAGCCGTTTTCCCGCAATGGTTTCGGCGAGTTCGGGGAACCACTCGGGCACACGCCGGTTGAGTTGCGGCAGATCAATCAACTCGACACTGCCATCCCCGAAACCCGCTGCGAGCTGTGAACCGTTCGGGCTGAAATCCAAGGTCTGACCCATCCCGTTATATTCTTTTGGAAGCTTGTTTCGCTCCAGTAACAGCCTGCCGGTCTGTGAATCCCAGACTTTGAGTCGGCCCGGGATTGACTGCGCGGCGACCAAGTTACCCGCATGACTGAAGCGGACAAGCGCGGCACGGCCAAATATCGGCATCGGTTCCGCCAGGAGAGTCCCTTTGCGCCAGTCCCACAAATGCACAAAACCGTCCTGATCATCATTAAGGCCGGAGCCTGTGGCCACGACGTTGCCCTGAGGATTGAAGCTGGCCAGGTGAAATTCGGAGTGCACGGCCATTTCCTTGATCCGTTCGCCGGTCTCGGCGCTCCATGCGATGGCCGGGCCTCCGAACGTCACCGTGAAGATCACCTTTCCGTCCGGGCTGAGTGTGGCGAAGACCCCACGGCCGCCGCGATGTTCGATCGGCGGGAAGATGGCTTCTCCGGTCTGTGCGTTGATGAGCCTTGCTCGGCTGTCTGAAGCTCCCGTGAGCAACTGTCTGCCATCCGGACTGAAGTCCAAGCTTTCGACAAAGGGGCCGTGTTTCCGGGGTGGGAACAAGGCGACGCCCGAGGCCGCGTCCCAGACCTGCACGCGGGCGTCGATCGTTAGGGTGGCGATGAGCTCACCGTTGGGGCTGTACTTCGCCATCCAGACATCGCCCTCGAGGCTGAGCTTGCTGACGAGTTCTCCGGTATCGATGTTCCAAATCCGGACGAGACCATCGCTGGCTGCGGTGAGAAGGTGGCTACCGTCCGGGGCAAAGTCTCCATCCCGGATGGAGGCTGGATGTTTGAGTCGGTACAGGAGCCGACGATTGGTGGTGTTCCAGACGAAGGCATAGGACGGATTACCATTGAACTCAGTTCCCAGGAGCCTGGCTCCATCCCGGCTGAACTTAACCTGGCTTGCGGCGCCTCCCATCTTCAAGGGGATCCTCTCCGCAATCCCCGGTTCGATGTCAACGATTGCAACCTCTCCCACGGCCTGTTCCGGGGCGATCCCACTCCCAGAAACCCATTGAGTTGCTAAGATGACCAACCGGGAGCGGTCGCGGCCCATGTGCGTACCTTGGCCATTTCCGCGGGAAACAGCCAACGGTTGAGTCAATGCTTCTCCGGTCCGTGCGTCCCACACCGTCAGCAAAGTGGAACCGTCCATGTGGACCGTAAACAGTTTCTCGCCGTCGGCACTGAAGGATAGACTCTGCAAAATCCCCTTGAAGTCGATGGCCGGGCTGACTGGTTTCCCGGAGAAAACGTCCCAAAGCCGAACACTCTTTCTGCTCTCCGGACTGAGGGCGATCCGGCTGCCATCGGGGCTCAACATGGCGATCGAGATCGGGCTTTCCTGCGCGGGCAGTTCGGTCAGGACCTTGCCCGTGTACAAATCCCAGATCTTGACTTGGCGCGAGTCGAAAATTCCGCCGGCAATCCAGGAGTCGATGGTTCGCTTTCTTTGATCGATTTTCGGCCATAGGTCCCGGGTCATTCGGGGCTCCTCGATGGCCGGCGACCGTTCGCCGGATGCCAGATCGATCGTCTGCAGGCGCAGGATTCGGTTTTCCGGCCTCTGATCCCAACCGGCGATCAAGACCTTGTGGCTCCGGGAGTCGAAAAAGATCTCCCTCGCTGGGGCGCCCAATTCCGCACTCTGACTTGGAGAACCGCGATTTTCCAAGTTCCACCAGGTGACTTGCCGGCTGCTCTCCGAGCGGAGGACCAGGAAATGGGAATCGGGAGAAAACCGGATTTCGCTCGTGACCAGACCGTGACGGACGGGGCTGAGCAGA
>CAMAUY010000021.1 GCA_945861565.1 Akkermansia muciniphila
AGATGCAGATATTATCCCGTCAGGTATTGTTTACGACGATCCCGGAACCCCGCCGTCGCAAACGCCTCAGCAAGAAAGCTATGGGTGTTAACTAAGTGCCATTCGGGTCAGCTCTTGGTATTGGCAACTCGTCGGCCTGGCCCAAATGCTTCAAGGGCAGCCACAGTAAACAGAACCAAGAACTGACCCCTTGATCATGATCAACACGGGCGGCGAGCCCGGCTTCCCGAGCGAATTCGCGGCATACAAGGCTCGGGTGCGGCGGTGGTTGTAAGGCAGCGGCTCGAAGGTCACACCCCCATCCGCTTCCGCTGCCTAGCCTCCCGCGCTTTCGTCGCGACCAGATAGCACAACGCATTCGCCCCATGCCGAGACCTGCTTTCTGTGCTACTTTAACAACATCGAAGTCATGAAAAGATCATTCGCACGTTGCCGACAGTCGATCACAGTCACGGCAGCCTTGTCTGTTCTCCTGTTAAACCCCGGCGCTGCCCGCGCCGTTACCACCGTCTTCTTTAACAGCTCGCAAACCACCAACCTTGTCGCTTCCGGGACTACCTCGGATACCATCAGCAGCGAAGGCTATTTGTTTCGCTTCACCCGGGACAAACTCTTCACCGGCGGTGTCGGGTTGACCAATCCGATCGGACGATCCGTTCGTGTTCCGTGGCCCGCTGGATTGGAGGCTCAGGCCGTCACCACCGGCCCGGCTCCTGGCGGTGCGAGAATCGACATCCAGCGCCAGGACGGCCAGCCGTTTGCCATTGCCTCCTTCACCGCCAAACTTCTGGCGAACACGGCGGGTGCGGGCGGTGCCATCGAGATTATGCCCAAGCTGAATGGGGAGGATGCTCTCCCCGACCCGGCCATGTATCAAGCCAGCGGGTACTACGGCCAAAACTTCAGCTACAACACTCCAGAGCTGGCCGGGTATGAGGCATTCAGCATCACCTTGTATGTGGACTACGCGCTGATGAGCCTTACCCTGGTCGACACCACCATCCCGCCACCTTCGCTCGACATTTTCCAGGTGGATGCAACTTCCGTCCAGCTCTCGTGGCCAACGAATGCATTGGACTATGCGCTGGAGTCTTCCACCCATTTGCCGGCACAGCTCTGGAGCCCGGTCACCAACAGCATAGCGATCAATGGCGACTTCTTCACCGTGCAACTGGACACCGCTGGCTCACACCGCTTCTTTCGCCTCCGGAAGTGACGATTTACCTCCATTCGACAAGTTACTGCGCGTCACAATCCGTCAGCTTTCGCTGCCGGACCTCGCGCGCCTTCGTTGCGGCCAGATACCACAACGCATCCGCCGAATCATCCCCTGTGGGTGGCTGAGAAAAATTCTCCATCACGACCCACTTGCACCCTTGATCCAATACAGCATGGCTTTTCGATCAACCATAGGCATAAGCTCCGGCGTAAAGGAAAATGAGATCGACTGGACCCGCGGGCCTTTCTCGGCGTGACGCATTGCGTCTTGCCGCTGCGGGTCTGGCGTCCGCATCCTTCACTTCGGTCGCACGGGCTGCGTCCGAGAGCAGGAGTCCCGGCCCGCTCAGCAGCGTTCGCCGCCACCGGGGCCAGCCACACTTTTTCCTCGACGGCCAGCCCTACACCAAGCCGGTGTTCGAGACCTACCGGCCGGAAACAAAGTTCTTCCGGCAATTTGCGGAAGCGGGCACGGATATTTTCTCCTTTTCTACCAACCTCGGCAACGGCTTTGGCACGCCGACCTGGCTCGGACCGGACGACTGGGATTTCAAAACCCTCGACGAGCTCGCACATCGTGTGTTGGCGGCAAATCCGCGCGGACTGCTCCTGCCCCGCATTCTGCTGAGCACCCCGGAGTGGTGGGTCGAGTCTCACCCCGAGGAATGCCAAATCCTCGCCAGCGGCTCCCACCATTACTCGAGGGGCATCAGCATGGGGCGGGGCGGCAGGGCCTTTCCGTCGCTCGCCTCAGCCAAATGGCGCACCGAGACTGCAGCGGCGCTCCAGCGGGTCCTCCGCCACATGCAACAGTCCGACTACGGCGACCGCCTGTTCGGCGCCATCGTCACCGGGTTGATGAGCGAGGAGTGGTATCACTGGAGCATTCACACGAAGGAACTGAGCGACTACAGCCCGCACGCCATCCGCGCGTTTCGCGCCTGGTTGCGGGCGAAGTATCGGACAACCGCCACTCTCCAACGCGCCTGGAACGACCCGCGCGCGGATTTCGACAGCGCCGCGGTGCCCACGCAGGAGGCGCGTCAACACGAACGCGAACGAACCTTTCGCGACCCGAACACCGAGATGCCGATCATCGACTGGTATCTGTTCTACAACGACCTCGTGCCCGACACGATGGATGTGTTCCTGCGCGCCGCAAAGGAGGCGACCGAATTCAAGAAAGTCGTCGGCACGTTCTATTGTTATATGTTCGAGTTTGGGGGCGACCCGGAGTTCGGTCACAACGCCATGACCCGGCTGCTCCGATCCAAGCATCTCGACTTCGCACTCGTCACCGCGAGCTACCATGACCGGGCGCTGGGCCGTGGCGCTGATTATGCACGCGCGCCCATTACGTCGCCCGGATTGCATGGCAAACTCTGGTATCATGACAATGACACCGTCTCGTTCCGGTACGACGAGATGAACAAGGCGAACACGGACCGTACGACCGTCGACCGTTACCGCAAGGAACTGGGCGTGACCGAGACGCCGGAGCAAACCATTTGGCAATACCGGCGCGGCGCGGGCTTTGTGCTGGGTAACGGAATCTATCAGAGCTTCTTCGACTTGCACGGCGGCTATTTCGATCATCCCGCGCTGATGGCGGAGGTCAAACGCCTGAACCAATTGTTCGCGAACTCCCGAGATCACGACCGCTCGTCGGTGGCCGAGATACTGGTGGTATCAGACGAGGCCTCCTGCAGTTACGCGGCGTTCGAAAGCGGGTTCTTGCAACAGACGCTTCGTCCCGCGCAGGTGCAACTCGCGAAGATCGGAGCGCCCCACGATTCAATTCTCGTCGATGACCTCGCGCTGGCCGACATGAAGCGCTACAAGCTGGTTCTTTTCTTGAACTGCTTCCACCTGACGGATCCCCAGCGTGACCTCATCCGGCGTAGGGTGCTGAATCGTGACCGCATCGTCCTTTGGTGCTACGCCCCCGGTCTCTTTAACGGAGCCAACGCGTCGGTCGAAGCGATGCGGGAACTCACGGGCATCCGATTGACGCGCGCGGAAAGACCGGACCGCGTGCGGGCGCGAATCGCGCTGACGGAAGACGGCGCGCAACTCGGGGCAAAGAACCCGGTGCAGCGCGCAGCACGTTCCGAAGGCTCTGTGATTGCCATTTCTCGCACAGCGGCACTTCCGGGAGTCATCGGCCATGAACACGTCTGGGTGCAGGCGGTGTCCGTCGACGACCCGCAGGCAGTCGTGCTCGGACACATCGAGGGGCGAAAGGACGTGGCGCTGGCGATGAAGCGCCTGAAGCGGTGGACGTCCGTCTACACGCTGAACCCCGTCCTTCCAGCCGTGTTTCTCCGCGCACTGGCCCGGCGGGCTGGTGTTCACCTCTACAACGACCGCGATGACACGCTCTACGCGAGTCGAAATTACTTCACCCTGAACGCGGACAGCGCGGGCGAACGCACACTGCGCTTCCCCGAGCCGGTAAACCTCTTCGATCCATACACGGGAGAGACAATTGCTGGCGGCGTCACCGAATTCATCCGCAACCTGCGTGACATGGAGACGTTGCTCATTCGATACTCAACGCTGCCGCGCACATGAATCGATCCCTGCCCCTCTTCCTCACGGCTCTGCTGAGCCTCACCCTCGTTGCCCAGGCCGCCGCCAGCCGTGGTTTCGCCACGCCCGTATGGTCAAAATACTCATGCGGCATCTCGGTAATAACATTTCAAGAGGCCGCCGAGGCGCTCGCGAGTCTTTATACCCCCCGATATTTCACCGATCCGATCCTCGGGCGCTGGAAACAGGATCACGTTGCCCTTGCCTGGGTGATTTCGCTCCGCATGGAAATGATTCACGTAGTAGGTGATGAGCCCGGCGGAGGTCCAAACTTCGGCGGTGAAGAAATCCACGGCCGCCAAGACCTCGGTGTGTGATCGGAGAAATGCTCGCCAAGAAGTCTTTCGCTCCCGATCCGGAGCTGGAAGAAGGCCGTGGCGTTCGAGAACATTGCCAACGGTCTGATGACTGAGCTCGTAACCCAAGTTGCTGAGCGCACCCACAATCCGGCGATAGCCCCAACTTCGGTTCTCACGAGCCATCTTGAGGATCCGTTCCTCGAGGGAGTTATCCGTATTGGGACGACCGGCGGGTGAGCGGTTTTTGGACCCGTCGAACTTCTTGGCGACAAGCCTGCGGTGCCAGCCAAGAATGGTTTCAGGTCGAACAATCTGCGCAACTTCCTCCAGGGCTTTCCTGCCGAGACGCTGGCCGATCTCGGCCAAGCGGATTCGCTCCGGGTCCGTGAGCTGTAACCGCGCTGTGATCTGGTTCTTGAGAATCCGGTTCTCCGTCACCAGATACTCGTTGCGCAGGAGGAGTTCCTGATCAACCGACCCGGAGAGGGTCGCCAGCATTCGTTTCCAATTCATCGAAGAGACTTAACCGAGCCCACGGCCTGGGGGCAATCTTCTGATCGCCCTGTAAATCGTTGAATATCGGTAGGTTCGAGTTTTTTGACCCTACGGGGTGGTTGGCATGATGTTCAAAATGGTTGCGAATGGCTGAATCAACGTTCCTCGGTGGGAGGTTACCAGTTCACCGCTGCCACGCGAGCCAGCGGTGAATGAAGTTTTTTACGAAAGACGTCAAGCGGGTGCGGTTGTAGAGGTCGCCGGTCCGGCGGATGGCCTCAGCTAGCGTCGGATACGGATGAATCGTTGCGCCGAGGGTCTTCAGGCCGAGCTTGCCTTTCATCGCCAGCGTAAGTTCACCGATCAAGTCGCCCGCGTGCACTGCGACGACGGTTGCGCCGACGATTTCGTCCGTTCCCTTGCGCACATGAACTCGCACGAAGCCGGCGGTCTCGCCATCGAGAATTGCGCGGTCCACCTTGCTCAACTCCTGTGTGAACGTATCCAACTCAATGCCCTGCGCCATCGCATCCTTTTCGTAAAGGCCGACGTGCGCGATTTCCGGCGACGTGTAGGTCGCCCACGGGATGATGAGGGAACTCGCCCTGGCGCGGCCTTTGAACAACGCGTTCTGAATGACGATGCGGGCCATGAAATCGGCCGCGTGCGTGAATTGATACGGCGAGCAGATGTCGCCGCAGGCATAGATGCGCGGATTGGCCGTTTGCAAACGGTCGTTGACTCTCACGCCTTTTTTATCGAACTCGACGCCGACGGTTTCGAGTCCAAGTCCCTCGACGTTTGGTGCGCGGCCGACGGCAACGAGAAGTTGATCGACCAAGAAATCGTAGCCTTGGCCATGCGAGCCGACTTGCAGGCGCACGCCGTTCGGGTCTTTGGCGAGTATGAGGTCTTTGCCGCAGCAGAGGAGTTTGACGCCATCACGTTCCATCGCGCTGCGGACAATCTCCGACGCATCGCGGTCCTCACGCGGCAGGATGCCGTGCTCCGCCTCGACCAGGAAAACCTCCGAACCAAAGCGCGCGAAGCTCTGCGCCATTTCGCAACCAATCGGGCCAGCGCCGATGACGCCGAGACGCTTCGGCAGATCGGTCAGCGAGAACAGCGATTCGTTCGTGAGATAGGGAACCTCCTTCAAGCCGGGAATCGGCGGTGCGGCAGCGCGAGCGCCAGTGGCAATGACCGCCTTGGAAAATCGCAATGTCTGCCCGCCGACCTCGATGGTGTCCGGGCCGGTGAACTTGCCCGTGCCGAGGAAGATGTCCACGCCAAGTTCCGTGAATCGCTGGGCCGAATCATGCGAGCTGATGTCAGCGCGCAACCGGCGCATTCGCTCCATGATCTTGCTAAAGTCCGCCGTTGTGCCGGGCGGAACTTTCACGCCAAATTCACCCGCCTCTCGAACCGTTGCCACCGCTCGCGCGGCCCGGATGATGGCCTTGGACGGCACGCAGCCCACGTTGAGACAATCGCCGCCCATGAAATGTTTCTCGATGAGCGCGACCTTCGCGCCGAGTCCCGCCGCACCCACGGCGGAAACCAACCCTGCCGTGCCACCGCCGATGACGACGAGGTTGTAGCGCGGGGCGGGCGTGGGATTCTTCCAGTTTGCCGGATGGACATTGGAAACGAGCTTCTGATTGTACGCGTCCCACGGAAGGACGGGCGGTGGAGTTTGTTCGGTCATCTACCTTTCCTGGTGAACTCTACGATGTGGCTTTCTTTGCCAGCGCCTTCTTGACGATGCGCGTGATGAACGATCTTCCAGCCCTCGTTCGCGACGGCTCGATCGATGGCAGCGAAACGTTCGTTGCCTTCAATCTTGCGGGCGATCGGCGGCGCGAACTTCCTCCTCGGTGTAGCGCGGCGTGATGTATTGCGGGCAATTCCAATCGAAGCTGACCACATTGATCAAAAACAGGCGCTCGACCTTTCCGCTCAGTTCGAGTGTCGGAGTCAGTTGATTCGCGAGGTCGTGGTGTTCACGAGCGTCGAGGACGCGGGCGTGACCGAGGATTTTCAGGCGCTCACGATGGGGGTAATCCATCAGGAACAGAGACACGCGGTCGCTTGCGGCGAGGTTGCCCGTGCTTAGAAGCTGGCGGTTGCCCTTAAAGTCAGCGAAGCCCAGCGTTTGCGGGTCGAGGACCTTCAGGAATCCTGGCGGGCCGCCGCGATGTTGCAGGTAAGGCCAGCCGTCGCTTGTCACCGTGGCCATGTAAAAACTGTCGCGGTGCGCGATGAACTCGGCCTCCTCCGTGCTGAGTGGATCATGTTCCGGTTGAGGCGGGATGGCTTGCGAACGCCCGTAGTAGTGCGCCTGCGCGGCGAGGACGTCGGGCGTGAAATAGGTTTCGAGGAATTGGCCTGCCATAGAAGTGTTGGTTTGGCGCGGTTGCCTGAATGAGGAGAAAGGAGCGGTGCCTCAGGCCTGCCCGCCGAAGCTCACATGATCGTCGGCGTCGAGGTAGTCGATGATGGTGTGCAGATCAGTGCGCACGGGATTGAGTCGCCTGACCTGTGCGGCGAACCATTCAACGTCGTCGGCGTCGCCGAGCGGCATGGTCTCCAGATACGCGGACCAGGCGCGGATTTCGTGGGGCGCACGCTTCGGATTCGCATGGGCGTTCACCCAGAGGAGAAGATCCCAGTCGCTCGCGCCCGCTTTCACTTGATCGAGCAAGGCGTCCTGCCCGATGCCGGTGAACCCGAAGAAGTGCTGGTCCATCGGGTTGCCATACTTGTAATCGCCAGCTTTGCCGATGAGCGACGCACGGGCTTTGTCGAGCACGCGCGGGAGCATGGCATAACCGCCGAGGCGGACACGAGGGCTGCGCGGGGCACGTTGGGTAAGGTCGGGAGCGGTGGTAGTATTCATAGTGACGGAGGGTTGGTTTGGTAACCGGAAAGTTTTCAATGAAGGGTCAGCGAGCTTAGAACTGCGATATGCCGCTGCCGGCATTCCGCTCGTGGCTTGGAGGTCTTCATCGAAGACGGGCAGCGCGAATTCGCGGAGTGAAATCACGGTGACCTCCGCGCCCGCCTCACGACCTCCGACGGCGGCGATGGCGGCGAGTTTGTGGTTGTAAGAATCACGGCGGAGACTTCCGCCAAATGCGAGGATGCGTGGTGTTATCATGGGTTGCTAAAAAAGGGCGCGACCCGCGCCGATGGACGTGTTTGCGGCCTCAAATCCAACGTTGAAATGCTTCAATCGAATCCGTGGGCTTGGTGTTGAAACAGATCTTGGAATGAGGCGCATGTTCATGCACGACGTTAATCAACTTCTCGAACAGAATGAAGTTGCTTGGGGCGGCCCGGACACCCGCACCAATCAGGATGCAGTCGAACTGACGCCGTTGGAGTTGGGCGGTAACTACCGCCTCCGCAGTCTGACCAAAGTCGATAAGGCATTGATTAGAGGCTGGTGGCAACGGTTGAATCCCCCCAGGCCGTGATTTCTGCCGCTGTCCTAGGTGTGCCGTGCGTGTCCAGCCAGGCGGCGATTTCGTCGTCACTCGCACCGGACGCGAGCAAGGGCTTTACCTCCGCGCCTTTCACGCCTTTGAAGCCAAAGAGTATGTTGTCGACCGGACAGTCGAAATGATATTCGCCGGCCGTGCCGTTGATTGTGGCGCGGCCCTTGTCAGCCATGCGGGCGAGCAGGACGTAACCGCCGATGCGTACGCGGGGACTGCGGGCGGGTTCTTGAGCGAGGTCTTTTACCTTGGTCATCATGAGTCTTATTGCTTGGACTCTGGGTCCAGTCGATGTCGGAGTATGACGCATTCTGTGGCGTGTTGAAAGGCATCGTTCTTGGAATCCAATTAACTCGATCGTTCCCAGCGGAACTTCCGCTCGGCTTCGCTGATGAGCACGTCGTTGATGCTGGCGATGGTTGTGTCGAAATTGTCCTGGTTCAATGTTTGCGTTTTCGTGATTGAGTGCTGCGTTGAGCAGAGATGCACCCCCTAACACACGACGCGTGCCAACGAGTCTTGGAGGGCGGAAACCATCGAATCATTGGAATTGTGTGAGCTATCACGAATTGCCCACCGCTACGACAGTTCGTTAACTGCGAATAATGATTGCGGTTGCCGATCCGAAATGGATCAGGCGCGAGACGGTGAAGACGGTCGCCGCGCAACCGCTCGTCTTGCGCGGCGAGGCGCTCGTCTGCCTCTTTGCGGATGCCGGCGGCGGAATCGAAGACCTTCTTCCAAACCGGATAGTCGGCGACTTCATGGATGATGAGCACGTATTGCATAAACGGATCTACACTCTATTCGCGTCGGCGATGAGAGTCATTTCATTCAAGCGCACATCACCTTGCCGGAGGCCATTCCACGCCGGCGAGTTCCATGGGCAACTGCTTTGGATCAACGGGGTAGATGAGCGAGAGGTCCATCTGGGATCTTGAGCCTTGCAGAAATTCCAATTCCTCTGGCGCGCCGATGATGAGCCAGAGCACTTCGGCGTCGGTGTCGTTGAACACCTGGCGCAACTGGTCCGGTCCGACCAGCACGCCGCCGTAGCGCGGCACGGTCAACGTCTCATCGCCCACGCGCAGGCGACCTGTACCTTCCAGCACGAAATAAAATTCCTCCGCGCGGATGTGCTTGTGCAGCGTGTTCGCGCTCCGGGGCGGCAATCGCCAGAGCCGCGCGCCCATGTTCTCGCTCCCGGTGCACTCCAGATAATCCGCGTTCGGGATGCGCATCAAGTTGGAGGGCCGCCAAGTGAGACTTTCAGGCTTAATGAGATGGTGGCCTTGGAACGTCTTCATGTTTAATATAGGGGCAAGTCATTCGATAAGATGCAACGCAAGGTGACGCAAGAATGCCTAGCCGCGGAGCGTCAAGCAATAGCCTGCTATGCAAGGGTCAACTTTTTCGGCGCACAATGAGTTCGATCTGGCATCGTTTGATCCTTTCACACAGGCGCGATTATTGCCAAGCTGCCCTCACCCATGAAACTTGAAGGAAAGATTGCACTCGTCACCGGTGGCACGAAGGGCATTGGCGCAGCCACGGCTCTCGCACTCGCACAGGCGGGTGCCGATGTCATCATCAACGGGCGCCGAGACGACGCCAGCGCAGAGGCGACGAAGCACGGCATCGAAGCGCTGGGGCGGCGCTGCGAATTGATTCTCGCAGATTGCGCGAAGCCGGCCGAAGCGACCCGGCTCGTGGAGGAGACGGTGAGGCGTTTTGGTGGGTTGGATGTGATGGTCCATTCGGCTGGCGGCCCCGTGAATGGGAGATTGTGCGAGATTACGCCCGAGCAGTGGCACGGGGCATTCGACACGCATGTTCACGCCATATTCTATCTTTGCCGCGCCGCCATTCCGCACCTCAGACCAAAGCGGGAAGGAGCGGTTGTGCTGGTGTCGTCCACCGCGGGCATCCGCGGCGTGGTCACCAACGTCGCGTATCAGGTGGCGAAGGGGGCGATTCCGCAATTCGCGCGGGCGCTGGCTCGGGAATGGGCCGATGACAACATCCGCGTAAACTGTGTCGCGCCGGGTGTGGTGCGGACGGAATTTCACGCGGCAATGACGGATGCGCAGCGGACGCTGAACCTTGAACACCGTATCCCATTGCATAGCGAAGGCACGCCGGAGCAAGTGGCGAGCGTGATTTTGGAACTCGTGAAAAACGACTATATCACCGGCGAGACGTTCACGATCGACGGGGGATTGACGATGCGGATCGCCTAATCGAGCAGACTTAAAAATCAAATGATTATCGACAACCGCCGTACCAGTGAAGCCAGCCAGGAGTAGACTGCAGGCACGGAGGAAACCTCGGATTAGGCACAGACAATCGTCATCCAAACATCATAAGCATCATGAAAATCCTGATTGCCCGGTGCCACTTCAACCGTGCTCATTCCGTGTTTCATCCGTGGCTTCTGCTTTCGCTCGCTTTGGTTGCGCAAACGCTCGCCGCCGCAAAACCCAACGTCCTATTTCTCTTCGCCGATGATCAATGTTTCGAAACCATCCGCGCCTTCGGCCACACCGACATCGACACGCCGAATCTCGACCGACTCGTCGGGCGCGGCACCACGTTCACGCGCGCTTACAACATGGGGTCGTGGAACGGTGCGGTGTGCGTCGCCAGTCGCACGATGCTCATCACCGGGCGGAGCCTGTGGAACGCGGAATCAGTCTACAAAACCACCGACAAGGAACGCCAGGCCGGCGTGCTCTGGCCGCAGTTGATGAGCCAGGCCGGCTACCGCACCTACTTCACCGGCAAGTGGCACATCCAGACCGATGCGGAGAAATGCTTCGATGTCGCGCGCCACGTGCGCGCCGGCATGCCCAAGGACACGCCCAGCAGCTACAATCGTCCGCCCGCAGATGGCGTGGACCCGTGGAGTCCCTACGATACTTCGCTCGGCGGCTTCTGGGAGGGCGGCAGGCACTGGAGCGAAGTGGTGGCGGACGATGCCGTGGACTATCTCGATGAGGCGAAAGGGCAGGGCAAACCGTTCTTCATGTATATCGCGTTCAACGCGCCGCACGACCCGCGGCAGTCGCCCAAGGAATACGTGGACAAGTATCCGCTTGAGCGCATCGCTGTGCCGAAGAATTTCCTTCCCGAGTATCCGCACAAGGACGCTATCGGCTGCGGCCCCTCGCAGCGCGACGAGAGGCTCGGACCGTTTCCCCGCACCGGACACGCGGTGAAAGTTCACCGGCAGGAATACTACGCACTCATCACGCACCTCGACGCGCAGATCGGCCGCATCCTCGACGCGCTCGACCGGTCCGGGCAGGCGGACAACACGTGGATTTTCTTCACCGCCGACCACGGGATTGCTCTCGGGCATCACGGTTTGTTCGGCAAGCAGAACATGTATGACGAAAGCGTGCGCGTGCCGTTTATCGTCGCCGGTCCGGGCGTGGCGAAAGACCGCCGACACGACGCCGCGATTTACTTGCAGGACGCGATGGCCACCGCGCTCGACCTCGCCGCCGCGCAGAAGCCCGCGCACGTGTTCTTCAACAGCCTGCGCCTGTTGCTCGACGGAAAGCAGAAGCAATCGAACTACGAGTCGATCTACGGCGGCTACCTGGAACTTCAGCGCGCCATAACGTACGACGGTTGGAAACTCATCGCCTATCCGAAGGCAGGCGTCGTTCGCCTGTATCACCTCGCGAGGGACCCTCTTGAGATGACCGATCTGGTCGCCGATCCGGTGCACGCCAAACGCAAGGCGGAGCTGTTCAATCGCTTGCTGGCATTGCAGAACAGTCTTACCGACAAGGTGGACCTGGCCGCTGTTTTTCCAAAGCGCTGATCGCTCAACGCATCCACTCCCAGTATGGTCAAAAATCTCATGCGGCCTCTCGGTAATAACATTTCAAGAGGCCGCCGAGGCGCTCGCGAGTCTGGATGTCCCCTGCCCTTTCACCGATCCGATCCTCGGGCGCTGAAAACAGGATCACGTTGCCCTTGCCTTGGTGATTTCGCTCCGCGTGGAAGTGATTCTGATTCGCTGCAGGAGTACGAATTCGCTCTCAGCCGCTGGCGCGAAATTGAGGTACGCGGACGGTGACATTCCCGAGTGATGACAATCGACTCGGTTTTTCGCATCGGCCATCGAAACGGTCGGCAGGTGATTCCGCTGCTCGCACCACTCGAAATTTAATTGCCCAAGGGTGGGCAAAGTAAGGAACAGTTTTTCCTTCTCTTGTGGCGATTCCAGCCCCTCACTTTCCGGGTGGGCGCAAAATCTGAAATTGGCTGGAACACTCCTGGGGAAGACGGCGTCAAACGTCACGTGTATGCTCAGAAGCATGGACGGGACTGGCTGTTCTTTGAACGGCCTCGCCGCAAGGGCCGCACCATTCAGTGGATTCCGATGGAAAAACCGCCACTCTCCGACTGGCTCGAGCTCTTGGATTGCGTTGAACGAAGGGCCGCCCGTGACCTGCACCCGCCCGAAACCGCCGAGTACGTTAAAAAGCTGATCCGCGACCGTTTCCCCAATCACTCCTTCTCCTGAGCCATGGCTCGACGCCCGCTTATTCTTGTCACCTCGTCGCACCAGTCGTCTGGCGCGGAAATGCTGGACGATTCCATCAGCGTGTCCCACCGGTATCTTGACGCCGTGTTGGATCACGGAGGCCTGCCCGTTGCCATGCCTCTCTCCGCAGATGCCCGGGTTCTGGCCGACCTGGTGGATCGGTGCGACGGCATCCTGCTATCGGGTGGCGACGACATTGAACCTCGGCTTCATCGACCCGAGATTGCTGCGAAACTAAGAAACAAGTGTGCGATTGCGGTACCCGTCCGCGATCTCATGGAGTTGTTGTTGATCAAGGAAATATTCCGAAACCCGCTGCCCGTCCTCGCCATTTGCCGCGGGCATCAGATCTTCAACATCGCCCTCGGCGGCACGCTGTATGTGGATCTGCCTTCCGAACGACCCGATGGATTGAATCACAGCCAATTGGATCGCCGTTGTGATCCCGCCCATCCGGTGGCCCTGTCGGCGGGCTCGCTCCTCGCCCGCCTGACACACCGCCGTTCCCTCGGAGTCAATAGCACCCACCATCAGGCCATCGATCAACTCGCTGCACCGTTCGTGCCGACCGCGATCTCTCCAGACGGCGTGATTGAAGCCATGGAATTCCGTCCGGCGGACCGCGGGCTTCTCCCGTGGTTCGCGTCCGTTCAATTTCATCCTGAGCGACTCTATGACCGTTATCGCGAGCATCGCCCGCTCTTCCGCGCATTCATCAACGAGGCGGCTCGATCGAAGAGGAAATGAGACACGTCCATTTGTTGAGCTTCTCCATGAACCGACTCCCTGGGAGCGCTGGCATCTTGCCGGCGAGCCTGCAGAGAGGACGAAGATTCGCCGGCAAGATGCCGGCGCTCCCGGGTTCATGGTCCCAATTCATGTCCATTTTTGGAAAACCTTGCTTCCCATGATCATTCAAATCCCCAGTCTCATCGCGCTCAGAATCGCCGCCGGGCTGATGCTGGTGTTTTCACAGGCCAACGCAGCGGCGGTTGCTAAGAAGTCGCCACCGGTCACGGCGCCGCCTGTGCCACTCTATGAGACGCGTACGAATCACGCCTTTGACGGTCTCGGAAAATTCTTCCTCGACCGTGAGATCGCGCATTACATGACCCACCACGGGGCGACTTGGCTCGAGCGGCCGGAACGGGAGGAAGAGGAGCAACCGTCGAGGCTCGTCGAGGCCCTGGCCCTGAAGCCGGGCGACGTTGCGGCCGACGTGGGAGCCGGCAGCGGCTACTTGTCCTGGCGCATGGCGAAGCAAGTTGGACCGACGGGAATCGTCTACGCCAACGACATCCAACCCGAAATGCTGCAAATCCTGCGGACGAACATGCTAGCTCGCGGTTTGACCAATGTGATTCCGGTGCTCGGGGACATTACGAATCCAAAGTTGCCGACGAATGCCGTGGACCTCGCGATCATGGTCGATGTCTATCACGAGTTCGATCATCCCTACGAAATGATCCGGGAGATCGTCCGGTCGCTGAAACCTGGCGGGCGCCTCGTGTTCGTCGAATATCGAGGCGAGGAAAAGTGGATACCGATTAAACCACTCCACAAGATGACCGAGGCACAAGTTCGCAAGGAGATGGCATTGCATCCGCTGGAATGGGTCGAGACACTCCGTATTCTACCGCGCCAGCACATCATTATATTTCGGCGGACATGGCCGTGAGGCACACGATCATTGACCCGATTCAGTCAAACATACCCTCATCGAGTAATCCTTCGCGCTCGCGCTGCTACCGGCCATGTCTCCGCCGCGCGACCGGCGCGCACCGCCCACACCTCGCTGTGCAACGCAACCGTCGGGCAGACATGGCGGGGTATTCCGTAAAATACCGCGCCCACTTGGAATTCGGCGGCGCGCGGGGTCTCGACGACAAGATGCTCTTCGCTGTGCATCACAAACACGGCGTCTTCCAGTCCCAACAAGCGCACGCGCGGAGGCGGCATCTCGGAGGCCACGGCCTTGTGACCGAGGTCAAAACAGAGGCGATTGGAGGTCGGTTTGCTTACCACACGCATGAGGAGAATCGCCGCGTTGAGAAAATCGAGGTCGGGACACGCCTCCGCTTGTCCAAAATCCCACAGCACGGTGGTGCCCGCACCGACTTCCACCTGCGCATGCCGGGCGAGCAAAGGAAACGTCGGCGTGCCGCTGGCAATAACCTTCGGCACTTCCAACCCGTCCGCACGAAGCCTTTCAACGAGCGCCCAGACCGCCTGGAATGTCTGCTCGGTGACTCTCCCGAGCGCGGCGTGATCGGAGTTGTGCAGATGTCCGTCATACGCGTGCAGGCCCGCGGCCCGAAGTCCGGGCGATGTGGCCAGGGGGCGATACACCGTCGCGGCATCCTCGGGCACGATGCCAGTCCGGTTCATGCCGACGTTGAGGTCGAGATATAAGTCGAGGGTGACTCCGGCGGATTGCGCGGCACGACTGAGTTCGGCAACGGTGCCGGGATTATCCACCAGTCCGGCGAAACGCGTCTGCGGAAATGCTCTTACCAGCTCGATGAAACGCCGGATGCCCGGCCCCACGGGCTGGTAGGCGAGGAGGACATCGCGTCCACCGGCGGACGCGGTCATCTCCGCCTCGGCGATGGTGGCGGTCTTGAATTTCGTGATGCCGGCGCGCAACTTCAACGCGATCACCTGCGGCAATTTATGCGTCTTCACATGCGGCCGCAGCCGGTCGGCCCCGCCGGCGAGGGCAATCATGCGCCGCAAGTTTTCTTCGATCCGATCGGGATAAAGCAGCAGCGCCGGCGACGGCACGTCGACTTCATTCGTGATGCGAAACCAGTCCGTCATTTCAAGTTTGAGTTAAGGCGAGTTCGGATTCGCCGTGAAGTGTCATCGCTGCAAAAGTTCAGCCAGCGAGAACTTCTCGAATACCAAGTGGGATTGGCTGCCTTCATAAACGATGCCCACATGTTGATCGTCAACACGCGTCAAACTCGGGTAGCCAGCCCCCCGGCCTTCATCGAGCAACAGGTGATGCGATTTCGGCCACGTCTGACCGTCGTCAAAGCTGACTTGTAGTGTGTGGTGGGTGCGCCCGCTCTGGGTATGCGGGTTGGCGAACAGCAGGACGTGCGATCTCCCGCCGTCCGCTTCGGTGTCGACTCGCAACAAGCTGCCGTTGCAGTTCGGTTCAATGAGGGTATTGCGATGAGTTGCGTGCGGCTGCCACGTTTGCCCCAGGTCCTTCGTCACGGCGACAGCGCGGAAACGCTCGTGATCGTTGCGCATGTTCAGCATGATCGAGCCGTCGCCGAGTTGGGCCGCCTGACACTCGTTGCCGCCGCTGAAGGCGGGCTTTCCAACCATCCACGTCGTCCCGTGGTCCCGACTAATCATGAGGGTCGAGAACGTGGCCAACGCCGCCCGGCCATCGCGGCCCTGCACCGGCATTACCAACGTGCCGTCCGGCAGGTTGATCCCCTGCTGAGGCGACGGCGCGAGCAACCACCATCCCTCTTGTTTGAGCTCGCGAGTGAGATTTCTAGGTTTGGACCACGTGAGGCCATCGTCCCGCGAACGAACCATCATGAATTGCGCACTCTTGCCGATCTCGAATCCCGGTTCAGAGCCGTCGTCGTTCCATTGGTGCTTGCCCGGTTTGCCGTTCATCCACACGGCAAAACAAAAGATCTCGCCCGTCTGCCGATCGACGATGATGCCAGGATCGCTGCAACCATTCAATTCCTGCCCCAGCCCACCGTACTCGCCCATGTCCATGATGACGCGGACCGGCTCCCAGTTTTGTCCGCCGTCCGTGCTGCGGCTCAACCCGATATCGATATCTTCCTGCAGGTCACGGCCCATCCGCCGCCGCATGTCGTACACCGCCAACAATGTCCCTTTCGCTGACGTGGCCAGCGCCGGAATGCGATACGTGTGAACGCCGTCATCCTTGTGCTTCCGCAGCGCGACTCCGATGCGGTGTCGGCCGTGAGGCGAGGCATCGCGCGGTGTCAACGTGCCCGCCGTCGTCTGAATCGCGGTGCAGGTGGCCGCAACTCGATGCAACAGATTGGCCGACGTCTTCAATTGGCCGGAGAGCCAAAAAACGTTCTTTCCGACTGGAAGCACCGACTCGCTTCGAAACGTGATTGTCGCGGCGGGCTTGGCAGCAGCCCCCAGGGGCGTCGCGGGCGAGAACTCGTCGTTGCTACCCGTCGAAAATAACCTGAGCGATTCCAAGTCGCCCAGGTCGTCCGTGCCGTCCAGTGTGAAATCGAATGACATTACGCGAGACTCCACTCCCTTCGCGACCTCCACGATCACGCGCGTGAGCGGCCCGTGCTCATTCCGAATCAACACCGGATGCACGGGCTGCGACGAGACCGCACTCACCGTGCGGGGGGACGGGAGCGGCGTGTCGGCCGCTTCCAGGTCGTGTCGCCACGTTGAGAGTGCGATGCCGAGTGACAACGTCATGAGGAACAAATGCCTGAAGTGGTTCATGTTAATTTTTCCCGCCGTGTTTGTGAGCCGCCGACCGCGGAGCGTCAATGAGGCAAGTTCAATCCTTGGCGACTGCTTTGCTTCGTTCCGCGGCTTTGCGTGCGAATCCGACCGCGTGGTTCGGTCGAGGAGAGCCGGAACAATTCATTCACCCGTTGGCAGGAGTAATGTGGGTGAATCTAGAACTCGTAAAGATCTTTGCCTCACACCCGACGACGACCCGTTGGGCTCCGGGCTAGAGAGGGTGGACGCGTCAGTTCGCACCGATCAATACCCGATAAAACATCTTAACTTCCGATGAGCTCGCCGGGGCATCGTACGACAAATCTTCATTGCCGGTCTTACGCAAACTGACCAACTGGGTCCACATCGCAAGATCACTCGATGCTTGGACCTTGAAAAGCTGGTTCGCTTCCCCGCCCTGGACTAATAAACGCAGTCCGGTTGGAATGAGGCGGGCGTTTAACACCAAGGGTTTTGCCGCCTGGACCGTGATCTTGAGCTCCTTGGCATCGTTTAGGGGCGGCTGCCCGTTGTCCGTCAACCGTACCGTGATGATATAGTCACCGGGCGCTTGCTGGGTCGATGGAGTCCAAGTAAAGACCCCGGCGGCCGTGATGGACGCACCGACGGGAAAGCCGGCATCCAAACTGAAGGTCAGCAACTGCCCGGCATCGGAATCCGTGCCTCGGAGCGTGACACTCAACGGGTGCTGCTGAACCACCGCTTGGATGGGAATCGGATCGATTTGAGGTCGATGGTTTTCGGTGGGCTGCCCCGCCAGAATAAACAAATACGTCGAACCGCCGTCGAGCGGATTCGCCGTCAGCGTAAACCGATCGAGATATACGAAGTTTTGGTCGGACGGAAAGTTAAGCCGAACGAGGAATCGCTCGATGACGTCAATCCGGACCGCATCCGCATAGCCCCAATCCGAGGTGCCATCCACCGTACCGTTGATCGAGTAGCGGGCCGTGGAAGTTAGAACTTCAGCCCCGATATAAATGCGTCCATTCAGCGGCTCCTGCCGAGCCCAGGCTGGGCGTCCACCGACGAGGAAGAAGCCGGGAGGATTCACATCGATTCGAACATCTTCGAAGCCGATCGTCGCCGTGGCGGTTAGCCCTTCGATTTCCCCCGTGTACGTTAACTGCAAATTCAGTCCCGCTGCCCTCGGCGAGGCGAGCACCGATAGCTCCATCAATGCCACAAGGAGCAATTTAGCCTTTGCCAGGGCGGTCATCTGTGCGGAGCGTGAGTGCTGACGTCGGACTGTCAAGGGCGTATTATGTTTGCCTCCACACTGGGCTCTTGGCCGGCGAATTCCACGAGCTGACTTGAGGAACGATCGACGACTGCAGACGCCACCATTCCGCAGTAATCAAGAAGTGGCGTGGGGTCCTCATTCCGGTACGACCGGGCCCAATGGACGAAAGCCATTCTGATTTAATCGCGGAGCGTCACTTTCTCGCTTTTACAGTTACCTTGACCCACTTCTTTAACGCGTTGGTGTCAACTGTTTGCTTGCGGACTTCCCAGAACGGAATGGATCGCTACCCTCTCTCAAATGAAACGAGTCAACCATTGTCGCCTTTCGCATTGGACGAGCCTGATCTGGGTGTTGTTGATTGAGGCGGGCGGTGTATTCGCCGCCGAACTTCGCCTCGGCACTGCGTCCATTTCGATCAATCCGCCGGCCGGCATCGGGCTGGCCGGCTATTATCACGAGCGCGGAAACGAGGGTGTATTGGATGACATTCTGGCCAAGGCCGCCGTGCTCGATGATGGCCAGACTCGCGCTGTCATTGTCGTTTGCGATCTCATTGCGATGCCTAAATGGATCGTCACCGAGACGCGCAAACGAGTGGAGGAACGCACTGGAATTCCAGGCGCGAACGTGATGCTTGCCGCCACTCATACCCATACAGCTCCGGTGTTATATCGCGAATGGAGCCGCGACGAAACCGACGGTGGTGGGAAGGACGCCTCGAAGAACTACAGCCAGGGCTTGCCCAAGTTGATCGCTGACGCCGTGGTGGCCGCCAACGAGAAACGACAGCCGGTTCGAGTTTCCGTGGCGAAGCAGCAAGAGCTCGAACTGGCGCGAAACCGCCGCTTCTGGATGCGCGACGGCTCGGTCGGTTGGAATCCGGGTAAGATGAATGCAAACATCGTTCGCACCGCCGGGCCGATCGATCCTGAAGTCGGGGTGTTTTACGCCGAGTCCGTCGCGGCCAAATCTGTGCCGTTGTTAACGTTCGTGAACTACGCGATGCACCCGGATACCACGGGAGGCACGCGCATCTCGGCGGACTATCCCGGCGTGTTGTCACGAACGCTCGCGCTCTACAAAGGGCCCGAGATGTTGACCCTTTTCGCCAACGGCACCTGCGGCAACATCAACCACACGGACGTGCGTTGGGCCGGCGCGCAAACCAGCCCGCAGGAGGCGACGCGCCTTGGCACGGTGTTGGCCGCCGCGGTCTTCAAGGCTTACCCCCGTTTGCAACCCCTCGGTAACACGCGTCCGCTCCGTGTCCGGAGTGAAATCGTGCCGCTGCCGCTGCCGCGATTCACGCCGGAACAACTGAAGCAGGCGCGCCTCGACGTGCTCACTGCAAAGGACAGCACGCGTGATGGTTTCATGAAGTTGGTGCGGGCGCACCGCATCCTCGACAACGCCGCGCGCGAAGGCAAACCGGAGGAGGTCGAGATGCAAGTCATCACGCTGGGGCGTGACGTCGCTTGGGTGGCCTGGCCGGGAGAAATCTTCGTGGAACTGGGGCTCAGCGTGAAGGCGGGTTCTGCATTCCCCAACACATTCAACGTCGAGCTGGCCAATGGCACCATCGGCTACATCCCGAACAAGTCCGCATATCCAGAAGGTAACTACGAAGTCGAGAGCGCCCGCGTCGCTGAAGGCTCCGGTGAAATGCTGGTGACCAGCGCGCTGCGGATGCTAGCCGATTTATTCAAGGAGGCGGAAACCATAAAGGGGTCAAGCCCGGAATTGTGAATTGAGTTCATTTGCGATACGGCTTGCCTCCTTTTCCGAGGATCGCCCTTTATGGATTGATCAACCGATAGAACTTCGCGCCGTCCATGACATTATTCGTGACACAATAGTTACCGCCAAGAAGAACCAACGGGGCCTCCACCGTCGTCCAATGGTCGCTGGATGACAGTCCGGTCGCACTTTGCAGGCGATACACGCCGTCGGGTGTCGGCCTTCATCATTGGTAAGCAAAGACATGAAACGCATTCTTCTTTCGATCTCTTCGTGGCAACGCATACCGGCATGACCAGCGACGAGTTCGCGCAGCTCGTCAAGGACTGGATCGCCACCGCGAAACATCCGACGACCGGCAAACGCTTCCTCGACATGACCTATCAGCCGATGCTCGAAGTGCTTGCTTATCTGCGGTCACGGCCATTGACATCCTCCTGGAGCCGGACGCCACGATGCTCAAGGCAAGCGACGAGAACAACGCCCGGCTGCTCAAGAAGTTCGAAGTGAAATGATATGAATCCACGCCCACCGTTACCGCCATTCACCGAAGAAACCGCGCGCAAGAAAGTCCAGGCCGCCGAGGACGCCTGGAACAGCCGTGACCCCGAGCGGGTCTCGCTCGCCTACACCGAGGACACCGAATGGCGCAACCGCGCCGAATTTCTGCACGGCCGCGCGCAAGTCGTCGAATTCCTCCGGCGCAAATGGAATCGCGAGCTGGATTATCGCTTGAAGAAAACCCTGTGGGCCTTCACCGGCAACCGCATCGCCGTGCGCTTCGAGTATGAATACCACGACGACTCCGGTCAGTGGTTTCGTGCGCACGGCAACGAGAACTGGGAGTTCGACGACCTCGGCTACATGAAGTTTCGCTACGCCAGCATCAACGATCAGCCCATCCAGGAAAGCGAACGGAAGTTTCGCTGGGAACGACAAAGTTGATTTCTCCGAGGCCGATAAAGCCATTGCCGACCCAAAGCACTTCGGAACTTTGATGGATGCGGATCAGGCAAGGCCGATGCCCGGTTCGCCAAATCATTTAGCGACAGGTTGCGCCGGCTGCAATTTCTCCGGCAATTCCTTGAGCGGCGTGACTTCGGTCACGTCATGCCACCAATGACGCGGCGCGTCCATCACACTCTCCCGTTTCGCGCCGAACCCCTTGTCCGTCTCGCCCAACCGCACGTTATCCTTGAAGGTGAAGGTGCCCAGCAGATTGGTCTTGCCGCCGGCCGCTTGGACCGCTTTTTCGATGAGCGGCCGCGCCTCCGGCGAAACAGTTCCTGTGAGTTGGCTCTTCTGCGGTCCGTCGGCGCATGGCGCGGACAGTGGGACGAGCAAGGCTGCGAGCAGAAGAGCCAGGAGATGAATGTTTCGTCGAGACATGGAACGAATCTTATCTGGCAGACCGGCCCTGAGTCGATTCGAGAGATCTCCCAAACACGTTCGTCGGATTGAACTCTGAACTCGCGTGAATCACCGCAGCGAAGCGGAGACGAAAATCCTCACCGCGCTTGACCGTCACGGCGCTCTTGTCTCCCTGCTTCATCGCGGCGCCGCCGAAGGGGTTGGCGACGAAGACACCGTAGTCCCGGTTGTGCCACCAACTCGGGCGAAAGTTTTTCGGATCCGTCAAAAGCGTGATGCCAATGGGCTTGCCGTCCACGGTGCCGGAGTAATCGCACCAATCGGCTGCTTGACCCCAGGTGTTTTTCGCCGTCTTCAGGCCGGCGCTGCTCGTGATCACGCCACCGTTCTTCTCGGTGATAGCCGTGGTGACCCGCACGCCGAAGCCCATTTCCTCCTGGTCGCCGAACGTGAAGTCGCCTTCGTCGGAACGGAACGCCGCTTCCCAGACGAGCAGCCACGCGTTGGTCTGCGACGCGAGCGTGAAGCGATTGGTCAGCGAGCAGAGCGTCCGGCCCTCGGCGGTGCGCAGGCGGCATTCGGTGGCGAAGGTGAGACGACCGTCTCGAACTGCGGGCGGTTCGGTGAAACGGACGTGTTCGATGCGTCCCTTGTTGCGCCAGAAGTCCGCGCCGCTGATGTCGCCGAAGGCCAGCCAAAGGCCGGGATGCATGGTGTCGTGGTCCGTGGCGTCCACGCCAGCGATGGGCGGATGATTGCGCGTGGCTTTCAGTCCGCCGGGCGCGTGGACATTCGCAAAGTAAGGTCGCAGGATTTTTTCATCGTGGAAGACAAACTCCGTCACGGGCTGGCCGGAGTGCGCGATGACCAGCCGGTCCGCGCTCTCGGCGAAACGGAAGCCATCGCCCTTTGGCCACTGAGTCGGCGTCGCTGACTTGGCGGTGGCCTCGGAGCGCCGAGCATCGCTCGGCACGGTTGGCGCACCAGAGACTTCCTGCCGAGCAATGCTCGGCGCTGGAGATTGGCCATTCCGGTGCCGAGCAATGCTCGGCGCTCCAGCTTTCTGCGCCAACAGATACGCCGTGAGGTCCGCCACGTAGTGCGGTGTGAGCAACGTGTCGTAGGCCGGCATGGCGGACCCTGCGGCGGTTTTTCGCGAAGTGATTTTCGATTTCGGGATGATTTGTCGCTGACCGGTGGCGAGACCGAGTGTCACACTCAGCCCGCTTTCTTCGAGCAAGACCCCGGAAAACTCCGCGTCGCCGGTCTCGATGAGTTGCAGGGTGAAGCCCTCGGTGATGACGGCGTTGGGCTCGATCATGGACTGCACAATGTGGCGGGCTGTGGCGCGATCGCCCAAGGTGGCGAGGTCGGGGCCGAAGCTGTTCCCGTTCTCGCCAAGGCGATGGCAGTTGAAGCAGCCCGCGCCACCCCGATGGTGAAAGAGCCACTCGCCGCGTTCGCCATCGGCTTTGGGCAGCAGTGCCATGGCCGGATCAATGGCCGTCGCGCTGGATGGCGGCGTCAGCGGGAGCGGTTCGAGCACCACGATGTAGTTGCCCTTGCCGCCGGGTTTGCCGTCGTCGGTGTTGCCGCCAAGTTCGATTCGCCCGGCTGGATAATCCCGCGAGTAAAGCTGGAAGGTCCAATGGTCCCCCTGAATCCGATGATCGTTGCGCCGGTAGTGTTCGCGAATCCAAGCCGGCACTGCGACCGCGCGCGTGTCGAATGCGACGTGGACTCGGACCGGCATCAACGCCTCGAAACTCAGCCAGCCATCGCCGCGCGAGCCGTCGTCGTTGTTGGCGGTCTGGATGAAATCCAAGCCCACGAACGCGCCGGGAAGCTGTTCCAAGTCATAGCCACGATCGGAGTAGGGCTTCGCACCGGGGCGCAGTCCGTCGGGTGCCAGTCTATAGAGCTTGCCGCTCTGCGCCTTGATGTTCCGGGCGAGACCGACTCGCGGAGCCAACGCCGCTGCTTCCGGCGCGACGGCGTTGAGAGGACGGCCGCGCACGACGACGGCCTCGCCACCGCCGGATGCCTTGCGAAGCCAGAGCGAGGCGATCTCGCTCACGGCTGGCAGGGAGTCGTTGGCGAGTGGCTTGACCTTGGATTCCTCGAGCGCGTGGTCTTCGAGCAGTGCGAGCAACGCCGCCTTTCGCACACCGCCGCGGGCGTCGGTGAGGAGCGGCTTGAGCGCCGTCGATTCCTGCAAGCCGCGCAACGTCTGCCATGCCGCGTAAAACGTGGTCGGATCGGTCTCGGCTGCGAGCAAGTCCAGCAATGCCGGAACGGCCGAGAGTTGCCGCGCCTGCCCAATCGCCTGCACCGCCTCGAAACGAAGTCGTGGTTCCCCGCTGTGTAGGATATTTACGACAGCGGCAGGCAACCCGCGGCCTCCATCGGCCTGACGAAGGCGATGCGCGAGAACACGCAGCGATTGTACACGGAGATTCAGCGATGCGGCGGAGTCGCCGACTCGCGCTGAGAACCATTCGTCAATCGTCCGGTCCTGCGGGGGCAGCCTGCCCAAAGTCCATCCGGTCCAGGTTTCGCACGCCTCGCTGTTCCCGCGAATTCCCAAGGTCGTGATGAGTTCGGTTTTCACGCTGGCCCCGCGGCGGACGAGTTCGTCTTGCGCATCGCTGCGCCAGACGGGCAGCGGGCCGTCGAAATCTTCCACTAGTTCGGTCACGGTCCAGTGCGCGAGCGGCTTACTGCGCTTGGGCATCTGCCAGCGCGCGGGCGGCGAGTTCTTCGCGACGACGCGGAACACGCGGCCTTCGCTCGTCATCGCGCCATCCTGGTATTCCGCCCCGTAGCCGGCGCTCCAGCCGAGAATCCACAGCGCTCCGTCGGGGCCGACCTCGAGGTCCGTCGGACGAAAGAGTGCTTTTCCGCCTTGTACGAACGGCTCCCAGTTGCCGCCCTCGGGCCGGAGCAACGCGCCGTCCCAGTGTGGCCGCCATACGAAGGTCGTCTTGCGCAGCCAGTCGTTGATGAAGAACACGCCGCGATGCGTGGGTGGAAACTGCGGCGAGTCACCGAAGATCACGCCGGTGCCGGAGCCTTCAAAGAGCGGCCCGCTGACAGGCGCGGACGGCGGATGCGCGTCAGGACCCCAATGCGCGCTCCACGGATGATTCCAGCCGAAGTGCGCACCGAAGAACGGCATGAACACGCGGTCACCGGTCGTCTGATCGTTGTCGGTTCCGAGCCAGTTGAAGCCGGTGTCGAAATTGATGTCCCAAGGATTGCGCATCCCGCGCGAGACGATTTCGAGATTGCGCCCGCCGTCGTCGCACCGGAGCACGCCGCCCTCGCGGCCCCAGTCGTCTTCGGGGTCGTGATAGGCCTTTTGGTATTCGCCTTTTTTAAACGTGCGCGGAGCCGGGAAGTCGGGCGAGCCGGCCGGTGCGGTCACGCCCCACAATTCGCGAAACGCTTTCGGCGCGATGCGGCCCGACAGGGTGAGACCCTTCGAGTTGCCTTTGCTCATGTAGAGCTTGCCATCGGGTGCCCAGTTCAAGCCGTGCAGACCGTGTTCGAGATTGCCGAGGTCGGTGAACACGCGGACGTATTCATCCGCCTCGTCATCGCCATCGAGATCGCGCACTACCGTGAGATCGGGCGCGTTCGCCACCCACAAATCCCGCCCGTGCCAGGCAAGTCCCTGGATGGCGTTGAAACCGGCGGCGAACGTTTTTGTGCGATCCGCTTTGCCATCGCCATCCGTGTCGAGCACCAGCACGACGCTGTCGCCCGGCGTGTTCGGTTTGGGATTGCGATACTGCGGTCCCATACCGACGCAGAGCCGTCCCTTGGCATCGAAGGCCATCGAGCAGGGCTGGCGCACGAGGGGTTCACGCGCGAAGAAGGATACTTCGAACCCAGGCGGCGCCTTGGGTAACGCGTCGCGGTTGACGTCGCGATCGAACTGCCAGCCGGGCGCCTGTTGGGCCAGCGCGGAGCAACACGCGCCGACGGTGGTGGACGCTGCGAAGAGAATCAGCCGGTGAAACATGGCTGCGAGGCTGCCTACTGGAGCCGCTGTTGAACACTGGCAAAATAGCGGTTCATCTGGTAGAGGATCTTCACACCTTGAACAAGATTCTCGCATTCCCGCTGAGAATCTTCGCCTCGGTGGCGGCGGGGAGGTTGAGGCTGCGGAGAGGATCGAGGATTTCTTTTGGTTGCACCCAGGGATGGTCGCTGGAGAAAAGCAGTTTGTCCGTACCGCTGAAATCGAGAGCGAACCGCACCGGCTGCGGTCATCGCCGGGCACAGCCCGGCGCTGGAGATTGGCCATTCCGGAGGCGCGGAGCGCCGCAAGAACTTAGCCCATGGCGTCAGCCGTGGGATTTCAGGCGCGCGGTGCGCGAGCCCAGGAGGGGCGACAGAGAATATCGCCACAATATGGCGAATTGTCCTCCGGCTCTGTCGCCCCTCACGGGGCTTGCGTTTTGCGTCAACACCCTCTCACGGCTCGCGCCGTGGGCTAGGGTCTGACGCCGCTCCGCGGCTTTGCTAAATGCCGATTGTTCTTCCACGACGCATGCGCAAGAAAATGGCCAATCTCCAGACCCAGACCGTTGGCCTGGGCTGAGGAATCGCGGGCCGTTGGCCCAAGACAACGCGACCTCGTCGCACTGCGCGTGATTGCGCTTCCGGCCAGGAAAGGGGATCGTCGCGCCGCGCCGTCACGAGCGGCCACCCTTGCCAACGCTTTTAGTCACCGTTAAGACATGATCGTCATCCTCGGGCTTTTTGGTCCATGCCCATGAAATCGCTGTCGACTCTGTTTCGGATTGCCGCCCTCGCAGCGTGCTGTGCCGCGTTTGGCGCCACCGCCGCCCCGGCGGCCGCCCCGCCCGCCCCGCCGGCCAAAGTCGAGCCGGCCGCCGCCGCAACAACGCCGGGCGTTGGCGAGTGGTCGCATGCGTATGTGTCCTACGGGCAGCCGCCTAAATACCCGCGGGGTTTGAAGTCCTACGACTGGGTCAACCCGGATGCACCCAAGGGCGGTACGGCATTCCTCGGCAACCCCGACCGGCGCACCAGCTTCGACAAGTTCAACCCCTTCACGCTGAAGGGCAGCCCGCCCACCGGTGTGTCGATCCTGATGTTCGAGGCGCTGGCGGAGCGCTCCGGCGACGAGCCGGGCACGCTGTACGGTCTGATCGCGGAGGAAATGCGCGTCCCGCCGGACAAGTCGTCGATCACGTTCCGCATCCACCCCAAGGCGCGCTTCTACAATGGCGATCCGGTCACTGCGGCCGACGTCAAGCACTCGTACGACCTGCTGACGAGCAAAGGCGCGGCACCGTCCATACGCGTGGCACTGGAAGGTGTTGCGGGTGGCACGGTGCTCGACGAGCGTACGATCCGCTTTGATTTGAAGGACCCGATCGACGACACGATCTTCAACATCGCCACGTTGCCGGTTTTTTCGCGCAAGTGGGGCGTGGGTCCGGATGGCAAGCCTAAGCCCCTGGACCAGATCATCACCGAGTACCCGATCACCACCGGGCCGTACACGATCGTATCCACCGATTCGGGCCGGGGCATCGAATTCGCGCGCAACAAGGACTACTGGGCCAAGGATCTCGGGGTGCGCCGCGGCCAGTACAACTTCGATCGCATCGTCTACCGGCTCTACGCCGACCGCGCGATCAGCATGGAAGCCTTCAAGGCGGGCGAGTTCGACATCATTCAGGAGTTCGTGCCGCAGCAGTGGGTGCGGCAGCACGACGGCACCAAGTGGCGCGACGGCCGCATCAAAAAGAAGACATTCACCTATGGCATGGGCAAGGGCATGCAGGCGTACCTGCTCAACCTGCGCCGGCCCATCTTCCAGGACGTGCGCGTCCGCCAGTCGCTGGATTTGAGCTACGACTTCGAGAAGATCAACCTGTACAACGAGCGGGTGCGCTCCTACAGCCTCTTCTCGAACTCGGACTTCGCGGCCGCGGGATTGCCGGGCCCGGGCGAGCTGAAACTGCTTGAGCCCTTCCGCGGTAAGGTGTCGGATGACGTCTTCGGCATGCCCTACACCCCACCACGGACCGATACGACTCCGAACGCCTTGCGCGATAACCTGAAGAAGGCACACGCACTGCTCGAGGAGGCCGGCTGGAAGGTCGACACGGAAGGCGTGTTGCGCAACGCCAAGGGCGAGCCCTTCATCTTCGAGTATCTCGAAACGCAGGGCGGCTCCCAGTTCCGTACCGTCACGTGGCAGCGCAATCTCAGGAAACTGGGCATCGAGATGAAGGCGCGCACGGTCGATTTCGCCCTCTATCGCAAGCGCCTCGAAGCCTTCGACTTCGATACGATCACTATCCGCACGCCAGATTTCGCGCTGCCTTCATCGATCGATTACATCGAAACGCTGGGCTCGAAATCAGCCGACGTGGTGGGGTCGGGTAATTTCCGCGGCCTCAAGAACCCCGCGGTCGATGCAGTCCTGACCGCGATGGCCGATGCCAAGACCTACGACGACCTGCGCAACGCCAGCCGTGCGCTGGACCGCCTGATCACGCACGGGCACTACCAGGTGCCGCAGCTCTATGCGCCGGGCTACTCGGTATCCTACTGGAACAAGTTCGGCATCCCCGCCAAGCAGCCCAAGTACTATACGATCGACGAGAATGGCGAGTGGCCGGTGTGGGCCGTCGGCAGCTGGTGGAGCAAAAGTGCGGAGGCCAAGTGAACAGGATCCCCCGATGAATGCGCGCGAGCGGAAGGCCGGACCATGCTGAGCTACATCGGCAAGCGCCTGCTGCTGATGATCCCGACCCTCCTCGGCGTGCTCACGGTGGTGTTCGTGATCATCCAGTTCGTGCCCGGTGGTCCCGTCGACCAACTGGTGGCCGAGATGCGCGCGGGTTCGCAGGGGGAAGGCGCGCGTTCCGGGTCGGCGGGACGGCGCGACCTCGACGCCAAGCAGATCGAGGAAATCAAGAAGCTCTACGGTTTCGACAAGCCGCCACTGACCCGGTATTTCGAAATGCTGGGCAATTTTGCGCGCTTCGACCTCGGCAAGAGTTTCATGCACAACAAGGATGTCTGGCAGTTGATCAAGGAAAAGCTGCCGGTGTCGATCAGCCTCGGGTTGTGGACGTTCCTGCTCGCCTACATGGTCTCCATTCCGCTCGGCATCGCCAAGGCGGTGCGCGAAGGTTCGCGCTTCGACACGGTCACCACCGTGGTCGCGCTGCTTGGCTTCGCGTTGCCGGGCTTCGCGCTGGGCGTGCTGCTGATCGTGCTCTTCGCGGGCGGCACCTTCCTCGACTGGTTTCCGCTGCGCGGGCTCACCTCCGAGAACTGGGCCAGCTTGAGCTGGCCGGCACGCATCGTTGACTATTTCTGGCACCTCACGTTGCCGCTGCTCTGCTATGCAATCGGCAGCTTTGCGGTCGTCACCTTCCTCACTAAGAACACCTTCATCGAGGAAATCCGGAAGCAGTACGTGCTGGTGGCGCGTGCCAAGGGCCTTTCTGAACGCAGCGTGCTGTACAAGCACGTGTTCCGCAACGCGCTGATTCCCCTGGTCACCGGGTTGCCAGCGGCGTTCGTCGCCGCATTCTTTGCCGGATCGCTGCTGATCGAGACGTTGTTCTCGCTTGATGGGCTGGGCCTCTTAAGCTACGAATCGATCGTTCGCCGCGATTACCCCGTTGTGCTTGGCACGCTTTACCTTTTCACGTTGATCGGACTGGTCGTCAAGCTGATCGCAGACCTGCTCTATGTCGTGGTCGACCCGCGGGTCCAGTTCGGCGCCGCAGGCAAATGAGCACGACTGCTGCAGACATGCCGGCCGGTGGCGGCGCTCCAGCGGTGCGGAGTGCCGTACGCAGAGGTCCGCCGCGCTCGCCCAACCAGCGCGCGTGGGCGCGTTTCAAGCGCAATCGCCTGGGTTATGTGGCGTTGTGGGTCTTTGCCATCCTGCTAGCGATTACCACCTTTGCGGAAATGGTCAGCAATGACCGCCCGCTGATCGCGCGCTACCAGGGTGAGTGGATGTTTCCCATCCTGAACAATCCACCGGAAACGAAACTGGGCGGCGATTTCCTGACGCCCGCTGACTGGCACGACCCTTTCATCCGGCAGACGTTCGAGAAGCCCGGCAACTGGGCGCTGTTCACGCTGAACCCGTACGCGGCCGACAGTGTCAATTACTTCAATCCGATTCCGGCGCCCGCACCGCCCAGCCGCGAAAACCTGCTCGGCACGGATGACAGCGGCCGCGACATGGTGGCGCGCCTGATTTACGGCTTCCGTGTCAGCGTCTGGTTCGGCTTTGCGCTCACTGCGGCGGGCATGCTGCTCGGCATTCTGATCGGCGCCCTGCAAGGCTATTTCGGCGGCCGCGTCGACCTGGCCGGGCAGCGGATTATCGAAATCTGGAATGCGATTCCCGAGCTCTATCTGTTCATCATCATCGCGTCGATTTTCTCGCCATCGTTGCTGTTGCTGCTCGTCGTGTTCGCGTTGTTCGGCTGGATCGGCCTTTCCGATTATGTGCGCGCCGAGTTCCTGCGCAATCGCAGCCTCGAATACGTGAAGGCGGCGCGCGCGATGGGCCTGTCCAACTCGCAGATCATGTGGCGACATCTGCTGCCCAACTCGATGACGCCGGTCATCACGTTCATGCCATTCCGGATGAGCGGCGCGATCCTGTTCCTGGCGGCGATCGAGTTTCTTGGCCTCGGGCCGCCCAACATCCCCTCCCTCGGCGATCTGCTGCGTCAGGGCAAGGACAATCTCGATGCGTGGTGGATCGCTGTGCCGACGTTCCTGGTACTGGTGTTGACGCTACTGCTCCTGACGTTCATCGGTGACGCGCTGCGCGACGCCTTCGATACGCGCAAATCATGATCGCCACGACGCAGGACAACGCGGCGCTGCTCTCAGTGCACGACCTATGCGTCAACTTCGGGCGCTCGCGCGTGGTCGACCACGTGTCGTTCACCGTCGGCGCGGGCGAAAAGTTCGCGCTGGTCGGCGAATCGGGGTCGGGCAAGTCCGTGACGGCGCTGTCGATCCTGAAGCTGGTGGAGGCGGCGACGTATGAAGGCGCGATCCGTTTCCAGGGCGAAAACGTGCTGGCCAAGACCGAACGTCAGATGCAGGCCGTGCGCGGCCGCGACATCGCGATGATCTTCCAGGAACCGATGACGGCGCTCAATCCGCTGTATCGCGTGGGCAACCAGATCGCCGAAGTGCTGGAATTGCACGAGGGGTTGAACGCGAAGGATGCAAAGGCGCGCGCGGTGGACCTGCTGGCGCGCACCGGCATCCCGGACCCCGCCAAGCGAGTCGATTCCTTTCCGCACCAGTTGTCCGGCGGGCAGCGGCAGCGCGCGATGATCGCCATGGCGCTGGCATGTCGGCCCAAGTTGCTGATCGCCGACGAGCCCACCACCGCGCTGGACGTCACCCTCCAGGCGCAGATCCTCACGCTGCTGGACGATCTCCAGCGCGAGTACGGGATGGCCATCTTGTTTATCACGCACGATCTGAACCTGGTGCGCCGTTTCTGCCATCGCGTGGGCGTGATGGAGCGCGGCAAGCTGGTGGAGCAGGGCGAGACCGCGCAGGTGTTCGAGCGTCCCGGGCACCCTTACACGATCAAGCTGATCAACAGCCGGCCCGTGCGCGCCGTGCTGCCGTTGGCGCCCGATGCGCCGGTGCTGGCGGCCGCGAAGGACGTCAGCGTCGATTTCGTCTCGTCCAAAGGCTGGTTCGGCAAGGACGTGTTTCGCGCCGTGCGCGACGCCACGCTGGAATTGAAGCGCGGTGAAACGCTGGGCATCGTCGGCGAATCGGGATCGGGCAAGACCACGCTGGGCATGGCGCTGTTGGCGCTGCAGCCGATCGCGTCGGGCGAGGTCTCCCTGGACGGCCAGCGCGTGGACAACGCCGACCGCGCCACGCTGCGCGCGATGCGCCGCCGGATGCAGGTGGTGTTCCAGGACCCGTTCGCGTCGTTGTCGCCGCGGATGACGGTGGAACAGATCGTCGGCGAAGGCGTGGCGCTGCACCTGCCCGAGCTGTCGAAGGGCGAGCGCCGGGCTAAGATCCTGGCCATGCTGGCGGAAGTGGGCATGTCCGAGGACTCCGGCATAGCGGACGTGCTGACACGCTATCCCCACGAATTTTCAGGTGGCCAGCGGCAGCGCATCGCCATCGCCCGCGCGGTGATTTTGAAACCTGAACTGCTGGTGCTGGATGAGCCCACGTCCGCGCTGGACGTGTCCGTGCAGCAGCAGGTCTTGAAGCTGCTGGGCGACCTGCAGGTCAAGTACGGCCTGAGCTATGTGTTCATCAGCCACGACCTGGCTGTGATGCGCGCGATGGCCCATCGGGTGCTGGTGATGAAGGACGGCGTCATCGTCGAACAGGGCGAGGCGCTGGAGCTATTTGCCGCGCCGCAGCAGCCGTACACGCGAACTCTGCTTGCCGCCGCGCATCTGGCGTAGGGCTTGCCACAGATTTCTGGCCAAGGGCTTTTGCCGGCCTGCACCCGTACAGTCCCGATGAGTCGCTCCACAAAGAGATGCGATACCGGCGCAGGACCATAAGTTGCTGTTGCAAGAGAACTACTTGGCCGGCGGATTTCACCAGCCGACTGAGGAACGATCGGCGACTGCAGCCGTCCCCATTCCGCAAGAATCAAGGAGTGGCGTCGGTTCCTCCTTTCGGTAGTATCAAGCCCGATGTACGAAAAACTTTTTGATCTGACCGGGCGTGTGGCGCTGGTAACGGGCGGCAGCCGTGGGTTGGGAAAATCCATGGCCCGGGCGTATGCAGAGCATGGCGCATCGATTATGATCTGCAGCCGCAATGCGAGCCAGTTGGAGGCCGCAGCGAAATCCATCGGCGAGGGGCTCGCGGTTCGCGTCGAGTGGATGACGGCGGACCTTGGCAAAAGTGGCGAGGCACAACGGGTGGCGGACGAGACGCTCGCGCGCCTGGGGCGAGTTGACGTGTTGGTGAACAATGCCGGCGGCAACAGTCCGCAGCGGGCCGATCAGATTACCGACGAGGTCTGGGAACGGATCTTTGAGTTGAACCTATCCGGCATTATGCGGCTAACCCGCGCCCTGCTGCCCCAAATGATGGAGCGGAAGTGGGGGCGGGTGATTCATATTTCATCGGTACTGGGCCTTGGGGGGAAAGCGGGACGGAGCGTGTATAGCGCGACGAAGGCGGCTCTGATCGGGATGGCGCGGTCGAGCGCGTTGGATCTGGGACCGTACGGAGTGACGGTGAACTGCATTTCCCCAGGGCCGTTTTTGACCGAACTCCCGCTCGGAATGCTGAGTGACGACGAGAAGCAGGCGTTCACGAACCGGACGGCCTTGAAGCGCTGGGGGCGGCCGGAGGAAATCGCCGGGATGGCATTGCTCTTGGGGACCGACGCCGGGAGCTATATCACGGGTGCCACACTGCTAATCGATGGCGGCGTCCTGGCGAATACCTTATGACCTTCTGGAGATGAACACACGCGGCGTTCTATGCTTCGGGTTCATTCTGCAATTCGGTTCTTCCGTCCAGGCGGCGGTGGACTTTGGAAACGAGGTGCGGCCGATTTTGGAACGTAGTTGCTTTGGCTGTCACGGACCCGAGACGCAGAAGAGCGGGTATCGCCTCGATATCCGGGATGTCGCGCTACGAGGCGGTGACAGCGGGAAGGCGGCCATCGTGCCGCACGATGCGCAGAACAGTCCGCTCATCCGGTATGTAAACGGCGACGATGAGAAAATGTTGATGCCGCCGCGGAAAAGCGACAAGCGACGGCTGACGAAGGAGGAAGTCGAGACGCTGCGAGCGTGGATTGATGCAGGGCCCGCTTGGCCGGAGGAGTTCTCGAGCGTGAAATCCAATCCGAAACCGCATTGGTCCCTCACGCCACTCGTCAAGCCCACAATGCCGGGTGCGGAGGCGCATCCGATCGATTCCTTCATCCGCGCAAAGCTCGCGGAGGCGACTCTTGCGCCATCGCCCGAGGCAGACCGGCGGACGCTCATCCGGCGTTTGAGCTACGACCTGACCGGATTGCCACCGACGCCGGAGGATGTCGACGCGTTCGTTTCGGACCCGGACTTTCAGGCCTACGAAAAACTCGTCGCACGCCTGCTCGCATCTCCGCGCTACGGCGAACACTGGGCTCGGCATTGGCTGGACGTGGCGCACTATGCGGACACGCATGGGAACGACCACGACCACGCACGGCCCAATGCCTGGCCGTATCGGGACTACGTCATCCGCGCACTCAATGACGACAAACCTTACCCGCGTTTCGTGCAGGAGCAGGTGGCGGGCGATGCGTTGTTTCCGGAGGATCCGCAAGCCACAGTCGCCCTCGGCTTTCTCGCCGCCGGGCCCTGGGATGAGACACTCATGGTCGGCGTGCGCGAGGACACATTCGACCACCGCTTCGCACAGGTGCTCGACCGTGACGACATGGTGACCACCGTGATGAGCACCTTCCAAGCTTCCACGGTTCACTGCGCGCGTTGCCACGACCATAAGTTTGATCCGATAACGCAGCGGGAATATTACGCACTGCAGGCGGTCTTCGCGGGCGTGGACCGCGCGGACCGGGCGTTCGATGCAGACACCGCGACGCACGCGCGACGCAGTGAATTGCTGGCGCAAAAATCGGCCATCGCGCGCCGCGCGGTGACAGTGATGGCGGCCATCGATTCGCCGGAGACGATGGCCGATTTGCTACGCAAGCCGGAATCGCAGCAAACTCCTGAAGAGCGACGCGAGCGTGCGCTACAAGTGCTCGCGGCCGAAGTCGAGCATGAGTTGTCGGAGCTGCCGGCACCGCAAATGGTCTACGCGGTCACTCGTGATTTTCCGCCCAACGGCAGCTTAAATCCCGCGGCTTTGCCGCGTCCAATTCACATACTCACGCGCGGAGACCTCAATAAGCCCGTCGAACGCGTCGGCCCCGGAACGCTCGCTTGCGTTCCGGGCCTGGCCGCGACGTTGCCCATCACCGACGCCAGCGACGAGTCCGCCCGCCGGGCGGCACTCGCCCGCTGGCTCACCGATGATCGCAACGTTCTCGCCTGGCGAACCATCGTGAATCGCGTCTGGCACTATCATTTCGGGCGCGGCCTCAGCGACACACCGAACGATTTTGGTAAAATGGGCGGCATCCCATCGCATCCGGACCTCCTCGACTGGCTGGCCGTATGGTTCCGCGACGAGGCGAAAGGATCGCTCAAGGCCCTGCACCGCCTCATCGTCACGGGCAGCACCTATCGGCAAGCCGTCATCCATCGCGCCGACGCCACGGCGCTCGACCCCGAAAATCGACTGCTGTGGCGTATGCATCGGACGCGCCTGACGGCTGAACAGGTGCGCGACAGCCTGCTGCAAATGAGTGGTCAGATCGATCTCGCAATGGGCGGACCTTCCGCAGCGCAGTTCGTCCACCGGGGCAAGGCTACCTTCATGCCGGACAGCGGCGCACCCGCTTTCCTCGATTACGATAACTTTTCGCCGGACAGGCAGGAGAATCACCGCCGTGCAATCTACCGATTTCTATTTCGTACCGTGCCCGACCCGCTCATGGACGCGCTCGACGCACCCGACGGAAGCGTGCTCACTCCCGTCCGCGGCCAATCCACAACCGCCGTGCAGGCGTTCGCGCTGCTGAACAATCCGTTCGTTATCCGGCAGTGCGAGCACATCGCGGCGCGGGTGGAAAAGAACGTCGCGGACGGCGTCGACGCAACCGCAGACGAGCGCATCGTGGGAGCGTTTCGGCTCCTGTTGCAACGCCCTCCGCGCGCCGATGAACTTGCGCACCTCACCGGTTACACTCAGCGCCATGGTCTCGCGAACGCGGTCCACGTCATCATCAACAGCAATGAATTTCTCCACCTGGACTGAGCGATGAACAGCCTATTCACTCGCCGCGATTTCCTGGGTGCCCTCAGCACCGGGCTCGGGGGCATCGCGCTTGGGTCGCTCCTGCAGGACGAGGCTTTCGCTGCGATGGCGCTGCACCACCGGCCGAAGGCCAAACGGGTCATCCAGCTATTTATGAATGGCGGGGCGAGTCAGTGCGACCTTTTCGACTACAAGCCGCAGCTCATCGCGCGGCACGGGCAAGTGTTCGACCCGGGCACAGGCGAGCGTGTCGAGGCGAGCATCAGCACACCTGGCGCGGTGATGAAGAGTCCCTTCACGTGGGCTCAGCACGGGGAGTGCGGGCGATGGGTGAGCAGTGCCCTGCCCCATCTGGCCCGACATGTGGACACGATGGCATTCCTCATGGCGATGCAGTCGAAATCAAATGTCCACGGACCGGCATCTTATCTGCAAACCAGTGGATTTTTGTTGCCGGGCTTTCCCTGCGCTGGCGCATGGATTTCCTATGCGCTGGGCAGTCTCGCCAACAACGTACCCGCCTTCGTGGTCCTGCCGGATGTGCGCGGACTGCCCTATAACGGACGCAGCGCGTTCACGTCTGGCTTTCTGCCCGCAAATCATCAGGGCACCGTCATCAATGCCGCCGCGCCGCAGCCCGTCACACACCTGCAACCGCCCGCCGGCGCGCCGCACATCACATCGGCGAGCCGCGCCGAAGGTCTCGATCTTCTCCAGGAAATGAACGTCGCCCACGCCGCAGAGCGGCCCGGCGATTCACGACTCACCGCACGGATCGAGAGCTATGAACTCGCCGCCCGCCTCCAACTTGCCGCGCCCGAGTTGCTCGACGTCAACGGCGAGAGTGCCACCACAAAAACGCTCTACGGCCTGGATCAAGCCGCAACATCGGACTTCGGCAAACGCTGCCTGCTGGCGCGGCGCATGGTCGAGCGCGGCGTGCGTTTTGTCCAGGTGTGGAGCGGGCACGGCGGCCCTTCCGGTAATTGGGACAATCATGGCGACATCGGGAAGGAGCTTGGATTCGCCGCCCGCAGCATGGACCAACCGGCCGCTGCCCTCCTCATCGATTTGCAAGCACGCGGACTGCTGGAGGACACGCTACTGGTCTGGACGACGGAGTTCGGCCGGATGCCATTCAGTCAGGGCAGTCTTGGCCGCGACCACAATGGTGGCACGTTCGTCTCCTGGTTCGCCGGCGCCGGAGTGAAACCCGGGGTCGCTTGCGGTCAAAGCGATGAATGGTCCTGGAAGCCCATCGAAGGCGCGACAACAAGCTACGACTTCCACGCCACGATCCTGCATCTTCTTGGCATCAACCACGAAAACATCAGTGTCCGCCACAGCGGCGTTGACCGCCGCCTAACCGACGTCCATGGGCACGTCATCACAGAGGTGCTCGCCTGAAGCTCAGCATTGGCAAACCCTCAGGTTAGTGCCGGCTCGGCGTTCGTAGAACTCCTACTGCGACACCTCCCGGACACGATAGAATCCCAACGACACGGTCGCATTGGTATCGACCAGTGTATGGAGATCGCTGTGATTGCCGCCGGTGATCATGCCCAATTGAATCCAGTTCGTTCCATGCACCGTAGGGCTCGTCTCGAGGAAGTAATTGTTGAAACCGCGCGAGCCGAACTGGACCGTGACGGTGTTATTAGTCTTCAAAACATAGTTGATAAATAGTCCGGCTTGAAAATAGAAATAATTTATGTCCGAAGGGCTATGAATCGGGCCTCCGTTGGGGCCGGCGCGGGAAGTGTCAATGAGTTGAACGCCGAGAATATAAAGTCCAGGCTTGTCAGCGGTAAAACGGCGTTCGTGGATGTGGCCAAACGGATCTGCCTCCGGGAGTTCAATGCCCTCACTCAGATTGAACCGGTTGGTGCTGTCGGTCGTTCCGCTGCGCATGCTGAAACGCTTCGTCGCGGTCGTGCCCTCTTCATTCTCCTCCCAAAAGGCAAACTCTCCGTCAGAGGGTCCTTGCACCGAGATCATCGTCATTTCGATGAACGAACCCTGCTCCGCGGCATAGGGATATGGACCGCCCGTCCAGATCGTGGCGGGGAGCGCTCCAAACGACGCGGATGTTTGGTAAAGCCCGGGATAAAGAGAGTCATTGTTGTTCATGTAGATGCACGCCGGAGTGATTCCGCCGTACGAATTTGTGTCGTAGAGGTAGCCATTAGAGAAGAACAGCTTCGCCCCTGGAAGCACGCTCAATGCACCAGCGGTGAGGTGAATATGCTGGGCGCTAACGGAGACGCTGGCGCAGACACAGCAAACCCAAGCGACGTGACGTGCCTGGAAATACTTCCACGCCGGCCACAAAGTGGACGGATGAAACACGCCGCCAGCGGTCGACAAAAGACGCAGGAAATCGTTCATATTCTTAAAACTGTTCACTCGACCGATCCGATTCAAGAAAGCGCGGGACCAAACCCTTCTCGCCCAGGGCTGCATCAAGCCAGCCTGGGAGCGCCGGCATCCCTGCCGGCGGGTTCCGATTCCAGGCGCCGGCAGGATGCCCAGCGCTCCCAGCCGCAGCTCAGTGACCTCCAATTCATGAGCTTGATGCAGCCCTGCTTCTCGCCCTTCCGTGCTGGCGATAAAACCAATTTACAAAATTAACTCTTCGGATTGCGTTAGGGCGCTGTTCCCCTCACCCGATAGAAGCGCGACAAGAGCGACGGCTGATTGTTGATCACGAGCGTTCGTGAATCGTCCCCAATTGGCGCGCTGGCGAACGGCCCAGCGACGGTGGTCCAAACCGGCGCCAACAAATTGGGGCTGGTTTCAACCACGACGTTCTTCAGTGCGCCCTGGTTGAGTGTCAGAGTGACCCCGTCATTGGTTACCGCAATGCGCGACAGGCCAATCGGAAAAGGGGCCTGGAACTTGACCATCACCGGATCCGACGGGGCATGCATTGACCCGAACGTATTGCTGTTCGTAGATGTATCTATCAGCGTAAATCCCACGACGTAACTGCCGGGTTTGTCCACGGTGAAGCGACGACCGGGAATGGTGCCGGCCGGGTCGCCGTAGGGTAACCCACCACCGCGGGCGATATCCGTCACGTCAAAACGATGCGGTGCGGGTGTCGTCCCGACCGGATAGGAATAGGTTGGACGCTTCGCTCCTTGTTCCCAGAACGAAAACGTGCCACCCGCCGGACCGGTCACCGAAGTGACTTCGCCCACGATGTAAGTGCCGGGCACCGCAGCCGACGCGGTTTGGCTGGCCAGCGCATGAAATGCAATATTGGTCGTACTGTAAAATCCTTTGACTTCCCAAACGTTTCCACGCCACTGAACGAGGTTCGAGACGAGTGTATAAACCAGGGGCTGCATGTATCCGGAACTGAAGTCATAACTGGCCGCGTTCACCACGGACAATTTGGAGTTTACCCCGGCGCTCGAAGCACCACAGAGCAGTCGGATCTGCTGGGCGTCGAGCATGCCTGTGGCAATATACAGAAGTAAAACACAGGACAGAGAGCGGAGTTGCATGTGAGTTTTCACGGGGTTGGATTCACTTTGATGGAATGGAAGAGACCGAAGAATATCGTTATAGACTACTTGGGGAAGGCAATGATTCCGAGTGTCCATCAGGCCGGACAAACCTCGATCCCGCCTGAGCTAATCGAATCGGAATGCGCAGCCAAGGAATGGATTCAACGTGGCCATCGAGAAAAAGATAATTAGCGCTTCCATGATGGCGAAGTACGTCCACCTGGCCGCGAAAGTTATTAATCGAGTATCCGCCGTTCGGATCATCGGGATTATAAGAGCTTTTGTAGTCGGCGAAGTGAAAGTGATCCTGGCCGAGTATGTCTTCCAGCAACTCTCCCATCCACATCGTTTCCGAGGAGCTCGGCACACTGGTTCGGCGCGAGAAATTCAATCGCGGCGCGCCCGACGGATTCGGGGTGAGAAAATCGTTCACCGCGTAACTGTAGGGCCGAATTCTCTCCGCCGGGCAGCGGTAGATATTCGTGCCATTGTACGGAGCGAGCGCGGCAATCCACGACGGTCGATGGTGTTGTTCGCCGGGCAACCGTTCTTCATTGTCGCCGGCATACATCTCTGTGGACAATCCGATCTGTTTCAGCTGGCTGAGACATTTGATCGACCGCGCCCTGCTCTTTGTCCTGGCAAGGGCAGGCAGAAGCAAACTCGCAATAATCGCTATGATCGCAATAACGACCAACAATTCGATCAATGTGAACCCCCCGATAAACATGCTTTTCTTCAAAGTATGCAGTTCATTATTTCTCCGTGCACGCCAAGCTCAGAAGGGGTTTGGCGCGCACGCGAGGTCCGTTGTCGGTTACTTCCTCGCCAGGACGGCACCGCCGAGGATCACTTTTTTCGCAAGGCTGGGCACGCCCTGCTTGTTGACGACGAAGAGCATGTAATAGCCGCCCACTGCTGTGCCGGGATAAACCGGAGCCGTCACATGCAGCGCACCACTCTGCAGTTGGGAAAATGGCACCTTCACATAGCGGCGATCCGTACAGAGGCTGTGGGACATCGAACCACTACGGATGAGAGCAATTGATTTGATGTCGGAGGGCGCATCGACAGTAACTTCAAAATTCACGCCATAATCAATTTGCTGGGGCGATTGGATGATCACCGGACGGACCGCAGCATTGGTGTTCGCGTCAAAGAGATAAGGCGGGCTGAAGAATTGACCCACATTCACTCCAAGATCCGCATCACCACCCGGTGCCGCCACATCGCCCGATTGCACAATCCCGTTCCGGTTTTGACCTCCGAGGTATACGGTTCCGTCGGGCCACAGCTGAATGATGCCGTGTTCATCACGAGGGACAAGCGTTTTGTCCATCTTCGTGATCAGTCCCGTTTCAGGATCAAACATCTGGACGTGGAGGCTCCAGGATTCAATCCCACCTAAGGTGCCGCCGTTCCCACCCATGATGAGAATCTTTCCATCCGGTAGCGGGGTCGCATAATTCTGGCGTGCCCTTTGATAAAGCTTGCCCCGAAGCGACACCCACTTGGGGGATCGAATCGCCGGCTCACCGGAAACACGAGCTTTACTCAGACTCGTCAGATCAAGCATCTCCGCAGCGTCCGTGGCACCGCCCCCGGTTGTGGAGCTACCTCCGAAATGATAGAGCCGATGAGAAACGACTTTTCCTTCGGTGTCCAATTCGACGAGAGTCGAGTTCGCCGAGAAAGGTGTGTGACTGGTAGGGGAACGATCAATATACTTAATCCACTTGCCCGCGCGGACATTGGGCAGGTCCCGGTCGGGATCAGCCAACGCACCTTGAACGTCCACCAGCCACGTCTTGGTGGATGCGTTGTTTGGGAGGTTGGCCGACTCACCGCCAAGTTCGGCAACGCTCTCGAACAACTCCCCATCCAAAACAATGACTCCCCAGTCATTGGTACCGGGACCGGTCTGCACGACTGTGGCGTTTGGGTACCAGCCGCCGTGAAACAGCCGCGCGTTTTCCAAGGCGTAGGTCGTGTCCGTATTCCCATCGTAAACTTCCGGCACAGACTGAACGATCTTGGTGGCCAGGAACGCATTGTTGCCGGAGGCGGAGAGATAGCCGGCCAACCGCCAGCTCGCCGGTAGGTTGTATTTGGCGCTTGCAAAAAAGTTTGCTAAAGCCGTTGTGGTATTGCTCACTGGACCGTTGCTCGGACGTTCAAATTCGTCACGGTCCCAGCCGGCGAAGATGAAGGCTTTGTTGCCTGGCAAAGCAACCGCGGTGGGATACCACCGAGCATAACGCATGTCTCCCGGCAGTCGTTGCGGGTGCGTGACGGTCCCGTTGGTTCCCAGCAACCGGATGCGCGGATAAAGTTTCGAATAATCCGTCGGGCTAATGTCGTGCGGATTGCAGTCGCCACTGAGTGAATTCCCGGTTGGCAAATAGATCTGTTCCTCACGCTTTCCCAGGTCCTTCTGAGCCTGAAACCATTTCTCAAAGTACGGATCATTCGGATCGCTTCCAAAAAGCTGGCGCATGCAGGAGATCGGGCGCTGCAGCCACGACTCGCTATCGGGATTGTAAACTTGAATGCGGTAGTTTCCGTTCTGGCTGTTCATGTCATGCCCTCCGGGAAAGATCGGACGCCCGTCTTCCAGAGTACAAAATCCAGGGCAATACATGTCGTAGTAAAGCCCGCGCGATGGACCCATGCCCTTCCACGCCGCAAAATTAGTCTCTGCGTCATGGTTATTGAGGAGAGCAACGCTGTATTTGGGATTCGCGCGGTCGTAGTTGTATGCGTCCGGATGGCTGGTGTCCCACAATTGGCAGAGTTCAATCGTCTGATCGACCTTGATGCGCGTCGGAACAGACTGGCTCACATCATGGACGATTGTGTAACCGCCGTAACAGAGCTGATCGAACGTTCGGCGGAACGACGAGTTGAATTGATTCGCTGGATTGCCATAGGCATTCCGGCCCGTAATGGGATCCACGTTCGAAATCAGAAAGTTGATAATGTCCGGGTTGGCCACTTCATCGGCACGATAGGCGGAATGCCGGTGGAACATTAACACTCCCATGGCGTCACTGTTGGTCTTCCAAGTGATTGTGTTGTGCACACTCATGGCGTGCATCACGATCAACGGACCCACTTTTCCGTAAAGAACCGGATTAGTGTTTGTGTTGGGCAGAAAGCTCGTCGGGCCGTCGGGAATGGAAGACAAGTCATCGTCGTCGTGCGCCAACAGGCTGGGAATGGCTGCGATGGCGAAAAGGAAGGAAGCAACAATCAACCGCCGGCATCGCGCCTCAACGGACCGAACAAAAAACAAGGGATTGTTCACTCGACGACTCTGGATGAACAATCGTTATCTCGCAATGGAGAACTCAATTCGCAGCCTCGCCAGGCATCGCCTCTGTGAATGTTCATGACACTTTCGCATTGAGACAGGATTGAGAAGGCGAAACACGTAGACATTTTTCCCCAGTTGACGGCAGTCTTTTTGCCGACCGGACCCAGGAGCATTCCCGTCAACAAGGGATCATCGGATGGTTTCTGGATTGCATAAAACTTTTATCCCGCCGTCTCGAGTGCGAAGAGCGACTCTGGAGACGATGCTGTGCCTCGCCTGCGCGACTCGTGCACTCGGGATTGCCATACATGCCGCCGAGTCTGCCCCTTCGATCATAGGAATTCGTGAAGGTGAGGCGATTATATTGCCCGTCTCGGTGACGACGACGAACGTGACCGTGACTTCTCCCGGTGCGGGCGCAAACGTCACACAAGCGGTGTTCGAGCTGGAACGGCAGGGGGCGTTGTTCCAGCGGCTTACTTCCGCACCACCGTTCAATGTGACCTTTGCAAATCTGTCCGTGGGAAAATATTTTCTCACCGCCCGTTTCCAAAGTCCCGTTGCTGAATCCCCCTCATCCGATGTCAGCTTTGACATTCGGGCTTCGGTGCAGCGCCCAATCAATGACTCGTGGAGTGAAGCATCGCCCATTGCACCGGGGGGCACCACGGTGACCGGATCGAATGTTTACGCCACCCGCGAACCTCATGAGCCCATGCACGCCGGTACTGGCGGTGGCCAATCCATTTGGTGGTTATTCCGGTCCGCGACCAACGGCGTCATCACCATCACGACGGCGGGTAGCAACTTTGACACTGTGTTGGCTGTTTATACCGGAGCCGATCGCGATGAGCTCCGAATTGTGGGTGAAAGCGATGACACGGGAACCAACACGTTCAGTCAGGTGAACTTTAATGCAGTTGCGGACACGACTTACCATTTGGCGGTCGATGGCGCGCTATCTGCAACCGGCGTGACCGACAGCGGAACAATCCAATTGCAGGTGATCCATGCAGCTCCTCCATCCCTCTCCGTTGATTGGCCTGCCGATGGCCTTTCGCTCCTGGTGTCCTCGCCATTAAATAAGACCAATCTGACCGTGACAACGACGATCACGGATCCTACTGGACTTGGACATGTTGAATACTGGTTAAGCAGCCATCAAGGGACCCTTCGCAGTGGCACGATTCCACCTCCTTACCAATGGAAACTGGACGACATCCCATGCGGCGACTACGTGCTGACCACCCTTGCGGCAAACCAACTGGGGCTGATCGCTACGGCTCGGATGGGCTTCTCCGTCACGTCGATCGCTCCGGAGATTTTTTGGGACGGCACATCTCCATCGACTTCGGGAAGCTTCCAATTCGCCATAGCCGGGGTGAAAGGGGTAGAGTACTCGCTCGAAGGCTCGACGAATTTGGAGGCATGGTCTCGGCTAATCGGCTGGACGAATTTTACCGGAATTCAACGCGTTACTGAGCTCGACGCTTCGAGGTTCAACAAGCGGTTCTTCCGCGTGCAATCGCCATGAACCTCGCAAACGTTTTGCTTCAGATCAGGGTCCTCGAGGATGCTCCTTCATCCTCCCGGATGAAGGAGAGCCTGTTGACATTGACCCAGATGAAAATCAAGGGAAGCGAAGTTTTCAGCGAATGGACATGAATTGGGACCATGATCCTGGGAGCGCCGGCATCCCTGCTGGCGAAAGTTGGGCCTCTGTGCAGGCTCGCCGGCAAGATGCCGGCGCTCCCAGGGAGATCCGGTTCACGGGAGGAGGACTTCCACAGGTCCACAATTCTGTTTCGTTGCTATTGTTCACCGTTTTTCTGATGGCGTCCGCCGAAGCCGCGGATTGGGACTTGGAAATCGAAGACTTCGCGTACATTCCCAACCGACTCGTCATCAGCGTCGGCGACCAGGCGACTTGGACATCGAGGGGTTTCGATCACACGGTGACTTCGGACACAGACATCTTTAACTCCCAGACGATCTGGGATTACATGCCGTTCGGAGCTCAGTTCAGCTACACGTTCACCGAGGAAGGCGTCTTTCCGTATTTCTGCCAGGGTCACGGCGGGCCGGGTGGATCAGGGATGTCCGGCGTCATCACGGTCGTTGCCTCAACGGCGGGAAATAGCCAGCCGGCCACGCCGACGAACATGTCCCCGGCAGATGGAGCCCCGAATCAAGCCATCGCGGTGACGCTGACGGCCAGCCCGTTCAGAGATTCTGACGCGGGCGATTTTCATTCGGCAAGCCATTGGATCGTGCGCAGCGCTGTCGACGGGCAAGGCGTGGTGGACAGTGGAGAAAGCAAGACCAACCTGACGTCATTCAAACCGTCGGGCTTGAGCGAAGACACAACTTACATCTGGCAAGTTCGGTATAAGGACGGCCAAGGGGGGTGGAGCGAGCTATCTGGAGCGACGCGATTCACCACGTTGAAGGCGGTGTCGGAAGTGGGCCTCGGTCTGCGTGGCAGCTATTACAACGATTACAGGGGAGCTAGCTTCAGCGGTGCACCGCTGGCGGTGGCGACAAACGCGTCGATTGATTTCAGGTGGGGCCAGGCGCGCCCGCATCGTCGCGTCACGGCGGATGGTTTTGGCGTCCGTTGGGAAGGCGCCGTGTTGCCTGCGTTCACGGAGAAACACGAGTTCCAACTGCAGACGCGCGGTGGGGTGCGGCTTTGGGTTGATGGGAAATTGTTGATCGACGAATGGAATATGTGCTCCTTTTTCAGAACCTGGCGGGGCTGGCTGGACATGGTTAGTGGCCAAGCCGTTCCGATTCGCATTGAGTATGCGGCGGAGCCAAGCGACGCGCTGCTGACATTGCGTTGGGCCAGTCCAAGCCAGCCCGTTGCATCCATTCCAACCTCACGGCTCTTTCCTCCCGGTACGCTGCCGGGTCTATAGCAGTCTTAGCCATGAAGTCCCTCAACTTACCGGCGGAGTTCGTCACTCAGGACGTTCCACAAACCTGCTTGGAAATGGAGGCCCCAAGCGGCGGTGCGCACGCAATGACGCACGCTGCCTCGGTCCCACGGCTTATGAGCCCGCCGCGCGAGGAAAAGGCTCCGAGAGATTTCACCCGGCGGCAGATCCTTCGCGCTACAACGCTGGGTTTCGCAGCAGTGCTCATGTCGCCGCGACGATTCCTGGGGCAAACCAGCAAACACGCGGGGCATATTCCGGGAACGGGCGGCGGCTTTGGCTCAAGCCCGCTTTTAAAGCCATTCCAAGACCCCCTGCGCCTTCCGCCGGTACTGATTCCAACCACGGTCGGCAAAACTCAGTGTTACACGATCACGATGCGCGAGGGCCTCACGAGGATGCACCGCGATCTTCCGCCGACCGTCGTGTGGGGTTACAATGGATTATTTCCCGGCCCCACAATCAAAGCGACGCGCGGCCATCCAGTGGTCATTCGACAAATCAACCGACTGCCGGAAGAACACCCCCACGCGCTGCCGGCCGTGCATTTGCACGGCGCGCGCGTCGCTCCAGAACACGACGGTCACCCGCGTGAGGCCATTCCGGCGAACAGCTTTCGCGACTACCACTATCCGAATCGGCAACGCGGCATGACGTTATTCTTTCACGACCACGCGCACGGTTTCACGGGCGCGCACGTCTATGCAGGGCTCGCCGGTCTCTACATCATCGACGATCCCGCCGAGAATCGTTTGTCCGGTTTGCCGCAGGGTGAGCAGGATATTCCTTTGGTGATTCAAGACCGGCTGTTCAACGCGGACGGCTCGATGCGCTACGCGTTGGACAGCGCTACGCGCGAGACAGGCGTTCTCGGCGACATCATCTTGGTTAACGGGGTCGTGCAGCCATACTTCGAGGTGGCGACACGCAAGTATCGGTTTCGAATTCTCAATGCTTCAAACGCTCGCGCCTACGATCTTCAACTTAGCTCCGGCAGACCGCTCATTCAGATCGCCACGGACGGCGGGCTGCTTCCCAAGCCGTTGAAAAAAAAGGTCCTCACGATTGCACCCGCTGAACGCGCTGAGGTGGTCATAGACTTTGCCGAGTATCCGGTTGGCACGCAGCTCATCCTGAAGAACTGCGCCTGTTCGGATCGCAGCTCGGACATAATGCGCTTCGATGTCCAGCGGCACGAAGCGGACAACGGCATCGTGCCAGATTGCTTGAGCGATTGGGAGGATTTGCCCGTCGACCGAGGGACGATCGCCCGCGAATTCGTTTTAAACCGCCTGAATTCAGCAGCGGGAATGATGTGGACGATTAATGGGAAAGTGTATGCGATGGATGCTCCACCGATGGTGCAAGTGAAAGCCGGGGCGGTCGAACGCTGGCGATTTTCCAATCCAACGAATCACCCGCATCCGATTCACTTGCACTTCGTTCAATTTCAGATTCTTGACATCAACGGCCAGCCGCAAGATCCAACCCAGCACGGATGGAAGGATACGGTCGTCGTTCCCCCCGATGGGAGCCTCACCTTCGCAGTTCGTTTTGGAGAGATTACGGGCCGGTATTTGTTCCACTGTCACAATCTCGAACACGAAGATTTAGGAATGATGGCAGAATATGAAGTGGTCCCTTGAACGTAATCGTTTTGGGCTCGCTAACACCCGTGAATTCAACCCTTGTGATCTCCCGTTCCATGAACCGTCTCGTCAACGTTGGCGCCAAGGCTAGACTTGCTTGCCTGGCCGTCGCGGTTCTCACCCTGCGATGTCACGGACAATTTCCGCAACCTCAAACACAAGGAACGATTCAGGCCGCGCCTCGTTTTGCGCTGAATTCGACGAACAACCCACTCGTTTGGGACACATTCGTCAAGCAGGTCAATCCCACCGGAATGGTCACGAGGGTGACTTTTATTTTCTCGGTAACCAACACGTCATCCTCGGAAGCTGTGACGATTTTGGAGACGGAGACTTCGTGCGATTGCACGGTGGCGGGTTTGCCCTCCAAGCCTTGGGTGCTCAAACCGGGATCGAACGGAACGCTGCCCGTCAGGCTAAACACATTGGGCAGGTTTGGGCCCGTTACCAACTGGGTTGGAATTCATACGTCGCACGGGCCCCAGTTGCTCACGGTTCGCTCGGATATTCCGTTTTCGCCGGCGCCGTTCAACATTTCGGGGCGCGAGCGCGACCGGAAGTTGGCACAAGAAGACCGGCAGGCTGTGCTCACCCGGACGGACTGCGCCGCCTGTCACGCTTTGCCCGCGTTGGGCCGGGCGGGTAAAGACCTGTTCACGAAGGCCTGCGCGATATGCCACATCTCCGAGCGCCGCGCGCCCATGGTGCCAGACCTCGCGGCGCTCCGTCGTGCGACCGACGCGGATTACTGGCACACGTGGATCACGCACGGCAAAACAAACACTCTCATGCCGGCATTTGCCAAGTCAGCGGGCGGCATTCTGGATGAAACGCAAATCAGATCGCTCGTCCGTTACCTCGTCGATGCGTATCCATCCACACAGCGGCGAGATTAAGACGCATGACGAAAGTGAATTGGGCCACCAGTCCGACGCGAACTCGACAAGCCAGCAGATCTGAATCTCGACCCTCAGTTTGTGAATTCACCATCCACAAGTTGCTCTGAGCTCCCCCGCCAGGGTAGTGTGCCGCTTTCCAGTGTTTAGACCGACACTCATTCCGTTGATGGCCGCCGCGTTGCTCGCTGGCTGCGGCCCCGCCGATCCGCCCAAGAGCGGCAAAAAGGACGGCAAAAGCGCCGCCGCCCTGCCGTCGCGTGAGGTTCGGACGCTGCCGGCGGAGATACGACCGATGGAACGTGCCGTATCCGTCATTGGGTCGCTAGCGGCGATCGAGCACGCTACCTTGAGCGTCAAGGTCTCGGGCCGACTCCAGAGTTTGGGAGTCGATATCGGCACCCAAGTTCGGAAAGGTGAACCCGTCGCACAAATCGAGTCGGTGGACTACGAGTTGAAGCTTAAGTCTGCCGAGGCGCTTCTCGCGCAAGCGCGAGCCAGGCTCGGCCTGCCCCTGGCGGGCAGCGATGATACCGTCAACCCCGAGGAGACGAGCACCGCGCGCCAAGCCAACGCGGCGGTGCAGGAAGCCCTTCATCAGCGGGACCGCATCCGAGAACTGTCCAAGCGCGGAATCAGTCCGCAGACGGAAATGGACACGGCCGATGCGAACTACACGATTGCCTTCAACCGTCATCTCGAAGCCTTTGAGGAGATTCGCCAGCGGCAGGGCGTATTGCAGCAACGGCGCGTCGAAGTTGAGATTGCACGACAGCAGTTGGCTGACACGAAAATCACCGCGCCCTTCGACGGCATCGTGCAAGAGCGCAAGGCAAGCCCCGGCGAGTTTCTCAACACCGCCGCGCCCATCGTCACGCTCGTCAAGGTGGACCCGCTGCGTCTGCGCATCGAGGTCCCGGAGCGCCACACCGCGGGCGTGCGGATCGGCCAAAAAGTCCGCCTGACCCTCGAGGGCGACACCAACAAATACTCGAGCACCGTCTCCCGCCTCAGCCCGGCGATTTCCGAAGGAAGCCGGATGCTCGTCGTCGAGGCCGATATCGCGAACGGAACCGGTGCGCTTCGACCCGGCTCGTTTGCCCGGGCGGACATCGTGATCGCCGAGCAGGAGCCCGCCACGGCGGTGCCCAAGGAGGCACTCATTACCTTCGCGGGTATCGAGAAAATCTTCCTCGTAAAAGACGGCAAAGCGGTTGAGAAAAATATTACTACCGGGCGCCGCGCCAACGGATTCATCGAAATCATCGGCGGCATCAAACCGGGTGACCCGGTCGTGATTCAACCCGGCAACTTGCAGAACGGACAGCCCGTCACGAAGCCCCGAGCTTTCCCCTGAGTGCTGAATGCAAAAGCTCGCCGAAATCTCCATCCGACAACCCGTCTTCGGCACGATGATCGTGCTGGCGCTGGTGGTGGTCGGCGCAGTGGGCTATCTGCGACTCGGCGTGGACCGCTCACCGCCGGTGGACATTCCTCAGATTTACGTCGGCACTCGATTGGTCGGTGCATCGCCGGTCGAGGTTGAATCACTCATCTCCCAGCCCATTGAGGAGCAAGTCAACACGGTCCAGGGCATCACCGAACTTCGCTCCATTTCCGGCGTCGGCAGTTCCTTCGTCATCATCCAGTTCGACTTGAGCCGTAAGGTCAACGAAGCCCTGGAAGACGTCCGCAACCGCGTCTCCATGATGAGCGGCGAGTTACCGCGCGACGCGGATCCACCGCAGGTCATGAAGTTCGACACCGAACGCGGCGGCGTGATTACCCTTTCCCTCTCGGGCGATCGCTCACAGCGCGAGCTGACCGAACTGGCGGACAAGATCGTGAAGGTGCAGATCGAACGCGCGTTGGGCGTGGGCGAAGTGGAAATACGCGGAGGTCTGCAGCGCGCCATCAGCATCTGGGTGGATCCAGACCGATTGGCAGCCTACCAAATACCCATCACGCAGGTCCGTGACGCCGTCGCGCGCCAGAATGCGAACATCCCCGGCGGTAACGTCATCTCCAAGGTCCGCGAACACACCCTCCGCACCGTCGGCCGGATCGCCAACGCAAACGAATTCAACGACTTGGTCGTCACCACCGTCAGCAACTCGCCCGTGCGCATCCGCGACATCGGCTGGGCGGAGGACGGCACGAAGGAACAGCGCACCCTCTCGCGCCTGAATGGTCGCCCGTCCGTCTCGCTCGAAGTGAAACGTCAAGCCGACGCCAACACAGTCGAAGTCATCGAGTCGGTGAAGAAAATGCTCCCCGGTATTCAGGCCCAGCTCCCGGCCGACGTCCAATTCGAGGTTATCGAAGACCAATCGCGCTACATCTATGAAGCGCTGCATGAGATCAACGTCCACCTCGTTCTTGGCAGCATTCTGGCGAGTCTCGTCGTGTTCGCGTTCATGCGGAGCTGGCGCTCCACCCTGATCGCAGCCGTGGCTATTCCCGCCTCCGTCATTTCCACCTTCGGAGTGATGTGGGCGCTGCACTTCACCTTGAACAGCGTCACCATGCTCGCGCTCGTGCTGATGGTCGGTATCGTCATCGACGACGCCATCGTCGTGCTCGAGAACATCTTTCGTTTTATCGAAGAAAAGAAGATGCCGCCGTTCGATGCCGCGCGGGCGGCAACGAAGGAAATCGGGACGGCCGTGCTCGCGACGACCCTGAGCCTCGTGGTCATCTTCGTGCCGGTCTCGTTCATGTCGAGTATCGCGGGGCGGTTCCTCTACCAATTTGGCATCACGGCGGGCGTCGCGGTGTTGGTGAGCCTGCTTGTCTCCTTCACCCTGACACCGCTGATGAGCGCCCGTCTGTTCAGCTTTGGTGGCATCAGCAAGGCCGCGCACGGTGGGCCGAAATCGCGCGGCGGGCTTTATGGTTGGGTGGAGCGCCTTTACCTCGCGGCGCTCGCCCTCTGCATGAGGCACCGTTTCTCCGTGCTGGTACTCGCCCTGCTGATCATGGCCTCGTCCGTGCCCCTTTACCAGTCGCTCCGCCAGGAGTTCACGCCCGGCAACACCGATGAGGGCGAGTTCGAGATCGGCCTCACCGCGAAGGAAGGCACGAGCCTCACACAGATGGACGAAGTCGCCCTCATGGCCGAGCGCGAATTGCAGGAAATGCCCCAAATTCGAGTCGTTCAGACGGGCATCGGCTCGAACCGCATCGGAGGCGCGAACACCGCACGCTTTTTCGTCCGCCTTGCCCCCCACAACGAGCGCGTTTTCCGATGGTCCCGACTCATCTCCTTGCATCCATTCGATGCCTTCAAGGGCAATTACTCCCAACGCGAAGCATTGCAAGAAGTCCGAACTCGCATGCGAAAAATTCCCGGTGTACGCGTCTCGGCTCGACCGGCCAATGGGTCCATCAGTCTCGGCGGACCCAACTATGAGATTGATTTCTCCATCCTCGGCCCCGACCTCGAATCCCTCTCGCGCTACGCCGAAGACCTCCGGGCTCGCGCTCCCGAACTGGGCCTCGCCGACGCCGACACCACGCTCAAGCTCGACAAGCCCGAATTCCGCGTCCAGGTCAATCGTGAGCGCGCCGCCGCACTGGGCGTCTCCATCGAGGAAATTGCCACCGCCCTGCGCATCATGGTTGGGGGCGATGAACGCGTTTCGCGTTACCGCGACGTGAGCGTCGGCGACGACTACGACGTGCAATTGCGCCTCGCCGAAGGCAAACGCAACGACCGCGAGACCATCTCGCGCCTCCACGTCCGCGGTCAGGGCGGTGCCCTGGTGCGCCTCGACAATCTCGTGGACATCGTGGAGGGGCAGACCGCCTCCCGCATTGACCGCCTTGACCGCCAGCGGCAGGTCAGTATCCGCGGAAGCATTGCGCCCGGCTTTGCACTGAAGGACCGTCTCGAAGCACTGGAAGCGGCGTTCAAGGAGATGAATCTGCCCACGACGTATACGACGAAGATCTCCGGTCGCGGACGCGAGCTCGAGCGCACTTTCAAGGAATTCCTCTGGGCGTTCCTTCTCTCGGTCATTTTCATGTATATGATTCTCGCCTCGCAATACGAGAGCTTGGTTCATCCGTTTACGATCCTACTGTCGCTGCCGCTCTCCCTGCCCTTCGCACTGTTTTCCCTCTGGGCTACCAACAACACCCTCAACCTCTATTCCGCGTTGGGCCTGCTCGTGCTTTTCGGAGTCGTGAAAAAGAATGCCATTCTCCAGATCGACCACATGAACAACCTGCGTGCGCAGGGCCTGGAGCGGCTACAAGCCATTATGAACGGCAATCGCGACCGCCTGCGCCCGATTCTGATGACCACGCTCACGCTGGTTGCCGGGATGATCCCGCTCGTGCTCGGCACGGGCCCGGGCGCGGAAGAGCGCCGCGCAGTGGCGGTCGTCGTCATTGGCGGGCAGACCCTTTGCCTCGTGCTCACCCTGCTCATCACGCCCGTGGCGTATTCGTACCTCGACGACCTAGCCCAAGTCTTTCGTCGCAGGCCTGCGACGGTGATGGATCCCGCGTCCGAAGCCTTCCCGGTAAAGTGAAGAGCAGGGCGGATCCGGACCTGCATTGGCCTCTCTATGAACCGACTCCATTTCGCAATTCGAAGACGGCACTCCGTGATGCCGCCCTGTTGGCTCCCGCTCAACGATCGCGCGGCACCTTCATTCCGGTCTGGACTCGCCACGAGAAACCCCGCCTTGCATCGGGCCCTGACTGAAATTGTGGTACGCGAGCATTCCCAGCATCACTGCCATGTAGATCTGACCGAGGGTTAAGCACCAGACTCCCAGCCCGACGGCGAGAATTCCCCCCACCCTTGCCGTTACCTGCTGTCGTCGCGGCCCAAGAATATCCCGCAAGATTTGCCCGCCATCGAGCGGTTGGATGGGGAGTAGATTGAGGGCCGTCCACACGAAGTTGATGTACAAACCGTCGCGGAAGGCGACGTGCGCCAGACGGGGCAGATCCACGCCGCGCAGCGCCTGCGCCACCGCGAGCACCGCAAAACCTAAGAGCAAGCCCGCCAGGGGTCCTGCCCCGCTCACCAAAATACTCTGACCGCGGGAAAACGTGCCACCCGGAAGGGCGGTGAGCCCACCAAAGCCATGCAGTTTGATGGCGGGCTGCGCGCCAAAGTGACGTCCGACCAGTGCGTGCCCGAGTTCGTGGACCAAGACGGAAAGAAACATCACTCCACACCAAACGGCCACGATGGCCCAAGCCCGCGAGGTATTGGCGCTCATCCCACCGCCCAGCAGTGCGCCGGAAAGCCAGAACCACCCGTCGACTGTCACCGGAATCCCCAGCACTCGAAATCGCAGCATGCGGAGACGCTAAACGATTCCCGGCAATTTTGACGACGAGCAATGTTCCAAAAATGTGAAGCAAGTTCAGACCCGACCCAATTCCTTCCTTCCCATGATCCTTCGAAGGAGAAATAATCGTTGGCATGCTTCATTCGATTGACCGGCGCAATCTACTGAAACTCGCCGCACTGACAGCGGGAGTCACGATGACCGGCGGATTGTCCACCGGATGCCGCACGGCGCCTGCAGCCGCTCCGGCAAACCGGTCGGTGAAGCCGCGGAGATTCTTCTTCACCTCGCAGGGCAAGACTGCCGTCTTGAGCGCCGACGGCACGGGCCTGCGATATTTCAATTTCACGGTGCCCGATCAGGAAACGTGGCAGCCGGGACCGTTTCTCTCGGACGGCCACCGGGTGATATTCCTGAGCATGGAAGCGCGACGGGATGGTCCGGGACGCCCGTTCGAAGAATTCTATACTCAAACGCCCACCCATCTTTGGATTTACGATCTGGGGCGCGATTCGCTCACCGAGATTGCCAACAAGGAGCGCTTGGCAGTCTTCTATACGCCCGCGTTGCTCGTGAGCGACCGTCGAATTCTGGTCCAGGTGGTGCGGAACAAGGTAGGGCAAATCTTCAGTATGAATCTGGACGGAAGCGATGCCCGTGAGTTCACCCGAGCGGGCGAGGGACTGCCCTACGGCCTAAGCATGAGTCCGGATGGGCGGCGGGTGGCTTTTCATCTCGCCAGCCCTCAGGGTTACCAAGTCTGGACCAGTGATGCGGACGGTTCGGGTCGGATTAAAGTGGCGGCCCATCCGGACCATCTCTATTTCGGTACCAGCTGGTCGCCCGACGGACAATGGATTCTATATCAGGACTGTCAATTTCGCCACGATCCGGGGCATGAAGGGGCGGACATTTGCATCGGGCGGGCGGACGGCACGGAACACCGCGTCTTGACCGAAGGGCAGTCCCATTGGTTTGCAGCGACGTACGGAAATCCGCAGAATCGCGGGAGTGGCTCGAACATGGCCTCCTGGACCCAGGACGGCCAGATCCTGTTCTCTCGAAAACTGCCGGGTTCGAAGGTGGCCTGGGAATATCAGGCCAATCGCCCCGACACCGACCACTTCAATCGCGACTTCAAACCGGAGCTTGCCCGTGGCGGGACCGAGATCTGTCGACTCAATCCGCAAACGGGGACAATGACGCCGTTAACTCGGAATGACCCTCCCACCTGGGATTTCCGAATGAGCGAGTCCCCGGACGGGAAAGAGATTGTGTTCTGTCGCGCGGACACCGGCGATGTAGCATCCATTTGGGTGATGAATCGGGACGGCACGAATCAGCGACGCGCAACACGGGGCCTGGATGACAAGGGAGCGGATCACCCGCGATGGTTACCGATCGGTTAAGCGACGACGGATTCCTTATTGGCGGCAGCGAGGTCCGCTTCGTGCTTCTGGCGTGCCGCTTCGATATCGTAGTCTTCGTTATCTGTGTGGCCTGGATGTAACGGCGAAATGTCGCGTAATTTCTGGATAATTCGCGGCAAATGTTCGATCAGATAATCAATCTCGGCATCATCATTATAGATGCCCAAGCTGAATCGGACGCTACCGCGGGCCCGCATCGGCGGGAGACCCATCGCGGTGAGAACGTGGGAGGGATCCAGCGAACCCGTCGTGCACGCACTACCACTGGAGGCGCAGATTCCCAGGCCGTCCAGCAAGAGCAGGATTGCTTCGGCCTCGACAAAATCGAAGGCGATGTTGGAGGTGTTCGGCAGCCGATGGTCTTTGTTGCCGTTGCGGACGGTGTTCGGAATGTTGGAGAGAATGAAGTTCTCCAGGCGGTCGCGCAGGCCACGTACGCGGGTATTCTCGTCGTGAAGGGAATTGACGGCGAGCTCAGCCGCACGCCCAAACCCGACAATACCCGCGACATTTTCCGTGCCGCCGCGGCGACCGCGTTCCTGATGGCCACCGATCAGGTAGGATTGAAACCTAGTGCGCTTCCTGATATATAGCATGCCAATGCCTTTCGGGGCATGCAATTTGTGAGCACTCAAGCTGAGCAGGTCGACCCCAAGCTCCTTGACATCGAGATGAAGCTTGCCCGGCACTTGCACGGCATCGGTGTGGAAAAGGACACCCTTGGACCGACATAACGCGGCAATCTCCGCGATCGGAAATAGAACCCCAGTCTCGTTGTTGGCCATCATTACCGAGACGATTGCGGTATCCGGTCGGATTGATTTTTCGAGCAGATGAAGATCGAGCAGGCCGTCGCTTTCGACGGGGAGATAGGTAACATCTACACCGCGTCGCTGCAGGAACTCTCCAAAATTGATATTGGCGGAATGTTCGACGCGAGTGGTAATCACGTGCTTCCGGCCCGGATTCATGTAAAGGGCGGAGTGGATCGCGGCGTTGTTCGATTCCGTGCCGCAGCTGGTGAACACCACCTCCTTGGGATCGGCCTTAATCAGGGCGGCGACTTTTTCCCGCGCTTTTTCGACATGTTCATGGACCTGGGCTCCGAAGCCGTAGGCACTCGAGGGATTCCCCCAGAACTCACGCAAGAAGGGGATCATCACGTCCACCACTTCCGGAGCAACCCGGGTCGTAGCGTTGTTGTCGAAATAATAAACCGGCTTGGCAGACGTCATAGGCTGAATCAAAAAATCGCGACCGACTGGATGCCCACCGATACCTCGCAGCAGCGGTTGTAGAAAAGGCTAAACTCGCCTGAGTCCTCCCTCCCTCGGCCCCGGGTCGCAGGCGAGGCCACCCCCGCATGCTTCCGGCGTAGGGTAGTGGGGCACCCGGAGCGCGCAAGACCGCAAATCCCATCTCCCTATTCTTACCTCCTTTCCGTTTGACACCCCTTCAATTCTTGATAACATGCCTAAGTTGACTGTTTTAGTCAAGATTTATGTCTGAGACCATTCAATCTCCAGTTATTCGTTCCAAACCTACTCGAAATGAAGAGCTTAAAGAAGCAATTCCCACCTTGGCTGGGAATCTGGCGACCACGTTGAACGACCCTACGGCGGCGTGTTTTTCTACGGATGACGAACAGTTCCTTAAGTTCCACGGTATCTATCAGCAGGACGATCGCGATACGCGGAAGGTGGGTAAGCAGTACATTTGGATGGTTCGCGGCCGAATTCCAGGGGGCGTGCTTTCGTCCCCGGGGTACCTCAAGTACGATGAGTTGGCCAGCCGGCATGGCAATCAGACCTTGAGAATTACGTCTCGCCAGAGTTTTCAGTTCCATGGTGTGGTCAAGTCCGGTCTAGGCCCATTGATGCGGGAATTGAACCTGGCGATGATGGACACTCTGGCGGCCTGCGGTGACGTGAACCGCAACGTTATGGCCCCACCGGTTCCGGCGCGGTCCGAACTGCACGCCGAGGTGCTGAAGGATGCCATGCGCATTTCCCTCGCCCTGCTGCCCAAAACGAGCGCCTACCATTCGATTTGGGTGGACGGAGTGCAACTCAATCTGGAATCGGTTGCCAACAAGGAATTCGTCGACCCGTTGTACGGCCGGACCTACCTGCCCCGGAAGTTCAAGATTGCCTTTGCGGTTCCGCCCGTCAATGACACGGATTTATTTACGAATGATATCGGCTATATTGCCATTGAAGCCGATGGAAAACTGATCGGATATAATATTGCCGCTGGCGGTGGCCTCGGGCGCAGTCATGGCAATGAGCAAACTTATCCTCGCCTCGCGGATGTGGTCGGATTCGTCACTCGGGAACAGTTGGTGGATGTTTCCAAGGCGGTCCTGACCGTGCATCGAGACTTTGGCGACCGAACGAACCGCAAGCATGCCCGCTTAAAGTACGTGTTAGAGGAACGGGGTGTGGCGTGGTTCCAAGAGGAGCTCACCGCCCGCTTGGGCTATAGCCTGCCGGCGGAGCGTCCGTTCCAATTTACACGCCAGGGAGATCATTTTGGCTGGGCGAAGGCAACCGACGGAAAGGGATTTCTCGGGCTTTACGTGGAGACAGGACGGATCAAGGACACGCCTGGCTATGAGTTGAAGACTGCGCTCCGGAAAATCGCGACGGATTACGCGGTGCAATTCCGGCTGACGCCATCGCAAAACGTGGTGTTGGCCCATATTGATCCGGCCCATCAGGCCGCGATCACCGGGATCCTTTCCACCCATGGCATTCCGGTCGAGAACCAGGCGACCGCTTTGCGCCGCGCGTCCATGGCTTGCCCGGCGCTGCCTACCTGCGGACTATCCCTCGCAGAGAGCGAGCGATACCTTCCCTCATTGATGGGGCAGATCGAGGAACTGCTTCGCGCGATGCAGCTGGCCGACGAAGAGATCATCATTCGGATGACGGGCTGCCCGAATGGTTGCGCCCGTCCCTACATGGCCGAGATTGGTTTCGTAGGAAAAGCGCCCGGGCGCTACCAGCTTTACCTTGGAGGCAACGAAGCCTGCACACGCTTAAACCGCCTCTATAGGGACGTGGTTAAGGACGGTGAAATCATTCCCGAACTCCGAAAGTTGCTGTCCCGATTTATTGAATCGCGGATGGGCGCCGAGCGATTTGGAGATTGGTGCGCGCGGGTGCTATGGAGCGAGACCGCACCTTCGGGAAACTGAGACACCATGGACGGTTCGGGGCGGAAACTTTCCCGGACCTATCGGTACCGGGCTCAGCATTTATGCCCCCGTCACCGTCTTATTTTTTCTTATGACACCGGAAGAAATTCAACACTGGAACCACGAACTCCGTTCGCAATCACCACTGGAAATTACCCGTTGGGCAGTGAAACGTGCCGCCGGGCGGGCGGTCGTCTCGACGAACTTCCGTCCCTACGAGGCGGTAATTCTGCATCTTTGCAGCCAGGTGGAGTCGGCGATGCCGGTTTTATGGGCAGATCACGGTTATAATCGGCCGGCCACGTACCGTCACGCCGAAGAGTTGCGCAAGCAGCTCACGTTAAACTTGCGGGCGTATGTACCGCGGATGACGGCGGCACACCGCGATGCGATCCTGGGCCCCATTCCCACGCCGGAGCAGGACGAGGCGTTAAAGGAATTCAGTGCCGTATTCAAACTGGAGCCTTTTCAGCGGGGCATGAAGGAGCTTGCCCCGACCGTCTGGCTCACGGCGCTGCGCAAGGTACAAAATCTGAATCGCGCCGGTCTCGACATTATCTCTGCGGATCCCAATTTCGGGAGCCTCAAGGTCAGCCCGGTATTCCACCTTTCCGACACGGACATGGACAGTTATTTGCAGCGGTGGGGACTGCCGAACGAGTTCGACTATTTCGATCCAGCCAAGGCCGACGAAAAGAGAGAATGCGGCTTGCACGTCGCCTGGGGCGGCAAGGCCGTTAAAGGATAACCGGCCGCCGGAGCAACCGTACGCACAGTCACTCCGGTCACCCACCCCTTTTTAGCGATGAATATCTATCACCTGGACCATCTGCAACATCTCGAGACAGAGGCCATACACGTAATGCGCGAGGTTGCGGCCGAATTCGAGCGCCCGGCACTGATGTTTTCCGGGGGCAAGGACTCCATCTGTCTGCTACGCTTGGCAGAAAAGGCATTCCGACCTGCAGACATTCCGACGCCGTTCCTTAACGTGGATACGGGTCATCACTTCCCCGAATTGAACACATTCCGAGATCGGCGGGCCGCTGAGTTGGGAGGTAAATTGATAATCCGCCGAGTGGAAGATGCCATTCGCAACGGCATCGCCATCCCGAGTCCGGGCGAAATCAGCCGCAATAAGCTGCAAATTCCCACTCTGCTGGCGGCCATCGAGGAATTCCGTTTTGACTGTTGCATCGGCGGTGCCCGACGCGATGAGGAAAAGGCCCGGGCGAAGGAACGCTTTTTCAGTTTCCGGGACGCCTTCGGCCAGTGGGATCCAAAAAATCAACGACCTGAAATCTGGAATCTGTACAACGGCCGCATCAATCCGGGCGAACACATGCGCGTGTTTCCCCTGAGTAATTGGACTGAAATGGATGTTTGGGAATATATCGGCCAGGAAAAGCTAGAGGTCCCCACCATTTATTTTAGCCACCGTCGGAATTGCGTCCGCCGTCAGGGCCAATGGCTTCCCGTCAACGACCTGATCCCCCCGAAACCGGGCGAGGTAGTCCGGGAACTCGTCGTGCGCGTCCGTACCATCGGAGACATTATCAGCACCGGGTTGGTCGAAAGTCCCGCCGAGTCCGTGGACGACATTATCGCGGAGATCGCCGCTGCACGTGTCACCGAGCGTGGTTCCCGAGCGGACGATAAGTCGTCCGAAGCCGCCATGGAAGACCGCAAGAAGCAGGGTTACTTCTAACCTGCCCGGCCGCCCAGAATCCCCTCCGCCCCTCCCCATGTCTACTTCGAGATCACACCCCGCCAATCATCCGGTCGAAATCCTCCGCTTTAACACCTGCGGATCTGTCGACGACGGAAAGTCCACCTTGATCGGACGGCTCCTTTACGATTCCAAGTCGTTGATGGAGGATCAGATTGAGGCGCTGGAACGTTCGGCCGATATCACGGGCGGAGGTCAGATCAATTTGGCCAATCTGACGGACGGACTCCGGGCGGAGCGTGAACAAGGCATTACGATCGACGTTGCCTATCGTTACTTCGCCACACCACGGCGCAAGTTTATTGTCGCGGACACCCCCGGCCACGTGCAGTACACGCGCAACATGGTGACGGGTGCCTCAGCCTCCAACCTAGCCATAGTCTTGGTGGACGCGCGGCAAGGCGTCATCGAGCAGAGCCGGCGGCATACTTATCTCACGTCACTGCTCAGAATACCGCACTTGGTGATCGCGGTGAACAAGATGGATTTGGTGGGCTGGTCGGAGGAGCGATTCCTGGAGATCCGCGAATCGTTTGAATCCTTCCTCCCATTGCTCGACATCAAGGATGTCAAATTCATTCCACTGAGCGCGTTGAATGGGGACAACGTGGTGGACGGTTCGAAGCACACCCCGTGGTATACCGGTCCGAATCTGTTGGGCCATCTCGAGACCGTGCACATCGGGTCGGATTGGAACTTACACGGGTTTCGTTTTCCGGTGCAGTGGGTAAATCGCCCCAATAACCCGCACGATCCAAGGCTCCACGATTTCCGCGGATTCAGCGGCCAGATCGCCGGGGGCATTGTCAAAGTGGGCCAGAAAGTGATGATTCTTCCTTCGGGCCTCAAGAGCCGGATCAAGGAGATCTGGACGCTCAACGGTTCTCTGCCCGAGGCATTCTGCCCTCAGTCCGTCACGCTGGTTTTAGAGGACGACGTGGATGTGAGTCGGGGCGACTTGATTGTGGGATTAGATTCCTTGCCGGGGATGAGCACGGAATTGCACGCGCATGTTTGCTGGATGAACCCGCGGCCGCTGCAGCGAGGGCGAAAGTATTTCCTCAAGCACACGACCCAAACGCTTCAGGCCATCATCACAGCGTTGGAAAATCGGATAGATATCCATACATTCGAACCCCAGCCCGCACCCGATGAACTCGCTATGAACGATATCGGGGAGATTCGGATCACGACGGCGAAGCCGGTAGCCTACGACGGCTATGTCACGAACCGACTGACGGGTTCCTTCATCCTGATCGAGCAGGGTACCAACCAAACGGTCGCTGCGGGGATGCTGTTGCCGCCCCAGGAGGCGGTGCGGCCTGAGTACAACGACTTTGCCATCTAGCAGGCAGGTCCTGAGCCGGCACCCAGGTTCATGGCCTCAACTCGCATCCATTTTTGGAGGTATTCGCTCTCTCCATCAACCGACCGTTGCTTCGCCCTCTCCCGTATGGTCAAAAAACTCATGCGGCATCTCGGTAATAACATTTCAAAAGGCCGCCGAGGCGCTCGCGAGTCTGTATATCCCCTGACAATTCACCGATCCGATCCTCGGGCGCTGGAAACAGGATCACGTTGCCCTTGCCTTGGTGATTTCGCTCCGCGTGGAAATGATTCACGTAATTTTCAAGGCAGTGGCGCAGAGATCTTTCTCCGAACAGAATCATTTTCGACAGGAGCTCGTCCTTTACGGATCGAATCCAGCGTTCGCAATGGGCGTTCAGATTTGGACTCCGCGGCGGCAATGTCACCGCTTTGATGAACACCAGCACGTAGTAAGTGATGAGCCCGGCGGAGGTCCAAACTTCGGCGGTGAAGAAATCCACGGCAGCCAAGACCTCGGTGGGTGATCGGATAAATTCCCGCCACGAAGTCTTCCGCTCCCGATCCGGAGCTGGAAGCAGGCCGTGGCGTTGGAGAACATTGCCAACGGTCTGATGACTGACCTCGTAACCCAAGTTGCTGAGCGCACCCACAATCCGGCGATAGCCCCAACTTCGGTTCTCCCGCGCCATCTTGAGGATCAGTTCCTCGATGGAGTTATCCGTATTGGGACGACCGGCGGGTGAGCGGTTTTTGGACCCGTCGAACTTCTTGGCGACAAGCCTGCGGTGCCAGGCGAGGAGGGTTTCAGGACGAACAATCTACGCCACTTCCTCCAGGGCTTTGCTGCCGAGACGCAGGCCGATCTCGGCCAAGCTGATTCGCTCCGGGTCCGTGAGCTGTAACCGCCCTTTGATCTGGTTTTTGAGAATCCGGTTCTCCGTCACCAGATACTCGTTGCGCAGGAGGAGTTCCTGATCAAGCGAACCGGAGATGGTCGCCAGCATTCGTTT
>CAMAUY010000022.1 GCA_945861565.1 Akkermansia muciniphila
GATCCCAAATCTTCGACTATATCGAATGCTTCTATAATCCTCACCGTTTACATAGTTCCCTAAACTTCAAATCGCCCGTTGACTTCGAATTCAAAAACAACTAACTAAAAAGCTCCTCTTTCTCTCTCCACTTTTTCGAAGCAATCCCATTGATTGAAGTATAGGGCTGGAAGAAGGCTCACAAGAAGCGCGAGGCTGGCAAAGACGATGGCACGGCGTGGAAACGCCGATCGTCGCAGCACAGCGAGAACTATTATGGCGATTCCAAGGAAGGGCATAAGCGAGTATCGAAATGAACATGCTATCGCGAACGCAAGCCCCGCGGCAGCGTAGATCCAGGGGCTTACGCCAGTTCGACGGCCGGACCTGCAAACAATCGTCGCCGTGATGAACAACAGTAAAGCTACTCCGACGCAGCCTCCCATGACATCCCACGCCGTCTTCGAATAGGCCCAATACATGGTCGCCGTGACAAAAGTCAGCGTAAGCAGGGTCGATCGCCGCGTATCGATGAACAATCGCAACAGTAGAAAGAAGCATAACGCCCCCCCCGCGGCCATCATCGTGTAGCTAAGAGATGCCAAGACTTTGGCGGTCAGCGGCGGCGGGTCACGTAATGGGTTGTACCCGGGCTCCACAAACATCGTCCCAAATTTCGCAGCGGGTATCAAGAGCAGGAGCGCGCCGATATCGTGCGCCTGATAGAATACGCCCGTCGGACTTCGGACCCACATTTCTGGGTCCACGCCGAATGGCTCCGGTGCATGGACTTTCCCCGTGCGCACCCAAAGGAGCGCCGCATCCAATTGCGAGCCAGCGTCACTACTTCCCACGCGACCTGACGAAGTCATCAGCAAGAAACAGACTAGCAGCACTGCCATTGAACCGATTGTTTTCCACGTAACTGGCGACGGCCTCTGTCGGCTTGGTAAATCATCCATAACTCAAATACTGTCTCAACAATGCCATCGGATACACAGGAGATTCTCGCCGCGCGGAGAGGGCCTGCGACCTGCTGACGCTTCCGTCGACGGCGACGAGGTTGAGCCCGGCCGCTTTGAAGTCTCAGCTACTTCGCTGGCAGGCGAACGGCGGGGTTCAAGGTTCTTCCCGGATGAGTTCATTGAGCAAACGGATGGCCTCATCGGCGATACGCTCGCCGGTGCCGGGCTCGGTGTAGGACTGTAAGCCGGTCCATACCTGGTAACCGCCCAGCTTGTGAGCTTCCAGGTTGGGTAGGTAGCCGATCCAGTCATTGGCGAGCTCGGCGACATAGGTGTAACGAAAGGGGGAGCGGTTCTTAATGTCGATGCCCAGCTGAGTGAAGTATTCCGCCGGAACGCCCACCAACGCGATATCGCCGATGCGAATGGCCTGCACCCATGTCTCGCGCTCCTCTCCCTGCGCGGGCCGGAGCTCTTCGCGCATCGCTCGAAAAACGCGCTCGATCACCGGCGCGCCGGCGGGCGCGTATTTTCTGCAATAACCCTGCACGGCAGCCTCCTCCGCGGCCTCATCGAAATGGCGCACCCGGAATTTCAAGGGTGATTTTCGAGCGGACAGCCGGCGGATTTCCCGAGGAGTCGAGCGGTTCAGGGTCGCAAATACAGCCGTCTTGATCCGCTCCACGCACTCATTGCCGGTCAGATCGAGATTATGTGTCGATCCGCTCGCGCCTTCGAGGAACGCAACCGTGCCGCCCAACTGGGCTTCTAACTCTTGCGCCGCCATACCATAGATGCTGGGCGACCGACGCCCCGGCGTCCGCGCGCCGATCGTGTGCGTGCTGTGATTGAACATCAACGCCTGCAATCGATCTGCGGAATCACGAAAAGCAAAAACCGGCAATTCCGGGTCAAATGGCCCGGTCGGGCGCACAAAATTTGTCCGCGGCCCGATCCAGAAAGTTCGGCCGTCATCCAGAAGAACGCGGCTGTTCTGTCCTACGGACCGTTCCTCGCCGAGTTGGAAGAACAGCCGCGCGTCGGTTCGGTTTGAAAAGGCGTCGCCAACAGCACGGACAATCCCCTCCTGCACGCGCCGGGTAAACACCTCGTCGGGACCGTAGTCGTGGACTTTCATGGTGCTTGGCGCATGGTGAGTGTGAGTGCAATTGATCAACGTATGGCTTGGCGGAATGCCGAAGCGTTGCTGAATCTCCGCCATCACGGGATCGAGCGAGCGTCGCGTCAGCATGAGCACATCGCACGCGACGATGGCCACGCGTGCTTCGTCCTTCTCGATGACCACGGCCACGCATCGAAGCTTGCCCTCCTGCCCTTTGACCCGCCCTCCCTCGATGCCCCCGGCGATGATCATCGAGTCGTCGGCCTCAAGATCCGCCGCGGCCGCCCCAACTCGCAGTCCGTCGGCGCCACCCGCCGTGCGTGGCGTCAGCATTGCTGCGGCCAGGAGCAATGGCAGAGCGGCACGGAGCCTACGGCTCGGACGACGACCAATAAGACGTATGTTCATAGGATTCAATCTGAAGGGAGTCGTACGCTGTCCGGTTTCGGTGGAATTCTCAAGAGTAACCTGCGACAGGGGTATGAAGCGACGAGGTCTGGTTGTTTTGGGCCAACGGCCTGCGATTCCTCAGCCCAAACCAACGGCCAGGGTAACGGGAAATACCAACTGTAGACACCCCAACGGGGGGGGGCGATGGATGGACACATCCGGCAAATCAAGTCTCATTTTGAACTCCCGCCGACACTCGCTCCGATTCCGCTTGCAGCAGGAAATGCCGGAAAATACTGTCAGACGACCTCCATGAGGGGATGGTTCAACTTTAGAACTTCTGAATTCATGCAAGCTTCCTCAAGACTTTTCCGGGACCGGGACACACGCGGGTTCACTCTCATTGAACTCCTCGTTGTGATTGCGATCATCGCCATTCTTGCGGGCATGCTCTTGCCGGCGTTGGCAAAAGCCAAGGGGAACGCCCAGGGGATTAAGTGCCTCTCGAATATGCGGAACTGGGGTCTGGCGACGCAGATGTACGCCGATGACAGTGGGGATCGTATCCCGTTGTTTGGGGACCTTTCATCCGATTATACGGCACCGTTCTGGCACTCGAAGCTCGCTCCCTACGTCTCCAAGCAGGTGAATACGGGCAAGGTGAGCTTTGACAAGACCGCCATCTACAATGATGAGCTTCGGAAATGTCCAGGCGGAAGCACCCGACCAATTCCTTTCGGCCGATCAACTTCGACCGGGCCCTCGACAAACTGGAACTGCTGGATCGGCGCGAACTTCGGCGCCTATGGTTCGCCCTTAAGTGGTCCGTTCTACTATGGCGATACCACGCCGCCCCTGAAGATCGCACGCATTCGCCGTCCCTCCGATGCGATGATGTTCATGGATACGGTATCGCATTACGTCTATTCACCCGTGGACACCAACTATCGCTTTACGGTGGATGCGAACAAAGACGGTGTCGTCGATACCATGCCGCAGTATCCAGACACGCCCTTCAATTACGGCCGGCCTACGGTGCACAACAACGGAGCTAACGTCACCTTGCTCGACGGGCACATTGAACGCGTGGCGTTCAAGGTGCTTTGGGCCGTGGACTCAAAGAAGCTGGTCACGCATTCGTTCTGGTACATGGAGGATTGATACTGCCCGGTGGCGTCCGAGGGCGGTCCGAGGGCGTCTGTCGCCCGCTCTCCTTTCAGAGCCGATGACAGAACATCGCGTCGCGCAGCTTCGGCTCAAACCAAGTACTCTTGGGCGGCATGATCCCGCCGCCGTCGGCGATTGCCATCAAGTCGTCAATCCCTGTCGGGAACATTGAGAATGCGCAGGCATATTCGCCCTCATTCACGAGCTTCTCCAACTCGCGGGGGCCACGGATGCCTCCGACAAAATTGATCCGCTTGCTCGTCCGCGGATCCGCAATGCCAAAGAGTGGCTCGAGCACGAGTTTCTGAAGCAAGGTCACGTCCAACCCTTCGATCAGATCCGGCACCTGGGTAACCGCTTCGCGAAACGCGAGCGCATGCCAGCGCCCTTCCATATATAGGCCGATTTGATGCTTGCGCCGGGGCCGGGAGCCATCTCCGGGTTCGGGTTGAAATATGCCTTCCAGCGCCGCCAACACTCCAGCCGCTGTCTGCCCATTCAAATCCTTCAAAACCCGGTTGTAGGGCAGGATCTGCATCTGGCAATGGGGGAAAATCACCGAGAGAAACCGACCGCTCTGCCCGGCTCCACCTCGCGACTGGAAGACCCGGGCCGCGGCGGCACTGCGGTGGTGGCCGTCCGCGATATAGAGAAACGGAATTTTCGCAAACTCAGTCTCGATGAACCGGATATCTTCCTCACTCGTAAGGTTCCACGAGGTGTGCCGGACACCATCTGCCGCCGTAAAATCCACCGCCGGAATTTCCCCCACCGCCCGGTCCACAAAATCATCGATTGCCCGAACTGCCCGATAGGTCAGAAACACGGGACCCGTCTGGGCGTCAAGGGCTTCGATGTGATGAACCCGATCGTCTTCTTTGTCTGGCCGGGTCAGTTCATGCTTCTTAACCACACCCGCCAAATACTCCTGGCAACTGGCGGTGGCCACCAACCCTACCTGCGCGTGCGGCCCCATGACCTGGCGGTACAGGTAGAAGGCGGACTGTGAATCCTGACGGAGACTGGCATCGCGAATAAGACGGGAAAAGTTCTCACGCCCTTTCGTGTACACCGCAGGCGAATAGATATCCGTGCCCGGCGGAAGATCAATCTCGGGCTTGCTAACGTGCAGGAAACTCAGGGGGTTGCCCTGGGCAAGTATACGCGCCTCATCCGACGACATGACGTCGTACGGGAGCTCGCAAATGCTGCGCGCAAGGTCGGCGCGCGGACGGAGGGCGGCAAACGGTCGGACCGAAGCCATCGTTACTTCTTCCCCTTCGCGGCCTCCGACTCCTTCTGGAGCTTCTCGACATCCGACGCTTTGATCACTTCGATCTTGGCCCCCTTCTTAAGCTCCTCTGCGCTCGGCACCTTGATAATGTCACTCGTGACCACACCCTGCCCTCCCTGCGCGACCTCGGCTACCGGCTTGGCCTTGATGTCGAGCAACTCGATCTCAAAGATCAGGGTGGCATTGGGACCGATATCCGCACCAGCGCCTCGTTCGCCGTAGGCGAGCTCGGAAGGTATGAACAGCTGCCACTTGGAACCTTTCTTCATCAGTTGCAACGCTTCCGTCCAGCCTTTGATCACGCCAGTCACAGCGAACTCAGCGGGCTTGCCACGCTTCGCCGAGCTGTCGAATTCCGTGCCACTGATCAGCGTGCCACGGTAATGGGTGACCACCGTGTCATCCGCCTTCGGTATCGCACCATCCCCTTCGGTAAGAACTTTGTATTGCAGACCGGAAGCCGTAGCCTTCACGCCCTCTTTGGTCTTGTTCTCTCCGAGAAATTTCTGGCCTTCGACCTTGTTCTTTTCGCCCAATTCCTTCTTCTTGACCTCGCCCTTCGCCCGGAGTTCTTGCTGATAGGTGGTCATGACCTGCCGGGCCTCCGTCTCGTTCAACAACGGGGTTTTCCCGGCTGCCAAATCGTCCATAGCCCGCTTCAGCATGTCGGCGTTCAGCTCGGCACCCTGCCGCTTCATCATGGTGGCGATATTCAAGCCGTAGGCATAACCAACGCGGTCTTTCGTGTCCTTGAGCACGTTGGCGGCTTCAGGGTTAGACGGCACAGGATCTTCAGCGTGCAGGAATGCGGACAAGAGTCCGGCGGCAATGAGTGTGGAAACAGCGAGTTTCATAGTATTCAAGCCGCCTCCGGTTTCATTACCGGGCGGCGAGCACCGCTTGTGTAGCAGGGGAAACGGGTGAAGTCTAGAGTCTCCGAACGGGAAAAAGACTCCCTCCCTGGCCGCGGGATCGGCTAGATCCCTCGCCCCGGACCTCCATACCGCCCGAGAGTCATCCATCCGAGGCCACCCGACTGCCGGCCGATCGCCGCCATTTGGTCTTTGGTTTTTGCCGAAGGTCATTAAGTCTCTCGCCGGATGTCCTCTGAATCGCCCCTCACACCGATGATGGCTCAATATCGGCGCATCAAGGGCGAATTGCCCAAGGATACGCTCCTGCTCTTCCGCCTGGGCGACTTCTATGAAATGTTTTTTGAGGACGCACAGGAAGGCGCTCAACTCTTGAACGTCGCTCTCACCAAACGCGGCGTCATCCCCATGTGCGGCATCCCCCACCATGCCGCCAATGGATACATCACCCGCATCCTGAGGGCCGGCAAAAAGGTCGCCATTTGCGATCAGATGGAAGAAGCCCGGCCTGGAAAACTGGTGCAACGGGAGGTGACCTCAATTCTGAGCCCGGGAACCCACTTTGATGACCGGCTGCTGGTCGCGGAACGGAACAACTTCCTCGCCTCCCTCTGCACCGTGGGAAAGACCTTTGGCCTCGCGGTGGTAGACCTTACCACCGGTGATTTTCGGGTCACCGAACTTGCAGACTCCAAGGGTCTCCTCGGGGAGCTCGAACGACTCCGACCCGCAGAATTGATCTACCCGTCTGCGGACAATTCATTGCGCGACCTTTTGGCCGAGGTGCGCGGACATTCCAACGGGCACGATGACTGGACATTTTTGACCGACACCGCCGTGTTCACCCTCCACGAACACTTTAAGGTTGCCACCCTGGACGGGTTCGGTTTGCGCAACCGCCCCGCCGCCGTCGGTGCCGCCGGTGCCGTGCTGCATTATCTTGTCCAGCACTTGCGACGGGACGTGACCCACCTCACCCGCCTTCTGAGCTATCAGGTCACCGACCATCTGGTGCTGGACAGTATTTCCCTGCGCAATCTGGAAATACTTGAGCCGCTGCATCGCGATTCAGCCCGCAACACCACACTGTTCAGCGCGTTAAATCGAACGGTCACACCGATGGGTGCGCGGCGGCTCCGCGACTGGCTGACACAGCCACTTTCGGCCGAAGCCCCGATCCATTCCCGCCAGGAGGCCGTCCAGACTTGGCTGGATCACCCGGGCCCGTTGGAGGCATTTCGCACCAAAGTCTCGGGGGTTCGCGATCTCGAAAGAACCCTGGGACGATTGAGTCTCGGCAGCGGCAATGGCCGCGATCTGCAAGCGCTTCGAATGGCGCTGGAGCAGTTGCCACCGATTCGCGGGATCCTTCTTCAACTGGAGGGCACCCCCTCCGCAACCTCTCAGGAATCCCTGCGAAATCTATTGCCGGAAGAGACGGCAATCCAACCCGCAAGCCTCCTGGCCGATCTCACCTCGCAATTGTGCGAGCTACCCGCCCTCGTGGAACTACTCGCCCGCGCCATCGCGGAGGAACCCCCCCTGGCGGTGAAGGAGGGTGGGCTCATCCGCGAGGGATTCAGCGACGAACTCGACGCCTTGCGCTCCGCCTCACGCGACGGCCGAGAATGGCTGGCCCGATTGCAGCAGGACGAGATTGCCCGCACCGGCATTCCTTCGCTCAAAGTCGGGTTCAATTCCGTGTTCGGATACTTCATCGAAATCACCAAGGCGAATCTGCCCAAGGTTCCACCGGAATACACGCGAAAGCAGACCATCGCCAATGGGGAACGTTTCATCACGCCCGCCCTTAAGGCGATGGAATCGAAGATTCTCGGCGCACAGGAAAGGGCCGAGAAACTTGAGTACGAACTATTCCTGAAAGTCCGCGAAGAGGTCCTCGCTCAGCTCCGGCCCATCCAGCAGACAGCGGCGGCCATCGCTCAACTCGATGTCCTGGGAGCCTTGGCCGAAAACGCCCGGTTGCAGAACTGGATTCGGCCCCACGTCGGCGATGAGGGTATCCTCCACATCCAGGCAGGCCGTCACCCAGTCCTTGATCAGGTTCTGGCCGCCAACGGCGGAGAACGGTTCGTTCCCAACGACACCCAACTCGGCGCATCCGCGGCCGATGCCCCCGTCGTTCAGTTGGCGCTCATCACGGGTCCCAACATGGCCGGCAAGAGTACCTATATCCGCCAAGTAGCGTTGATCGCCCTGCTCGCCCATACCGGATGCTTTGTCCCCGCCACCCGTGCGCGGATCGATCTGCTGGACCGTATCTTTACTCGCATCGGTGCCAGCGACGATCTGTCGCGCGGCCAGAGCACGTTCATGGTCGAAATGAGCGAGGCAGCCAACATTCTCAATAATGCCACCCGCCGAAGCTTGGTGATCCTCGACGAGATCGGACGCGGGACAAGCACCTTCGATGGATTAAGCCTGGCGTGGAGCATCGTCGAGCACCTGCACCATCAGGTGGGTGCCAAAACCCTCTTCGCCACTCACTACCACGAATTGACCGAGTTGGCCCGCAAGTTGCCCCGGGTGCGAAACTATAATGTGGCAGTCCGCGAATGGAACGATCAGATCGTCTTCCTACACCAGATCGTGGAAGGTGCCGCCGATAAAAGCTACGGCATCCAAGTGGCCCGTCTCGCCGGTGTGCCAAAATCCGTCATCGACCGCGCCAAAGAGATTCTCCGCAATCTCGAGGAGTCTGAACTTACCCCGGAAGGTCAACCACGTCGTGGCCAGCGGCACCGAGCGGAGCGAAACAAACTTCAGGAACTAACCCCTCCCCCGCAGTTGGATCTGTTTTCTTAAGCATCCCGGCCTTTTTTTTTCACGTAGCCGTAGCGCCGAAACCAGTCGACAGCCTCCCGCAGCGCTTGCTGTGGAGGCGTCTGGGGTAGTCCCAGTTCCTGAACTGCTTTACGGGGATTAAACCACATTCTGTGCTGCGCCATACGAACGCCGGCGAGGGGCGCTCTCGGGGGACGGAGCGTCAGTCGCGAGATCCATTCGTCCACGTGGGCGGCACCCAACGCGAGGGCGAATGGAAGCTGAAACCGTGGAGCGGGAACTCCGCTGATTTCCGACAGCACCTGAAACCCCTGCCTCAGGCTCCAGTTTCCGGATTCGTTACCCAGGATATACCTTTCGCCCACCCGGCCTTTCTCCGCCGCCAGAATGTGCCCCACTGCGACGTCCCGAACGGAGACCCAATTTAGACCCGTGTCCAGATAGGCCGGCATCGCCTGATTTAAGAAATCTACGATCACCCGCCCCGTCGGTGTCGGCCTCACGTCGCGGGGGCCAACCGGTGCACTCGGGTTCACGATCACCACCGGTGCTCCTTCCTCCACAAGCTGACGCGCGGCCACTTCGGCCTGCCACTTGGAACGTTTGTAGTGACTCGACATCTGCGACTCGCTCACCCGGGACTGTTCGTCCGTCGGTATGAAGTTGCCCAATGCATCCCGTTTCGGGAGCCCGATGCACCCGGTCGTGCTGGTATAGACGATACGTGAACACCGCGCCTTCATTGCTGCACGAATCACCTTCTGGGTCCCCAACACATTGGCTTTGTACATCGGACCATAGTCGGGTAGCCACAGCGCGTAACTGGCCGCCAGGTGGAAACACCAATCGCACCCCTGCATGAGCGCGGCCAAGTCATCGGAGCGGTCGGTGATATCCCCGGTCACCCGCTCGTACTCGATGCCCTCGATTCCGCGAAGATTGGCCCCTGGCCGCAACAAGGCGCGCACTCGGTGACCGCGAGCCACGAGCTCATGAAGTAGGTTGCCACCGATAAACCCAGAGCCACCCGTCAGGAAGCACGTCACGGTATCCAGAATGCACGTCGGACCAAGTCAAGGCGAGTCCGCCAACGAAACCGGATGCGGCGGACATGGCGAGAAGGACAATACGACACTTGTGCCTACTCCACGAGTGCCCTGCCAGCCGGCGCAGCGCATCAAGCAAAGGGAGTTTCGGAACGTCATTTCCACGAGACGCCAAGCGTAACATCCATTGAAATCAACGGTGACCGAAGCGGAAAAGGATCCCTCTTTCACGTCCGTCTCCGTTGATCGGGGTGGGCAATCTGTTGCCGGAATAACGCGTTCTCATCGGTTGATCTGGACATCCTTGAGCACCGCAGTCACTGCTTCATTAATCCGCTCCGCCCGGACCTCAGCGGACGGGTCGCGCAATATCGGCCGGGTCACGTAAGTCCGTTTGAGAAGTTTGAAAGACTTTCCATCAACGAAATCGACCAGCAACGTTCCCGCCTCGAAGGAATCCGGGTTCTTGCTACGGCCGTAGGCCTCATGGGCCTTCTCCTGGAGCGCGTCGGCGTCACGACCGTAGCCAAAATACTTATTGATGGCCGTGGTGCTCACCCCGTTGCCGATGAGCACGAGATACGCCACCACCACATCACCGCCGGTCGCCACCTTGCTCAAACCTTTGCCCGCAAGATTTCGGGTAATGGAATCCTGGATCAGCCCATGAACGGCCTCACGGCTGTCGGCAAACGAAGCAGCCTGGGAGCCGCCACCAATAAAGCTGAAGGTCGTTCCGGAGATCGCGCCGCTATTCACCTGGGTGGGAGTAGAACTGCAACCGGCGATCAGCAGGGCGGCCAGATTCAGGGTGATGAAGAGTGAGTGTTTCATGCAGGAAATGCTTCTATCCGGACTTTGTGTTCAATTTGAGGATCGTTTGCGCCCAAGTGTCCTCTTTAAGCAGGCTGGGATTCAAGCTCTCTTGGGTCTTTTTTATTTACGATAACCTGTTCTGACGGAGGAACCCGGATAGTTTGGATCATTCCGGGTCAACCTTACCCTTCCATTCGTGAGTGGCATACGACTCCAAGTAACCGCATTCAACACAGCGATACGACACCACGAGGCGCTTCGTCTTTCCGGCAATCTTCGTGATGGTCCAGAAGGAAGGTTCGGGGGATCCCTCAACCCAGACGCTGGGAATGTAGTTGGTCAAGTTCTGCTCAACAATGAAGCCCTTTTGCATCCACTGGCCACATTTCGCGCAGCAACGAGTTTCAATGTCTTTTTTTCCCATTTGCATCAAGCGAGGATGGACCGGACGACATTTCCGTAGACATCGGTCAGGCGGAAATCACGCCCGCTATAGTTATAAGTGAGCTTTTCATGATCAATACCCATCAGGTGGAGGATGGTAGCGTGTAGATCATGGACATGAACTTTGTCATTCACGGAGTACCAGCCGAACTCATCGGTAGCGCCGTAAGTCATACCACCCTTAATCCCGCCTCCCGCCAGCCACATCGTAAAACCGAACGGATGATGACCCCGCCCGTCAACTCCTTCGAGGGTCGGGGTGCGTCCGAACTCTCCTCCCCAAATCACCAGGGTGTCCTTGAGCAAATCACGCGATTTCAAGTCTCGGAGCAACCCTGCAATCGGCCAGTCGGTGGCCGCGGTATTGTCGATCAACCCCTTACGAACCCCGCCGTGATGATCCCACAGCTGACAACCCGATGCGGTCGATGACTTTGTATGGAACACCTGCACCATGCGCACGCCACGCTCGACCAGTCGGCGAGCCAGCAAACATTGCTTTCCGAAATGGTCTGTGACCGGGTTGCCAACGCCGTAAAGGCGTTTCGTCGCTTCACTTTCCAATTCTATATCAAACGCCTCCGGAGCTTCAGCCTGCATTCGGAAAGCTAATTCAAACGCGGCAATCCTGGCGTTCAGTTGGCTCTCTTCCGGATGCTGTTCGCGATGGAGTTCATTGAGTCGCTTGGCCAAGTCGAGCTGCTCCCGTTGCGTCGTCGGCGGGAACTTCGAATTCCTCATATTGCTAATCGGATTACTGACATCCGACACATAAGTTCCCTGGTACGAAGCGGGCAGGAAGCTCGATCCCCAAAGCGGAGCGCCCTGCGCCGGTTGATTCGGGCTGATGGCCACAAATCCTGGCAGATTCTGATTTTCCGTGCCCAAGCCATAAAGCAGCCAGGCACCAAGACTCGGACGGCAGAAGGCTTGTTCGCCCGTGCACATTTCGAGGCAGGCACCGTTGTGATTGATGTTATCGGTCAGCATCGATCGAACAACACACAGATCATCCACACATTGGGCGACATGGGGAAACAACTCGCTGACGTCAGTGCCAGCCTGGCCATGTTTCTTAAACTTGAAGGGCGATTGGAGCAGGTTCCCAGTCGGCGAATGCATCAATTTCGGCTTTTCAAAGGCGATTGGCTTGCCGTCATACTGGGCCAACTTGGGTTTAGGATCAAAGAGGTCCACATGCGACGGGCCTCCGGGCATGAAAAGGAAAATTACCCGCTTGGCCTTCGGGGCATGATGCGGGGACTTGGGCATCAGCGGGTTCAGGAGGCCCTCCCCTCCCAAGCTCGTCCCGCGAGCGTCATGGGCTAACAGGTTGGCTAGAGCCAGCAAGCCAAAGCCGTTGGCCGAGTTCCTAAGCATCCGGCGACGACTGATCATCCCGGGATTAAATAGTTGTCCTGCAGATTTCGGAAGGATTGGTTCGTTCATGACTGTCCTCTTGAATTGGATGCTCAATTTACATAGATAAATTCATTTCCGCACAGTAGAACCTGACTGTATTCCTCCCACGCCAAACGCGAGGGATTCGACGACTCAGCGTTCTTTTGACGGGATCTGGCTAAAAACTCCAACCCAAGAGACCTTTCCTTTTCGGTGATCGGCCGACCATAGAGAGCCAGATACGCCTGCTCAATACAGTGCACCTCGCTGCCCAGACCGTTGCCGAGAATGCGCTCGACGAATGCGGGCACAAGGGAAATTGGGAAGGGGTTGTTCAACAAAAACAGAGACTGAGGGGCCACGGTGGAAACGACTCTCTTATCGACGACATTTTCCGGATCGGCGGTGTCGAACACAAAGGGGAAGCCCGACTTGTCAGAACGAATCGTCATCAGATAAATCGCTCGGCGCGGACTGAGTACATCGCGCGTGGGGGGTCCACCGAGGGTGCGATCTAATTTAAGCGTCACCGCCAGCAAAGAATCGCGGATTGCCTCGGCTTCCAGGCGCCGAATGCTCATCCGTCCAACGAGCCGGTTATCGGGATCAGCCGATGCCGTCTCGGGGAGTGCCCCACTCGATTGCTGATATGCAGACGAGAGCATGATTAAGCGATGCATCGCTTTGATCGACCAGCCTGACTCGACAAAGCGCACCGCCAGAAAATCCAACAGTTCTGGATGGGTTGGACGCTCGCCTTGCCTGCCGAAGTTACCGGGGGTCCGAACAAGGCCCTCCCCGAAATGGTGCTGCCAGATTCGATTCACCATCACCCGGGCGGGCAACGGATTCTCCGGTTGCGCAATCCAGCGCGCCAACTCCAGGCGCCCGCTCACGTTGGTGCCGATCAGAGGCTGAGTCTCGCCCGCCAACACGCGGGGAAAACGGCGGGGCACAACTTCTCCCAACTGATCATAGCGTCCACGCCGGTGAATCGGTACATCATGGATGCCGGCGTACTTGGTGCCGGGAGAGCCACCCTCCTTGATGGCCAGTGCGACGGGCACGGGAGATGGCGCATTCTTTTTAAGTGCCTCGTACTCGAGACCTAGTTTCTTGAGAGTCGCCAGTGTCTCCTTCGGCAGCAACTTTTCATTGTCTCGCTTCGCATACCGAAATGGACCCTGATCCGAAATCAGGTCCAAATACAATCGCGCCGCGGCCGTCGGGGGCATCGCGGCCACGGCCGGAGGAGGGTTTGTCGCGGGTGCTTCCATTCGAACAGCCACCGCTTGGAGGGCTTGTTGGACCTCCGCCGCCGCCCGTTCCAGCTCGCTCCGGTTGCCCAGCGCGACAGGACCATTGCCCAGGGCTTCAAACCATCCGGCCAAGGGCGACTGGGGGCCGCGCTCAGCCCGCTTCATCGCTGGGGCCGGCTCGCTCAAATCATAATAACTCCACGTATCGGAATTTCCATACCCGTCAGGATGGGGATTGCCCTTACCCTTGGCAGCGAGATCCGCGACAATGTCCGAGGCGAGGTTCCCGGGGACCAGATCGCGACCGAGGCTCCAGTGGCGCTTTTTCCCGGTTATTTCTGCTATCTCAACTTCTAGGGTGGTCATGTCGCCCGCGCTGTCTTTCCTGGGAAGAACCACGACTCGGATAGAATCCCCCGTTTGAACCAGCAACGGCCCCAACCGTTCAGCCCCCTTTGCCTTCTCAAAAGAGTCCATCCCTCCGTCTTCGATTACACCCCCCACCAAAGCCAGATTTATGTCCGCATGACGCGCTTCGACGAGCCATTCGACACCGTCGCCGGCACCCGGTTGAGCGTCCTTGACACGGCCCGCAATTCGAATGAGACCGGTCAACGGGCTTTTCCAACGGACACTGACGCCCCCGGAGGATGCCGGGTTGAGGGCGACAGACCTGGGGGGCAGTTTAGCCGCGAGTTGGGCCGGCAGATTTGTGCCGCGGCTGACCACCACGGGCTGGTCGGTAGTATTGACCAGGAGCACTCCATCCGGACTTTTGCCGTTCCAGGCGTACACCCCGCTTGGGGAGTTGGAATCGCGGATCGCGTTGGTCAGGAGGTGACCCTCGGACCCTCTGAAATTCAAATAATCAATCCATTGACTCAATGCGTCTTCCCTCATCTGCCGTTCATTCGCGAAGGATCCCACGCCCACGAGGGCTTGCTCAATCGGGCGGGTTTGATAATCCCACGCCGCCATCAAATATCGGGCGGTCTGGGGGACACTGCTCTTGGTTAACGAGGCATATTGTTCATTGGTATATTGTTGGATCTGCTTTTCCTTTTCGGCAATCCGAGCCATATATTGGTTGAACTTCTCGACTTCACTTTCGGAAATAATCGGGCGTCGGACAATCAGACAAGACGTCGACGGGGTGCAAATGTGCGAACTGAAGAAAATGCCAGCCAGAGAGTAATAGTCCGCGGTTGGAATGGGTTCAAACTTGTGATCGTGGCAGCGGGCACAGCTTACCGTCAGACTGAGGAATGCGCGACTGATCACGTTCACCTGGTCATCCACTATATCGCTATGCATCTTCGCGGCATCCGAATCGCCAATACCCCATTCACCAATGGCGAGCAGGCCTGTCGGGATCACAGCCTCGGGAGGAATGACGCCTTTATCGCCACGGGGGAGCAGATCGCCGGCAATCTGATGCATGATAAATTCGTTGTACGGCAGATCGTGGTTGAAGGAATTCACAACCCAATCCCGATAACGCCAGGCCTCCCCAATATCATGGCCCGCCCCCACGTAGCGAAGATCCCGCCCATCCGCATATCGCACCACGTCAAGCCAGTGGCGCCCCCAACGTTCTCCATAATGGGGTGAGATTAGCAGAGCTTCGATCACCGTCTTAAAGGCATGGGGCGAACTGTCGGCGAGGAATGCTGCAATTTCCTCGGGACGCGGCGGCAGGCCAATCAAATCGAACGTGGCGCGGCGAATCAGCGTTCGCTTGTCCGCAGGGGAAGCGGGCAGCAGATTTTTTTCTTCCAGCTTGGCCAGAATAAATTGATCAACGGGTGATTGAATCCATTCGCTCGATTTAACCCTGGGCAAGGGGGGGGCTTTCGGTGGTTGAAAGGACCAATGCTTGCGGGCCTCGGCGAAATCGTAGGCAACTTTGGGAGCGTCGCCCGCCTTACCGCCGGCCTTGCCGACGCGCGGATCGGGAGCGCCCATCTTAATCCAGGAGACGAGGTCGGCGATTTGGCCCTCGGTCAATCTGGCCTTGGGCGGCATTTGCAGATTGGGATCCAGATAGCGCACCGCTTTCGTGAGCAAACTCTTTTCCGGATCGCCTGGCACAATGGCGGGGCCATTCTCGCCGCCCCTGAGCCAACCCTCCTTGGTATCGAGGTACAGGCCCCCTTTCACCTTCTCGCTTTCCGTGCTGTGACACTTGTAACAGCGGTCCACGAGCAGGGGCCGGACCTTTTGCTCAAAGAAGTCGTAGTCTTCAGCCCGGGCCTCGCTCGATTGAATAAGACCCAGCAACTTCAAAAGAGTGATGTTGACCACCAAAAATTGAGTGAGCGTTTTCAAGGGTGTTATCAACTTCTACCCGCCCATCGCGCCCATCGCCGGAAGCCATGAGCCAGAAGCGGGTTCTCCTGCACTATCAATCGCTCGCCAGGGGCAGTCAATCGGCGAAAGCAACCCGAGATCATCCGCCGTCCATCCCGAAGTTATGGGTGCTGACAATTCGCGTGACGGGGAGGCGAAGTGAAGTCTCATCGAAGCCTGAGCTCGGCAAAGGCAGATGGCACGTGGAAGTCGGGCTTCTTCGGCTCAGGCTTCACCCAACTGATCCAGTTATCGTCAGCGGCACCCTGCGTGCGCTCTTCGTGACCGTAAAATTCGGCGCGGAAAAGCCCCGCCAGCACCGTGTCGCCGGAGTGTACCGGCTGCCCAAGCATCACTTCGAGTGACGCGAGTGGAACGTTTCCCTCGACCTGGTAGCCATTCGCCGTACGGCGTGCCGACGTCATGAGGCCGGGGCAATTCCACGTGCTGTCGAATTTCCGATAGTGGCTCGCCGCGTAGTCATGCACGCGGCCGAGCGGGTCAATCTCGATGCAAAAGTAGTGCTCGAGCGCAGCGTCGCGAGCGAGGAAGATTTCCACGCGGTCTTCCGCATCCACCGTGGATTCGCCACGCCACCGCGGTGCGACGACAATGTCGTGGTCCTCGGCATCGAAGGTAAAGTGCCAACGGTCGCCGACGATGGCAGCGCGAAATTCCGTCCGCGGCGCGGGACTTGCCGACCAGGGGAAGGAAAACGTTCGAATGACCACCGCCTCGTTGCCCGCGCCGACGGGGTGGGTGGAGCACGCGGCGAATGCGACCGCGAGAGCGGCGGCCAGTGCGACGTTACGAATCGAATTCATGGCTGCTGGAAGGCGGCCCCGTATTCGTCCAACGCCGACTGCGGGTCGCCGTAACGCATCACATAGTCGGCATCGATGTACGTGGCAAAAGTCGTGAAGTGCCGCACGCCAAGCTTGCGATAGGCGGCGATATCAGCACGGCAGACAGTCCCATTCCAGGGTAGTTTCACGGCGGGACGGGTCCATTTCGAAAACATTGAAACGTCGAGCCAATATTCGAGCACTTGGGTGTGCTCCGCTCCGAAGAGGGCGATGTTCGCGGCAAGAATGTCGAGGTAGCCCCCATTCGTCAGCGGGTCGGGCTGACCCGTGCTGTGCGTCTTCGCATCACGGTCGGCAATGGAATGCGCGTAGTCGCGGGTGATGGGGGCGAACTCGAGGAAGACGCCCGGTTCGGGTCGTACGCGCTCTGGAGCGGCCAGCGTATGGCTGTAGGAAATATGCGCGAGTGTGGCCTTTGGATCACGGCGACGGAGAGCGCGAAGAACATGGTTCTCAACGAGAAGCGCTTGTTCGCTCGCAGAAAATTCGCGGCACTTCGGGCAGCGGCACCACTGCGCACCGTCGTCAGGCCAGTAAAAGTAGCGGTGCGTCGTGGGCGCGAGGAGTTTCGCCCACTCGACCGCCTTCCCAGCGATGATTTCGAGAGCCGCGGCGGAGTGCGGGCAACAGTTGGCGTCCGCGTTGCGGCGTCCCTTTTCGTCCATGCGGAAGAGCGTGGGATCTTTGTGATAAAGCTCACGCGACAGCAGCTCGCCCATGGCATGCAGCTCGTATTCAACCGCGAGGCCCAGTTCGGCGGACCGCGCGAGAAATCGCCGCCCGTCCGGGCTGGCAATAAAATCCCGCAGCACATCCAACCGCCGCGCCGCATGCAGGGCGATCGTCGTCATCCCCGCCTTGAGGGCACGGTCGGGCCAATCGGTGAGCGACAGATCGAATGGATACAGGACGACGCCGCGGGTGGGCGAATCTGTACGATTCTCCGCCGCGAGGCCGATCGCAGGCAGTGTGGCAAGGGTAGTCGATAGGAACTGGCGTCGATTCATACGAGGGATGCTGGACGAAGAAAAAGAAGGCGGGCATGGACCGCATCAGTCAAACCAGTATGAGAATAAAGCTGCGTGCTGCGCGGTGAGGCGGAGGCGAACTTCCGAATTCGGGCTGGGCAGCGGGGATTTCCAGTTCACTTTGCCCCGCAGTTGATCCCCCACCATGGAATGACTTTCGCATCGAACGCGACCGCTCGCATCGAGGAGTGCGGCTTGAACGGATCCGCGGGATGCATCCACATTCACGTGTAGCTCACCGGACGGAAGTTTGAAGGGTTGGGTCGTGACGCTGCCCTGCTTGTCGCCCCCGTCCAATGAGATGAATCCATCACGCCGCAGTATGGCGAGGCAGATGGCTCCTTGATCCCGTTCCACCCCGCGTTGCGGGGTCGGCCCGCCATACTTCTTGAGGCCCGTGTAATAGAACCAGAGTTCGTCACCCCGCACGAGGGGGGAAGAGGGTCCAATGATCGTGGACAAATCATACGCACCCGAACCCGTCGGCGAGAGATCGAGGAAGGGTCGGCGGTCGCCAAGGCGTTTCCATTGGTGCAGGTCGCGGCTGCACGTCAGTTGGACATGATGAAAACCGGCCCAATCGCCGCTCTGCCGATAGGCCACTCTCTGCTCTGCTGAAACGTCCCAGTCCGTGAATCCGGACCAGTCGCCTGGAACCTGCCCCGTCTTGTGATAGACGGAGGGTAGTCCGACATAAAGTCCCTCGTAGCGAAACACGCCCATGTTGTAGATATCCACGTGGTAATCCGCGGGGATATTGAAGATCGGCGGATCGAGTCCGGGGCTGGTGTAATGCCGCGCAATGTTTCCGCGCCCCAGCATCTGATCCAGGTCGTCCGCGTGGAACATTAACGTCTGCGCAGTCCAATGTTCGAAATCCGTGCTGGTCGAGAGGAAGACCGAGCGCCCATTCGGTCCATGGTGCTTGAGAGTCGCGATAAAAGTCCGCGTCTGCCGGTCGTAACTTAAGTTGGATTCGTCGCTGCTAGCGAGAGCTGGCACCTTCAGTTTGCGCCAATGGATGCCGTCCGGACTGGCGATCGGCTCCCGCATAAAGCAATGGGCAAAGCCCTTGAAACGACGTGAGAGATCCGCATCGTCGGGGTCGTAAACGACATTTTCCATGGCGTTGGCGGGCCATTCGAGCGCGGGATCCCAGGTGAGGGTGTTATTCTCAAGGGAACCGTTCACGACGCGCTGACGCACGGAGGGTTTGCGCCAATGCAGCCCGTCTTCGCTCTCGGCGTAGGTGGTTCCGGAATGGGTGGCGGACGTTATCATCCACAACTTAAAAACGCCGGCGGCCGGATCCCAGGCGGGTGCGCTCCGGGTCTGTAGAGCCGTCTCACCCCGATCCCAGTTGGGACGAATGACCGCTCCCTTTTTCGCCGGCGAGTGCATCGTCCGGGCCAACTTGTCGATGCGCTCGATGCCAACATCGTCGAGGAACAATTGCCGCTGCCCGACCAGAATCTCCAGCCGGGCGGGTGGGTTGGTGACGGGACTGATCTGTGCCGAGACGTCCACCGAGTTGACCAACAAAATACCGACCGCGAAGATGGCAATATCACTGCGCGCGTTTTTACCGGGCCGGTAGGGGCTCATAATCACAATCCAGTCACGGACAGAGTGGCAATCCTACACCGACCATACTGAGAAACAACCCTAAGGATACCTTGTCGGGTAGCAGGAAGGTGATCATGGCACATCGCGATCAAACGAACCGGCGCAGGGATGCCTACCGCGCCAAGTCGACCCCCGACAATCCATCAACGGTGGCATCGAAGCCTCCAGGTCCCAGTTGAGCGAAGGGGAGGAACTGAGCGTGTCCGTCCACGAACAACACCGACTGGCCTTTTGGCCCATGGCCAAGAGCATCGGCGTTATTGGGCGCGCTGGCATAGCAGATCAAGATTCCCTTTTGGCTTGGAAACCGGACTTCCGAGACCTTTCGGACCTTGAGCGCGTTCAAGGCGTTGTCGGAGTAAAATGGATAGCAATAATAGTAGGAGCACGGAAACAGCAATTGATTGGTTGTGACGCCGTTGCCGAATTGGGCACCACTGCGAACGATCCATTCTATGTTCCATCCCCTCCCGCGCTCAGTGGGACAGCGGAAAAAAGCGCGGTTATTCGTGCTGATGTAGGGATCGAGCAACTTCAAGAGATCCACCAGCGGCATCTGGGGAAAGCCACGGCCGGAATAGGGGAACTTCTCGCCGTTATCGCCCGTGTACAGGACTAGGGTAAGCCCCAGTTGCCTGAGATTCGAAAGGCAGTTGGCCAGTTGCGCTTTCTGTTTTGCCTTAGCCAGGGCTGGCAGCAACATCCCCGCGAGAATCGCGATGATCGCAATCACCACGAGCAGCTCAATGAGAGTGAACCCTCTTTTTCGGAGGCGAGGAGTGAATGATCGTTGCATTACACGACGTGAACAGTTCCATGACGGCTGCCGTTGCTCAACTTTTCATTGTTCGCTTTATGAACGTGCGATTCCTCAGGCCCAAAGGGCCGTCAACCCTTAGCCGAGGCCATCGGCCTGGGCTGAGAATCGAGGGCCGTTGGCCCAAAACAACGCGACCTCGTCTTCAAAAATTGCTACGAATCCGTCCTTTGGAACTTAAAATCTCCAAAAACTTCGGGATGCGCCCCGCGCTGGGCGAGGGGCAATGATTCGACAAAAAGAGGGCAATCTCACTTCCAGAACCACACGATCGTCACTACGCTGGCCGAAGAATAGCAACACTTTTGCCGAACATTTCAGCGCCAAATTTAGCCCGAGGCAACACTCATCCCCATGGCGACTCATTTTGAACAATCATTGCAACGGGACATCGACCGGATCCGGACCAAGATCGGCGAGATGGCTGCCCTGAGCGAGCGTGGTCTGCGGGATTGCATCAAGGCGCTCGCGGAGAAAAACCGGGTGCTGGCGTTCTCGGTCATCCTCCGGGACAATCGGATTGATGCGTTGGAGAAGGAAGTGGATCGCCTTTGCCTGGAGTTCATCGCGCGCCAGCAGCCCGTGGCTGGTCCGCTGCGCCTCGCGTACGCGACCATTCGGATCAATCTGGAACTGGAGCGCATTGGCGACTACGCCGAAAGTATCGCCCGCCAGGTGCTCAAGCTCACCTCGATGGACGGGAAGGTTCCGGTCGAGCGATTTGCCGAGATTGCCAATCTCACCATCCCCATGCTCCACGATGCGGTCGAGTCTTTCGTAAAGCAGGACGCTGAGCTCGCACGCAAAACCATCGAAACCGAGGAGCGGGTGGACGCCCTCAAGGACCAACTCAACTCGGATCTGATGCAGCTGAACCGCGAGAACAAGATTCCGGTGGATTCCCTGAATGCCCTGATGATGATTGCGCGGCACTTTGAGCGCGTTTCCGATCAGGCTCGAAACATCTGCATCGAGGTCCTATACATGTGTACGGGCGAATACAGCAGGCACAAAGACGCGACGACATCCCGGTTGATCTTCTTAGACAAGCATAATTCCTGCTGCAGCCAGATGGCTGAGGCCATTGCCAAGTCGCGAAACCTGCCACATTTCGTGTTTGCCAGCGCGGGTTTGGAGCCCACGACGGTGGACCCCAAGACAACCCGCTTCCTCAGCGAAAAGGGGCTTGATGTCACGCAACAATCCAGCAAGGGCATCGATCAGATTCCCGATTTCGACCGCTATCAACTCATCGTGGCGCTCGCACCGGAGGCGAAAAAGGCCTTTCCCAAGCCCCCCACGAAAGTTGTCTGCCTCGATTGGAGTGTGCTCGATCCTTCGAAGGTCGAGGGCAGCCCGCTCGAAATCAAGGCCGCCTATGAATCCACCTTCCAATTTCTCCACGCACACATCCGCGACCTCGTGGAAGCCGTGCTTGGGGACAAGTTTGAGTAACGATTACGAACCGAATCCGACGAAACGCTGACCATGAATACACTCACGAAATACGACCTCCGCACGGCCATCATCTCCACGCTGGCGGCCGGACTCATCCTATTGGGCTGCGGCCAGAAGGAAGGAGTCGGCACCGATGGAGGCGCGAAGTCCGCCGGGAAGGTGACCTCGATCCAGAACATTGGTTCCGACACAATGGTGAACCTCGCCCAGGCCTGGGCCGAAACGTATCATCAAGTGGATCCTTCCGTGTCCGTTGAAGTATCAGGCGGCGGCTCCGGGATCGGTGTCGCGGCGCTTATCAACGGCACATGCGAAATCGCTAATTCCAGTCGGGCGCTTGAACCTGAGGAAATCCAGAAGGCTAAATCGAAGCACGGCCATGATCCGAAGGAATTTCTTGTCGGCTGGGATGCGCTGGCCATCTACGTCCATACCAGCAACCCCATCGACGAAATTTCAATTGAAGAACTGAGCGACATTTACAAAGAAGGCGGCTCGATAGACAAGTGGTCTCAACTCGGGAGCAAACTCGCCGGCGGCGAGGAAATCATCCGCGTCAGCCGGCAGAACAATTCCGGCACCTATCACTACTTCCGCGAAATGGTCGTCGGCAAGAAAAGCGACTTCAAGCTCGGCTCCCGGGACATGAATGGATCCAAAGATGTTGTCGAACTTGTATCGCGCACGCCCAACGCCATTGGTTATAGCGGCCTCGGCTATAAGACCGACAAGGTCAAAGTGCTCAAGGTCTCCAAAAAGAAGGGCGGCCCCTACGTCGCACCGAGCATCCCGACCACTTGGGACAAGAGTTATCCCATTGCTCGCCCGATGTTCATGTACACGCCCGGACAACCTTCACCGCACGTGCAGAAGTATATCGACTGGATTCTCACCGACGCTGGCCAGGCCGTCGTGAAGGACAGCGGATACGTCCCGTTGCCCAAGAAGCAATAAGGATGGCGAGTGGGGCGGCATTCGTCGGGCCAACACGCTGCTCCTCTCACCACCAACTTTCTCCCGAAAACATGGCGAATGCCGTCCGTGAGACCCCCGACACCGTCGCGAGCACCCGCCGGACGCCCCGCCCGCGACGCGGTAACTTGGGGATATTGGGCGAACGGGTGATTGAAGTCCTGATCCACCTTTGTGGCATCAGTGCGATGATCTTCGTCTTCGCCATTTTCTTTTTCGTCTTCCGCGAGGGTGCGCCCATCCTTCGCAAACTCGACCTCGGCAGGTTCTTCTTCACGCAGACCTGGTATCCCACGTCTCTCAACACGCCCCGCTATGGCGTCGGTGCGCTGATCATCGGCACGTTTAGCGTCACCGTCCTAGCCATGTTGATCGCGGTTCCCTTCGGCATCGGCGCGGCGGTGTTCCTGTCCGAGTTCTGCGGCAAAAAAATGAAGGAAACACTCAAGATCACGATTGAACTGCTCGCGGCGATTCCGAGCGTGGTGTGGGGATTCATCGGCCTGACCGTGCTGAACGGGGTCATCCAGAAAGTGTTCAATGTGCAAGTCGGTCTGAACGTCCTCAACGCGGCCATCCTCCTCGCGTTGATGAGCGTTCCCATCATGGTCAGCATCGGCGAAGACGCGCTCAAAGCCGTTCCTGATTCCTACCGCGAAGCCGGCATCGCGTTGGGCTGCACAAAGTGGCAACTGATCTGGCGCCTGCTCCTGCCCGCTGCCAAGAACGGCCTGCTCGCCGCCGTGCTGCTCGGCGTCGGCCGTGCCGTCGGGGAGACGATGGCCGTGCTGATGGCCACCGGGCATTCTGTCAACATTCCCCATAGCATCTTTGATTCGGTCCGAACTCTCACGGCGACCATCGCGGCCGAACTCGGCGAAACTGCCGAAGGATCCGACCATTACCGCGTCCTGTTCCTCATTGGTATTCTCCTCTTCACGATGACGTTCCTGGTGAATCTCCTGGCCGACTTCGCCGTGAAAGGGATTCGCAAGAAGTAATGCCGATGAACGCACCCGCATCCAACCCGGCTGACCTCTTCACGGAGACAGCGTTCACTCGAAAGAAGCGACGCACCGAAATGCTCGCCCAGGGCCTCTTCGGCACCATGACTCTGGCAATGGTCATCCCGTTGGCGCTCATCCTTGGCTACCTCGCCTACAAAGCCGCCCCGCTCCTGTCCTGGGACTTCCTCACCACCAACCCGACTCACGGCATGAGGAAGGGCGGCATCTGGTCCGCGCTGCTCGGGACGATTTATCTCGTCGTCCTATCGCTCTGCATCTCGGCCCCGATCGGCGTGCTCGCGGCGGTGTACCTCAATGAATATGCGAAGGACAATTGGTTCAACCGCATCGTAAACCTCGCCGTTGTGAATCTCGCGGGTGTTCCGAGCATTGTGCACGCGCTCTTTGGTCTCGGCGCCTTCGTGCTCTTCGCGCGCCTCGACCGCTCAATCCTCGCCGCCTCCCTGACCCTCGCCATCATGACGTTGCCCGTCATCATCGCCTCAACCAAGGAAGCCCTCGCCTCCGTCCCCGTGAGCTTCCGCGAAGCGTGCTGGAATGTCGGCGCGACCCGCTGGCAAACAATCCAGGCCATCGTCCTGCCGAATTCCATCAGCGGCATCCTCACCGGCGTCATCCTTCAAGTCAGCCGCACCGCGGGTGAAACCGCCCCGATCATGTTCACCGGCGCTGTCTTCTATCGGAATATTCCCGAGGGCAACCTGTTTGCGTACGGCATCAAGGATCAGTGCATGGCCCTCTCGATGCATCTCTACACCGTGACTACCCAGGTCACGAACGCGCCGGAAGCCCTGCCCTACGCCATCGCCGTCACGCTCCTCGGCACGGTGCTTTTGATCAATGCCACCGCCATTGTGTTCCGCGTCTGGCTGCGAACTCGGAAAAAATGGTAATGACAATTCTCCCCCCAGAACCCGTCCGCCCGCCGTCCTCGGAATCGGCATCGCCCAAAATCCTGATCGAGGACCTCCGCCTTAGTTACGGGCCGAAAGAGGTGATCCACGGCATTTCCTTCTACATCGAACCAAACGAAATCCTCGGGATCATCGGCCCCGCGCAATCGGGCAAAACGTCACTCCTTCGCTGCATCAACCGCACCATCGACTTCACCGCCAGTGCCAAAGTCAGCGGCATCATCAAAGTGGACGGAATGGATGTGAGGCAAATGCGCAACGTGTATGAACTCCGACGCAAGATCGGCATGGTCGCCCCGCTCCCCGTCGGCCTGCCGTTGAGCATCTACGAAAACGTCGCATTTGCGCCGCGCACCTCCGGGATGCGCAAAAAGTCCGACCTCGACGGCCTCGTCGAGAAATGTCTGCGTCAGGCGGCCCTTTGGGATGAAGTGAAGGATCGGCTCGACTCGCTCGGCACGAAGCTCTCCGGCGGCCAACAACAACGCCTGACCATCGCCCGCGCACTCTCCCATCAGCCGGAAATTCTGTGCCTCGACGAATTCAGCATCGCCATTGACCCCGTCACGACAATGCGGATTGAAGAGGTCCTTCGAGAACTGAAGCAAGACATGACGATTATACTCGTGACCAACCTCGTCCAACAGGCCCGCCGCCTTGCCGCCCGCACCCTGTTTCTCTGGAACGGTGAGATTATCGAACTCGACACCACCGAAGTCATGTTCAGTGACAAGGCAAAGGATAAGCGCACTAACGATTACGTGAACGGAATTTTTGGATGAACCCGGCCACTCTTGACCCCACGCTCGGTGCAAGCGAAGTCCAAATCGGAATCACCACTCGTGATCTATGCCTCTGGTACGCCAAGTTTCAGGCGTTGCACAACATCAACGTCGACATCAAGAAGGGAATCATTACCTCGCTGATCGGGCCCAGCGGCTGTGGCAAGACGACACTCTTGCGCTGCTTCAACCGTGTGAATGAACGCTACGGCAACGTCACCACCCAGGGCGAAATCAAACTCCTCGGTAAGAATATCTACGACCCTGATGTTTCCCTCATCGAATTGCGCAAGAGCGTCGGCATGGTCTTCCAGCGTCCGAACCCATTGCCACTTTCAGTCTATGAAAACGTTGTTTTTGGGCTTCGCATCCACGACGAAAAAGGCCTGAAGAAATCCGAGCTCGATGATGCCGTGGAAAAGGCGTTAACCGAAGTCGGCCTCTGGAGCGACCTGAAGGACCGCCTGGATGCCAAGGCGATCACCCTTCAGTTGGAGCAACAACAAAAGCTCTGCATCGCCCGCCTGCTCCCGCTCAAGCCCGAGATTGTCCTGATGGATGAACCGTGCAGCGCACTCGACGTCAATGGCACGCGTGCCATCGAGGAACTGATGTTCAAGCTGAAGGGTCGCTACACGATCGTCATCGTGACGCATAACATGGCTCAGGCGCGCCGTTGCAGCGACGAATGTATCTTCATGCTCCTGGGTCAACTCATCGAACACAGCCGCACCGCGGAGATGTTCGTGACCCCGAAGTTCCCGAAGACGGCTGAATACATCGAAGGCCGCTACGGTTAAGACGTTCGAGGGCTTCAGGCCAAAATGCCCGTCACCGTTTTGCCGTGGACATCGGTGAGACGAAAATCACGGCCCTGGGACCGGTAGGTCAGGCGGGTGTGATCAAAGCCGAGGAGATGCAGCAACGTGGCCTGGAGATCATGGACATGGACTGGGTTTTCAACCGCGTTGAATCCAAAGTCATCCGTGGCACCGAAGGAGATCCCGGGACGAACACCGCCGCCTGCCAACCAGATTGAAAATCCGCGATTGTGATGATCCCGGCCGTCGTCACCCCCCTGGACCATGGGTGTCCGTCCGAATTCTCCGCCCCAAATCACCAGCGTGTCTTCGAGCAGTCCGCGGGCTTTGAGATCTTTGATGAGTCCGGCGCTTGCCTGATCGGTATCGCGGCAATTATTGGTCAAGCCCTTCTTGAGGTCGCTGTGCTGGTCCCAGGCTTCGTGGAAGAGCTGCACAAACCGAACGCCGCGCTCCACCAATCTTCGAGCCAGCAGACAATTGCGCGCGAAGCCAGGCTTGGCGGGGTCGACACCATAAAGGTCCAGGATAGACTTGGGCTCGTGGGAAAGGTCCATCAGCTCCGGCGCGCTGGATTGCATTTTATAGGCCATTTCGTAGGCCTGGATTCGCGCCGCGGTTTCAGGATCTCCCAGTTCGGCGAGATTGAGCTCGTTCAGTTGGCGGAGCGTGTCGAGCGATGCGCGCTGGGTCTCGGGATCAAAACCACGTGGGTTCGACAGGTACAAAACCGGGTCCCCGGTACCCCTAAAGGGAATGCCATTATAAACCGTCGGAAGGAACCCACTGCCCCAATTGCTCGCACCCCCGCTCGTGCCGTTGGCGCTGCTAAGTACCACGTACCCGGGAAGGTCCGCGTTTTCCGTGCCAAGGCCGTAGAGAGTCCACGCACCGAGACTGGGTCGGCCGAAGAGCTGAGAACCCGTGTTCATCAGGATTTGGGCGGGTGCGTGGTTGACCGCGTCCGTCTGCATCGAGCGAATGACGCAAAGGTCGTCGGCGACACTGGCGGTGTGCGGGAGGAGTTCAGACAGTTCGAGACCCGACCGGCCGTGCCTCTGGAACTTGAACTTCGAACCGAGCAACGCGGAGTTCGGGTTAATGAATGCCGCTCGGTAATCCTTGAGGAGTTCGGCGGGCGGCAACTGACCGGATCGCTTTGTCAGTTCCGGCTTGTAATCGAACAGATCGAGGTGACTGGGTGCTCCCGCCTGAAAAATGTAGATGACGCGTTTGGCTTTGGGCGCGAAATGCGGGGGCTGCGGTGCCAGCGGCGCAGCCGGGCTCGATCGATCGAAAAGAGCAGCATGGGCGGAGGGCCGGTTCAGCAACGCTGTCAATGCGATGCTCCCAAGTCCGAGACCGCAATCGCGCAGGAACCATCGGCGCGAGGCCAGGCGGTGAGTTTCGACGACGATCTCAGAGGGCTGTTTCATACGGGGAGAAAGTCCAAGGAAGGAATACAATTTCCTATTTGGTCAGGGTTTCATCAAGGTTCAAGAGCACGCGGGAAACAATCGCCCACGCCGCCGCTTCGGTCGGAGTGGTTCCGGTGGGAAGTTGCTCGATTGACGCAGGATCCGTGAAGGCAACTTCCTTTGCCGGAACCCAACCGTCAGCGACTCGCTGCCGACGGGATTTGAGTAGGTCGTGAATGAGAGTGGCCTCGGCGGGTCCTGGCACTCGACCGGTACAGAGACGAAAGGCATATTCGATGCGGTCCGATTCCGTCGGTTTTGCCTCGCGCAACGTTCGCAATGCCAGCGCGCGCGATGCCTCGACAAAAACGGGTTCATTCAATCCCGTTAACGCCGCCAAGGGCGTGTTACTCCGAACCCGGCGGACGCAGGCTGAATCCCCGTTCGGAGCGTCAAATCCACCGAGCACCGGGTCGGGCATAGATCGTCGGCGGAACTGATAGAGCGAGCGCCGATACCGCTCGGCCCCGGTGGCGGTAGGCCAGGCAATCTTGGTGTAGTTGAAAGCGAACATGCTCTCGGGCACCGGCGGATAAAAACTCGGGCCCCCGACGCGTTCATGCAGCAGTCCCGCGGCGCTGAGCGCGACATCGCGGATCATCTCAGCCTCCGCACGGAACCGGGGGCCCCGAGCGAGTAATCGATTGAGAGGATCACGGGCCACCAGGCCGGGGTCCAGTCTGGCAGACTGTCGGTAGGTCGCGCTATTCACGATCAAACGGTGAAGATGTTTCAGCGACCAGGGTTGTTCATCGGGCGACTTCTCAGTGACCGGCTCCATCAACTCAACCGCGAGCCAATCCAGAAGTTCCGGGTGAGTGGGCAACGCGGCGCGCACACCAAAATCCTCGGGCGTCTCGACCAGTCCCAGGCCGAAATACGCCTGCCAAACGCGGTTCACAATGACCCTTGCTGTGGTGGGTGACCGCCGATCGACGAGCCATCGGCCCAATGTTAGACGGCTCGAACCAGCCCCGACGGGAAGCGGGTGCAAGAAAGCGGGCGTGCCGGCGGTAATCTTGCGGCCGGGTTTCTGCCAACTACCCCGTTCGAGAAGCGATGTCTCGCGGGCCAATTCCGGCGGACGATGAGCGAGGTTTAAGACGGTGTCTCCCTCCGGAAACTCCCGCCATAACGCTTCGATTCGCTCGTTGCTTTCCTTTGCGTCCGGGCTGATGGACCGCCAAGTGCTGAAAATAGCGGCCTGCTCCGCGGGCGTCCGATCTTCGGCCGATTTCGCGAGGGCCGCACGCACGCGGCGAGGCAAAGGATCGGCAACCGGCGCTGGCTCGTCGGTGAACGAAACTCGAAAGCGGCCCAAAAAATTGTTCTGCCCGGAACCCGGGCCGGCATGGCGAAATTGCAACGTAACACGGAGTTCGACACCGGCGCCGGTGAAGGGTGTATTCGTGGGTGCAAGCTGCACCACCGCCTCGTAATCCGTATGCCGCCGGCCAAGCCCGCGGTCGGCGCTCCAAGCGGTCTCCTCGCTGCCATCAATCAGATACCGGGCAGGCCCCAAGCGCCGTTTGTCTTCGGTTGCATCGGGTTTCGGGGAGGCGACGAGTGCGTGATCGGCTTCCGCAAAGTCCGCGGTGGCATTGGTCAAACCCACCTTGACCCAGGCGTTGGTCGACCCCACAGGCCGGGTCTCCAAGATCAGTTCGCTGACGGCAAATGTTCCCGGTGAACTCCGACCCGGCCCGCCAAACGCCAGGTCTCCGTGAGTCATCGCCTCCAAGCGGAGTCCGGTTAAATTCGTGCGCGACGTGCGACCAAACACTCGCAAATCGCCGCTCGAAGGTCGAAAGCCAAGCGTAAGAATGGAATGATCTGGCAGTTCTTCAGGATGGGCGAGACCGCCCTCCAGGAATTGATCGGTCGCATCCAACGGTTCCCAGTGTGGAACCGGAGGCCGTTGCTGGGCCTCCCAATCACGCAGCCGCTTCGGCCAATCTGAATGCATCGCTTTCAGTGCCGCCTCCTGATCAACTATTCCCCGTTGAATTCGGTCGATGCTCTTCAATTGTTCGGGGGAATACACACGCCCGATGCTTTCGAAATCGTTATTTAGAAACGCGAATATCTTATAATATTCTTCCTGAGTCAGCGGATCGAATTTGTGCGCGTGGCACTGAGCACATTGTAACGTCAGGCCGAGCACTGCTTTTCCCAGACAATCCATTCGGTCGATCAAACCTTCCGTCCGGAATTGTTCGGCGATAATCGCACCTTCTTCATTGACCATGCTGTTTCGAAAAAACCCGGTGGCCGTCCGCTGGTCTTGCGTGGCGTTCGGTAACAGGTCCCCGGCGATCTGCTCAATCACGAAGCGGTCGTACGGCAGGTCGCGGTTCAACGCCTGAATGACCCAATCACGCCAGGGCCATTGTTGCCGCGGAAGGTCCTTTTCGTAACCATCGGAATCGGAGTATCGAGCGGCGTCGAGCCACCATTGCGCCCAGCGTTCCCCATAGTGCGGGGACGCCAGGAGCCGATCCACTTGCTTCAAGTATGCATCCGGCGCGGAATCGTTGAGGTAAGATTCCAGTTCCTTCGGGCTGGGGGGTAATCCCGTCAGATCCAACGACAACCGACGCAACAAGGCGGGCCGATCTGCTTCCCGGGCGGGCTTAAGATTTTCCTCTTCGAGGCGTGCTCGAACGAATGCATCGATCGGTGAACCGGGATCTGAACCCGACCTGGGTGCCTTAAGAGTCGGCAGCTTGGGGCGAACGGGCTCGATGAACGACCAATGTGGCTGGTATTCCGCGCCCGAGCCGACCCACTGCCGAAGGATCTCAATTTCGGCGTCGGTCAGTCGCTTCTTTGCTTCGGGTGGCGGCATCCGTAGGTCGGCATCCTGGGAAATAACCCGAGTCATCAACTCAGAACCACCCGGGTTTCCGGGCTGCAAGGCGGGTTTGCCCGACTTGCCACCGACCAGCGCAATATTCCGGAGGTCCAGGCGGAGGCCCCCTTTTCGAGCTTTGTCGTCCTGACCGTGGCAGGCAAAGCAATGCTCGGCTAGAATGGGCCGGACATCCCGGGTATAGGAGGGTGCCGTTGCACCTTCGACCGTGCCAAGGCCGACCCGTCCGCTCAGCCACACCGCGAGAGCGATGCAACGAAACGAGCGGATTTTCAAAAGGATAGGAGGCCAGATCACGTCTCTTCAACCACTGGGTTGGTCAGGGAGCCAATGCTGCCGATTTCGATCGTAACGTTGTCTCCCGGTTTCAGGAACACCGGAGGCTTGCGGGCGGCCCCCACTCCGTGCGGCGTCCCGGTCAGAATGACGGTACCCGGCAGCAGACGTGTGCTGCCGCTCAAGAACTCGATCAACGTTGGGACGTCGAAGATCATGTCGTTGGTGTTCCAATCCTGCATCGTCTGCCCGTTCAGCACGGTCTTAATCGACAGCGCATTCGGATTGGGAATCTCATCACGCGTGACAATCCAGGGCCCCAGCGGGCAGAAAGTTGCAAACGTCTTACCGCGACACCACTGGGTGCCGCCCTTCTGAATCTGCCAATCACGAGCGCTCACGTCATTCGCACAGGTGTAACCCAGCACGTAATCGAGCGCCTTGGCCTTCGGGACGTTGTAGCACTCCCGTCCTATCACCACGGCCAACTCGCATTCGTAATCGACGGCGTCGCTCCGCAGTCGCCGCGGGAGAATAATGGGATCGCCGGGGTTTTGAACCGTTCCAAGGTTCTTCATGAACACCACCGGATACTCCGGGATGGCCTGGTTTCCTTCCGCGGCGTGTTTCCGGTAGTTGAGGCCGATGCAAATGATGTCGCGAGGTTCGATGGGGGCGAGTTGCTTCGCCACGGTGGCCGTTTTGCCGGTGTCCATCAACGAAGTCAGGATCTCTCCATCGACTTGCGTGATGCGTCCATCGTCGTGACGCCGACCAAACGATATTTTACCTGAGGTGTCTTGATAGCGAACAAGCTTCATGATGATTTGACTTTCTGTCGGGGCAGAGTGTCGGCCGGAAAATTCAATCGGTCAACGGGGAAGGAAACGCGCTTCTCACAACGGTGTTGCGCTTGCTGCTTCAGCCGCGAGTTCAGCGCAGTTCGGCGCTGAAGCGTTACACGGAGTTTGCGATCCTGCTCGGCTGTGGTGTTTCAGCCGAGCTTGTCGGCGGAGTCATGGCATTGGTTGGGAAACAAGCTGGCTTGGCTGCACTGTTCCTCGTCACGGCCATCCTTTTGAGTGCGGCCTGTTTCTTGGAGATGCGGAAGTTGAGCCGAAAGATGTGACCGCTTGACTTATTTCGCGGTTCGGCCGGGCCAATCTCCACGTTCAACATGAGCGCCAGGTTTTCATTCGTGTCATTCGTGTCATTCGTGGGCACACCCGCATTTTCTTTTGCCCACGAATCACACCAATCACACGAATGCCCGAGCTCCGTGATCGGGTGAAGTAACCACGAATGTTTTCCCACGGATCTACGGGCTCGCGCCCGCGGACCGGCTGGGATAAGCTCCATTGATCCATCCCTTTGAATCTTTAGTCGTCCTAGGCCCTTTGGCCTTTTTGATGTTTGTGGCCTACCGGGGCTTCAGCGTCATTCTTTTCGCACCCATCGCGGCAATGGGTGCGGTTCTATTGATCGACCCCACCCTGGTTGCGCCAATGTTCACAGGCTTGTTCATGGACAAGATGGTTGGCTTCGTTAAAAACTTTTTCCCGGTTTTTCTGCTGGGCGCCATATTCGGCAAAGTCATTGAACTGTCGGGCTTCTCGAAGTCAATCGTTGCCTCGGTCATCCAGTTAATCGGTCGCGACCGAGCAATTCTCGCCATTGTTGTCGTCTGTGCGGTCCTGACCTATGGCGGCGTATCGCTGTTTGTGGTCGTTTTCGCCGTCTATCCGTTCGCAGCGGAAATGTTCCGCCAGGGGAAGATTCCCAAGCGCCTGATTCCCGGCACGATTGCGCTGGGCGCCTTCACCTTCACGATGGATTCGCTGCCCGGTACGCCGCAGATCCAGAACATTATCCCGACCACGTTCTTCAAGACCGATATCTATGCGGCACCCATCCTGGGCGTGATCGGGGGCACCTTCATCCTGGTCTGCGGTCTTTCCTACCTCGAAGGGTGTCGACGGCGCGCTGCCGCGGCCGGTGAAGGTTACGGCGAGGGCCACACCAACGAACCGGAACTCTGCGAGCACAAGAATTTGGCTCACCCGCTGATTGCCATCCTGCCGCTGGTTATGGTCGGCGTCATGAACAAGGTATTCACCAACGCCATTTCGCGGCTCTACGGCGAGACTATTTCGTTTATTCCGGCGGTCCTCGGCAACGCCGCCCCGATTGTTCAGCAGACCAAAGCCGTCGCTGCAATCTGGGCCGTCGAAGGAGCCCTGTTGCTGGGCATTGCCACGGTGTTCGTGTTTGCCTGGAAATCAGTCCTGGCCAAGTTTTCCGAGGGCAGCAAAGTCGCGATTGGCGGGGCTCTGCTGGCGACGATGAATACCGCTTCGGAATACGGTTTCGGGGCAGTGATTGCGGCGCTGCCTGGCTTCCGCGTGGTTGCGCATGCATTGAGTGCCATTCCCAATCCGCTGGTGAACGAAGCGATCACCGTGACCGCGCTGGCCGGTATCACGGGTTCGGCCTCGGGCGGCATGGGGATCGCCTTGGCGGCGATGGCGGAAACCTTTATTGCCAGCGCCCATGCGGCGGGTATCCCGCTCGAGGTATTCCACCGGGTCGCCTCGATGGCCTCCGGCGGCATGGATACCTTGCCGCACAACGGCGCGGTGATTACCCTGCTGGCGGTGACCGGATTGACCCATCGTCAGTCGTACAAGGACATCTTTGCCATCACCCTCATCAAGACGCTGGCTGTCTTCGGGGTGATTGCCATCTACTACGCCACGGGTCTTGTCTAAACATAATGAATAATCGATCTCGGGTTGGCCTGCTGCTTGGGAGCATCGCATTCGCCGTCGGGCTGGCGGCCCCAGTTTCTTCGAACGATTCCATTCCGGAGAAAACGACGGAGGTGAAATTGAACGGCCTGCGGGTGCGTTTGGGCGAACCGGTTCAGGTGGCCGCGCAATTGGCTTGGGAGGAGGGCCCCAATCACCGTTGGGTCATGAATCATCCGGTTCCATCGATGGCCCGATTTCCTAACGGCGAACTCCTTGTTTCGTATTCGTTGGTTTCAGACTATAACGACAATCCACGAAATGTCAGCGGATTACAGTTCTCATCGGACAACGGGAAGACGTGGGGGCAACGGTTTGATTTCGTGGCGGAGCATCAGGCCATGGTTTACCTCGCCGACACTGACAATTCCCTGTTGGGTATCCCCGCCTATCTTTACCCGCAGACTCCCGGCAATGAGCGCAATTTCGAGGCAACCTATACCCGCCTCGAGCGAGGCGGAAGTCGCGTTATCCTGGAACCACGCGGCGTGAAAGTCGTGGACTGGCCATGGCCCGTTTTGAGTAGCGCCGGGTATGGATTCTACGGCACGAAACCCTTGGCCGGAATCGTCCCGTCCAACCGTTTCGCTCCACTGGTCTTTGACGGCACCGCCCTAAACGTGGGCGGGCGTCTGCTCGCAACGGGATACGGCATGAAGAAGGGAGAAAAGCAGTACGAGAACTTCCTCATGGCCTCGGAGGATCGGGGAAGGACCTGGCGGTATTATGCGAAGATCGCCGACGCGACCGAACTGCCAAGAGATGCCGAAGGACCCAATGAGATTGCCATGATTCAGCTAGCGGATGGGGACCTGATGACGATCTTCCGAGTGGGCGGCACCAAGGAATGGAAACTGCGGCGCGCCTACAGCCACGACCTGGGTCGCACCTGGAGCAAGGCAGAAGCGCTTCCCGCGTACAGCGTGGAACCGAGTCTCGTTCGGACTGCGAACGGCACCATTGCGCTCTCGACCGGCCGTCCGGGCATCCACTTGTGGCTATCAACCGACCCGCGGGCCCAGACTTGGCAGGAAATCGATATCGTCGAGATCCACAATCGCTGGGCCCCTGACAAGACCTATCGAATCAACGCTTTCCAGGATTCGGACCGCCCCGCCAGTCCTCCACTTTGGCAGACCTCATCTTATACTGAGATCCTTGAGATTGCGCCCAACCGCTTGTTGCTGGTCTATGATCGGAGCGCCAAGCCGAAGCCGGAAAATAACGCCGATCTCACCCGGATCTTCGTCTTGCCGATCGAGATTGTGCGGGAGTAATTCCGATCAACCCTTTGCCCTGCGGCGCCAAAGCGGTTTCGCGCTTCGCTTGCCACCGCACTCCAAAAGCTCTGCCGTGCCGAGCGAGATTTTCTACTGCGCGCATTTACGCAACAACGCTGTCCAAAAAACCATTCCGGCCACTCTAGGCCTTAAGATGCGGCTTCAACGATGTCACGAGCACCTGGAGGGTCTGCTTGCCCGCGTCGTCGAGCGCCGGGGTTTGCGACCCGCCCGTCGCAACTTTTGTAGCCTCGGAAAAGCCGCGCGAAGCCGGGGTCCGGACCCCGTACGTGTTGAATACCCCCCGTGCCACCAGTACGTACTTCATGCCTTCCATGCCGTAGCGGAGCATCGTATCGAGCGCCTCGATCGTCCGGGCATGACTCACCCGGGCTTCGTCGCGTTTGCCCGCCTGCCAGAGGTCGAAGGTGGTCGCATAGAGGTCGGCTAAACCGGCGGCAGGCATGCTGCCGGAGAAACCCGCCGTGAGCTCCTCGGTCATCTTGCGGCCGTGATTGCCCGAAAATACCTTGAGCTCGTCGTGGCTTTTTTCGCGAAGCAGCCCGACCCGCTGCAGCGGATCGCCCGCCTCATCCTTCACGTGACGCATGGTCGGAATCGTCCGGTAGAGCTCGAGGAGCAAGTCCACATCCATCTTTCCCACCGCCTGCACAAACATCGGCAAGCCGGTTGATTTCCCCACCTCCTGATAGTAGCTCAGCAGCGCTTTTGGATCGGTATTTTCGGCGGGCGGCAGAGAAATAACGCCGTCCGCGCCGACGCGCTCTGCGTGCTTAATGTATCGGCGCACCGCCGCCAGGTCCGTCCCCTGCACGCCCAATATGACCGCCGTGCGCAACTTTCGGGCGGCGGCGCCAATGGCCTCCATGCCGGCCATCCGCTCCCCCTCGGTCAGGGTCGACCACTCGCTCGCGAGCTGCGGCCAGACAAAACCATGCACCCCCCCGCGGTCGATGAACTCCAACTGCCGGACGAGGGCGTCGACGTCGAGCTGGTCCGACGCGGTGAACGGCGTCTGGGCAATCGGGAAGATGCCGCGGAGGCGTCGCGAGCCTGCCGATCGATCCAGCGCCGCTGCGAAGCCACGGTGAACCAGTCCGAGCGCGCTGGTGCCCGCTCCAAGCCAACGCAGGAATTCACGGCGATTCATGTCTCGGGAATGTGTAAAGACTGCTGCTGGCATAACATTTTCCTCAGTTTTTTCTGACCGGCTCGGTCGCCGCAGGTCTTGCGACGGCCGTCAGCGCGTTGCCGAACTGATTCGCGACTCGGGTCAATTTCCCGTTCGTAAAAACCATATCGAGGAGCTTTTCGCTATACATCGGACGGCCATATTCGTCCTTCAGATGACCCACGATCTTTCGCGACTTCATGTCGATGACGTCGCCGGACGAACAATAGGCCAGGTGCCCGTCCAGGCCGACCGTGATCCAGAACGGACCCGCGGAGGTCTTGATGCTCTCCAACTGCTTCGGCGGCATCTGGGTGTTGTCAAAGATATGGATGTAATTGTTGATGCCATCGCAGACCCACACCTCCTTCTCGTCGTTGGTAAACGCGATACCGTGACTTGGACAACCGTGGGGAATCCGGGGACGCGGCGTGGCATTCCATGTTTCGGGCCAGCCGAAGCCCGACACTTCCACCTTGTGGAGGATTTGGCCGGACTTCACATCCGCAATGACGAAGCCCAGCAGGTTGTTGATGTTGGAATAGATCCGCGAGCCATCGTGGTTCACCACGAAGACACGGACATTGTCCGGAAACGAGATCGTTCGCAGGAGCTTGTGGGTCGTCGTATCAGCCAGTCCCATGACTTTCCCATTGGGGGCCATGAAGGCAATCTTGCCGTCCGGGCTCAGGTTCAGGTTATGCGCGTTGGGGCTTTGGGGCGATCGAACGGTTGTGATCAGCTCGCCGGTCATCGGATTCACGACGTACCAATAGTCTTTAAGATCCGATCCCACATACATGAACGAACCATTGGGTGCCATTTGCGGGCGCTCGCAGCAATTGCCGTCAAAAGCGTTTTCCCAAACCTTTTTCTCGGTCCTCAGATCCCAAGCCGCGAGCCGACCGCGCGTCGCCACATATATCATCTGCGTGACGGGACTGGCCGTCACGCCGGCGACCTGCTCGGGAAAACGGCTTGCCGGAATATCCCAGGTCACAATCCGTTTCACGAAATTAAAGTTGTCGGTGGCGTCGAGGACAACAATTCCGCTGCCATTTTGGTCCCAAGAGCCCTCCAAAGTGCCCGGAAGCATCACGTAAATGAGTTCCTTCTCCTCCGGCGGTTTAAGGCCGCCCGTCCTCCTTGCCTTCGTATGTGGGTCCCGAACGGCCGGCGCCTCCGCAGCCTGTAACCGCATGGCCGGCGGTAACACACTGAGACTGCCGGCAAGAACAATGGCTGCGTAGCGCAATAGCTTTGTGGCGTGCATCGTCGAATGATGGGTGGTTACCCGATGATGCCGGCGAGCGCGACCCAGGTGTCAATGATCGAATCGCCGTCGCGAGAAGTCCCATTGCGGTTGTGCGCCCAGGGATCTCAGTCTGGAAAGCCGGCCCTCTTGCCTACTATCGGCGCGGGCACCACTCGGTAGAATGCTCCACCGCCACCGAGCGGCACGGTAAACGGCGAAGGGGCGCCCAAATTCTGCCAGTTCGGCGGTGCCAGTGAGGTCGTCGATTGCAATCGGAAGCCCGCCGACCACGTCAGCCGCAGGCCTTCCGGCGTCAGCGCAAAAGCCAGCCTCGCGGTTGCCGGTTCCACTCCCTCTCCGGCGAAGTAACGCACGCCACCCGCCAGAAGCTTACTGTCCGGCAGGAGGGTCAATGGCACTCCCACAGCGAAGCCACCCCCTGGCGTGAAGGTTGCGTCGGTGGAGCCGTCGCGCTTGAGGCGAGCGAAACCGGCGCGGGGCTGCCCGTTCAAGACCGTAAACTGGCCCGTGATGATCAACTTGCCGTCCGACTGCACGGCGCCGGTGTTAATCGCGAAATCCGTCGTGATCTTGAACGAGTCGTCCACCGAACCATCGGCGCGCAACCGCAACGCGGAGTAGATCGGCCCATTCAGCTCCCACTGGAAACGCCCGAAAATATAGACTAAGCCCTCGGGCGTCACCGGCCCAAGACCGTAGAACGTGAGGCTTCCGGCCTGTCCGAGGCTGACGTTGGCCATTACCGGCGGATTAAAATCGGTATCCAACGAACCGTCCGCGTGGAGTCGCGCCACACCGCTGCGAGCCACTCCCTGCACCCGGGTGAAGCCGCCGCCCACATACATCCGGTCGTCCGGTAGGATGTGCAGCGTGACCACCGTCCCTGGCAGCGTCCGCGCCGGGTTGAGGAGATCGCTCAAGAACTCGACATCAAATGAGTCATCGAATGCGCCGGTCGCGCCGAAGCGAACCAGGCCGGTGACCGTTCGGCCGCAGAAATTCTCGAACGTGCCGGCGACCAAAATATTCCCACTGTCCTGTCGGCCGAGCGCCGCCGGCTTCTGCTGGGCGGCACCCGAGAATGCATTGGTCTGAATGAAGTCCGGATCGTAGCCGCCATCCGACAACAGGCGCGCCAACCCGCGTTTAGGCTCGAAACAGGTGTTGCCGGCGACATTGCATGGCCCGCCCTCGGTCGACAGCCGGCCAACGACCAGCAGCTTGCCATCGGGCTGTCGCAGCAGGGCGGTAATGCCGTTGTCCACGAAGTTGTCCGGCCGCACTAGGTCGGGCGGGGTAACAAATTCGGCGTCGCCGGTCCCATCCTCAAAGTGCCGCGTGATGCCGTTCAGTTGCGCGCCATAGACAGAACCGTCGGGGTTCACGGCCGAGACTCCGCGCACGAATTCTTGCGCTGCCCACGAGCGGTCGACCGTGCCGGGAACAACGGGGTTGGGTTCGATGAGCACCGTGATATAGGTGCTGAACACCGCACCCCCGGGATTGACGACCGCGACCTGGAACAAACCGGAGTCTTCCACCCGGACGTTGGGCAACGTGAAAATCGCATTGGTGGCCCCGGCGATGTCCGAGAATTCGGCCGAACCGGCCTGGGCGTTACGTCGCCATTGATACTGGAACGGCCCAAAGCCAGCGGGCTCGACGGTGAGCGATAAGTTCGTGCCGGCACTCGCGACGATGCGGGCGGGAACGCTCGCGAGGGTCGGCGCGGCGGGAATCACCTGCAACGGACCGCCGTTCAGCCGGACGAAATTCGTACGTGGCAAGCCGCCGATCTTGTGAAAATCACCGCCGAGGAAGATCTCGTTGGCCGCCGAGACGGCCAACGCGGACACCGAACCGGGATGCGACGGATGGGTGGCCGGAGCGGGTGAGAACTCGGGATCCACCACGCCATTCGGCCAAAGGCGAGCCAGCAGCGGCCGAGAATAGCCACCGACCGAATTGAAGCTTCCTAAGATCAAGATTCGCCCGTCTGCCTGCAGTGCAAGCCGCAGAACCGAAGGTCCGTTGAGCGCCGAAAGCGCCGGAACGGGATTAAAACCGGGATCGAGTTGGCCGTCCGGCAGCAGCCGGATTACCCCGAATTTGCCCCCGGGAAGACGACCGCCGCGGGGCCCGGACAGTCCCGTCGTGCTGAAGGCTCCACCAACCAGAATCTTGCCGTCCGGCTGACGAATCAGCGCCGTGACCTGAGGTGTGATGAGACCCGGAAGCGGTCCGCGAAAGAAAGTGGGATCCTGCGTGCCGTCGGCGTTGAGCCGCAGCACTCCGCTCGAACCCGTGTTCTGATTGGTCCGTCCAGCGACCAGCAACTTGCCGTCGGGCAAGCCGAGCAGCACCCGGCCTCCGAAGAAATTTGGGAAAGGAACATACGTGGTATCACGGACACCCTCAGCGCTCAGCCGGCCGAAACCGCTGGGTAACGGCACGCCATTCCAAGAACTCGCCGCAATGAAGAGGACCCCGGCCGGACCCTCGACAAATCGATCCGACAGATCGCCACCAACGCCCGCGACGTTGAACGCCGTGTCGAGGGTGCCATCGAGGCTGAGCCGCAGCGAGCCGTCGTGCTGCACACCGCCGTAGGTAACACCCAAATTGCCCATCGCGAGCACCTTGCCCGAACTGAGAGGCAAAATCTCCGCAAAGCTCCCCAAGGGCCCGCTGAGCGCCGCGGTGTCAAACGCCGGGTCCACTGAACCGCCCCCGTTGATCAGCCGGGCGGCGCGAATCCGGTTCGCTCCATGGAACTTCGTGAAATCGCCTGCCGCCACCAACCCACCGGCCGAGTCCCATTTCAAGTCCAATACGGGGGCGTCGGCACCCACCGGCACGTCCGTCTCGCGATACACGCTGCCGGGCGTCGCGGCCAGCAGCGTCAATCGCACCGTGGCTGAAGGCACCGATCCTTGCGCATTCGAGACGACACAGCGGAAGTCGGCATTGGCATCGGCCGGTGCGGACGGATCAAGGATCAGGCTCGTGTTGGTCGCGCCGCCGATCGGTGTAACGTTCCGGTACCACTGGTAGGCGAGCGGTTGAGCCCCCTGGGCAATGACGAAGAAGCGGGTGCGGGCCCCAAGGGTGTTGGTCTGCGCGACCGGTTCGACGGCGATCACCGGTCCCGCACCCACTGGATCGCCGAAGATACGGAAAGCACCGTTCAGCAACGTAAACGCCGGAGTAAACTTGAACCCGCCCGCAAACAGATTGCCATCTACCGCCAACGCAAACTGCGTCAGCGATAGCGCAGTCTGCACGGCCGGCACCTTGGCCGGATTGGCGTAGCTCGTGTCCACGGTACCGTCGGCATTCAGTCGGTTGATTGGGACGGCCGTGCTGGTATAGAGGAGCTTACCGTCGGCCTGGACCGCAATCACGCGGCCGCCAAATCCGGGATTCGCGGTGACCGGATACGAGGCATCCAAACTGCCATCTACGGTCAGCCGGTTGATTTTTCGGATTAGCGGGGTGCCGCGGTAGGACGCCACGCCGGTAAGCGTCACCCGGCCCGTCGAATCGCTGACAAAGCTGCCGAACGTGGAGAACGGGATGTTACCCTTGCCTGCGGCGGCAAACGACGGGTCGAGGGCCCCGGAACTGTTCAGCCGGAGTATATCGGACGTTTGGGCAAAGTTAAGTCCTGCCGCGGCGGTGACCACGTAAAGCGTTTCACCCGGACCCTTCAGCAGGGAATAGGTGGAACTACTCGCATAGCTAAGCTCGGCCAACGTGGGCGGTGTGAAGGCCGCATCCAGGGAGCCATCGGCCCGAAACCGCAACAAGGGGATGCGAGTGCCGTCCACGTTGCCCTTGCCTCCGACATAAAACGTCCCGCCCGGACCGGCAAGCAGAGCCGCGGGCTCAATCTTGCTGATGGCGAATCCCGTGGCAGCTGTTCCACCATCCAGGTTCAGTACCGCCAGCCCCGGCGCCGGAGCGGCCCCGACGTGAGAAAACGACCCAGCTATCACCGGACGCCCGTCGGGCAAAACCAACGCGGCGGTCACGCTTCCGGCATTCGTGGATCCGGCCAGCAGAATGATCTTGCGCAGGAGCGGCGGAGTGAATGTCAAATCGACCGTGCCATCCGCCCGGAGCCGGGCGACCGCCGCGCGCCCGGTGCCTCCGTAATTCGCAAATGTGCCACCCACGTATAAGCGGCCATCGGACATCGGGGCCAACACCGTAGGAAGGGCGTCGGTCCCGGCCACGGCCACGTAATTGGTGTCGAGCGAACCCGGCTGCTGCGCGGCGAGGCGGACGAAAGCAAACAGACCGACCCAGAATGCAATGAAAGGAGGCACTTTCACACCGAGCGTGAAACAACCGCAGTTCCACCCTTCCGCGCGAGCCTCTTTTTGACTCGATCATTGGCGCGGGCACATCCCGGAGTTGTTGGAGAAGGGTGCGGACGCCGAGCGCGTCAATCTTGTTTACGCAGCCGGTAGAATCCGGCCGCCCCCGCCGCGCGGATCGGGAGCGTTTCTCGATGGGCCGATCGGGTCGAACGGCCCTGGACCGCACTCCATACCCGCCCGATGCCCAGGTCAGTGCCGAATTCGAGCACCCAGCTCAAGTCCGTCGTGGGCCACTCCAGCGCGTTCTCGGACGGACTCAATTGCCGAATGCTGAGTTGTGGCCACGCACTCCACGCCCCGTGCATGATCCAGGCCGTATCGTGCGATTCCTCGCGACTCGCGTCATAGCCTCCCAGATATAGCCCGCCGGGCTCGTTGGGAAACGGCGACGGTACGATACATCGCGTCGCGCGCAGGCTTTGCCCTAGGGGAACGCCCGGAGTGAATCCCTCGATATCCGCGGATTCATAGGTGGCATCCCGATGGCGAATCAAGAAATGGGAACCATTGCGTGGCGGCACGGTGTCGCCGGGGTGTTGAACCCAGAGACCCACCAGGTGGACATGCTCGCCCGTCACGGGATTGGTCGCGGGCGTGAAACCGGTGTAGCCAAGCGTGACCGAGCTCTGGCGGATGCGGTCGTCGTTCCATTGGCGGGCCAGAAAATCCCGTACATCCAGCTCAATGGTCACAACATGGCCCCGCGTCGGGTCGGGATCAATGCGCTCGATGACACCGGGCCAGGCGCGCCCGGCCAGGAGCACCTGGCGTCCCTGGTCGCGGGGCTCGGGCACGGCGGTCAATCCCCGCAGAAACCTATGCTCTTCGGACGCGCCGGCCAGGTCGACCGGGTGCGGCCATTCATATATTTTTTCCCAAAGGGTGTTGGTGTCACGGCGGACGAATAAACCTCCCGAAACGGTGGCGGCAGGGCTGGCCTGGAGGAGAGCACAGGCGGCGTACAGGAAACCATTGCACTCGGCAAAGGCGGTGATGGGTCCGGTACCACTCAATTCGGGCGACGACGAATCCCAGGTCAGCCGGCTGTCCTGGTTTTCGTCGTACACTCCGCGATAGATCTCGCCATTGGAAAGTCCCGCGAAAATGTGATGAATGCCGGTGCGGCGATCAACGTGCGAGCCGAAACTGATCGTATGGGCCGGGTCGCGAGTGGTGGCGACGTGCGAGTCATTCCAGGCAGGCTGCGGGCCGTCGATGCGGGTTCGGACACTTGCCAGGTGCGACCCCACCGAGACGGGATCAATGTCGCTGAGGCCGGCAATGAGGAGATTGGCCGGGGCCCGCAGAGCGGCCCCATTGGAACGGGTTGTGAAGGTAAAATCCACCAGCGTTTCGGTCCGCAGATGGGACTGAAAAATAGGCGGCGTCGCCTCGTCGACGCGCCAGGGGTCCGCGGCCGAATCCTTGACCAGGATTTGGGCACCCGTCCAACTGGCCGGAGGACTGCCCGCCGGCGGGTACGGAAAATTGCCCCGATTACCGGTGGCGGCAAAGAGGCGTCCCTGATGCTCGGTTAGGCCAAGCACCTCCGTGCTGCTCATGCGTTGCTGTTGGGCATCCACGGTGCCAGCCGTGAAGCTTCTCTCAAATTGAAGGGTGGTGAAGCCACTGGGAGCACCCTGATAATCTGGAGGATTGATGCCGGTGCTGGCGACCCGGAGATGTGTGATGTCGTTAGAGCCTGCCTTCCGGCTGTAATAAACGAGGATTTCATTCTGGGCGATAAACGTCCGCGGATCCCGTCGTTCGGCGGCGGAGTCGGATCCGAGCCCTTCGTCGACACGGCGAAGGAAGGGCGTGGGGTTTCCCGGACCCAGGCCGAGGATCCAGATTTCAGAGTCGCCCGGATGGGTGGGGTCATTATTCTGATATGCGGCACAGGAAAAGTAACTGGTGCCATTGTAACCGCGTGAGCCCGAGAGCGGTTCGAGGGAATAGATGTATCGCGGGGGGCGTCCCGCCGGCTGCGTAAACGAGGCAATCCGGGTATGCAGCCCGTTGAGCTTGTCGTGGAGATCTCGGTAGATGGCGATGGAGGTGCGATCCACAACGGCCGCGTAGCACAGTTCGTCGTTGTACTCCGGGGCCAAAAAGCCGCAGATGTCAACCTTCTCCCCGACGTCATCCGAGATGATTTGCACCGTGCCGGCGGCCGTGGCGTATCGGACGATCTGGATGATTTCCGGATGGGCGGGCGTCGCGGCCGAGTAGGCGATGTCAGACGTCCCGGGCAACCAGCGGCCGTTGCGAAAACCCCCGGCATGATAAGGCAGAGGGCGGGCGTTTGCGGGGGCCGATTCCAACATCCAGGCCGCGACCGGATTCAGGGAGGAACCCGCCGTGAATACCAACCGAGCGGCGGGGTCGGCAGCACCCTGGGTGGCGCGGGCGTTGTAGGTGTTGGTCGTTCCCGACGTGAGCGGTGTGCGGGTGACGCCCGTGTCGAGCGACCCGGCGCGCCACAGATGCAGCCGCCCGTTCGTGTCGGGTTTCGTATAGAAGAGCGAGGAACCGGCGGATGAAAGCCCCCATTCGGCACCATTGAACGCGGTGTCGACGGAGGCCAGCCCGGTGTCAATCAACAGGTCCATGCCGTGCCCGGAGGCCAGGAACCCGTTGGTGGGGTTGACCTGCCCGCGCCAAAGCTGGTTGGTTCCATCTTGAAAAGCGATCTGCGCTCCTCCCGGCAAAAACTCCGGCGCGATGTAGGATACCCCGGTCGCGCCAACGCGAATGTCCTGCAGCGCAAAGTCCGGCGAGGCGAACTGAAGGTTATCGACGGCCCACAGCGGACGCGCGAGCTCGGCGCTCCATGCGTCGTACGACGCGACAAGCTGTTGCACAATTTCCGGACGGACATCGGCCAGATTCGTCGACTCACCCACATCGGCAGCAAGATTGTAGAGTTCCCAGTTCCTCCGGATGCCGCTTTTCACCAGTTTCCAGTCACCGTCGCGCACGGCTCGGATTCCATCCTGCACCTCACCGCCGGGACTCAGACCGTCCGTCTCGATCCGCCAAAACAGGGTCGGGTGCGGCACGCCGTTGGCTACGCCGCAGAGAAACGGCAGCAGGTTGACACCATCCAACTTCCAGGACGCCGAAATCGGGCCACCGGCCGCCGCGATGGCGGTGGGCAATATGTCGAACGTGCTCACCGGGGCGTGATACACTTGGTTCGTCGCCAGGCGCCCCTTCCATTGCATAAAAAGGGGGACGCGAATGCCCCCTTCATAAAGCTCGGTCTTTCCGCCTCGGAGGGGCGCGTTGCTCGATCCGAGTTGAGTTGTTCCGCCGTTGTCCGTTGTGAAAAAAATCAGCGTATTACTCTCCAGGCTGAGTTGGCGCAACGTTGCCAGGATGGCGCCAACCGCGTCGTCCAACCCAAGGAGCATGGCCGCCATGATGCGGCGATGCGGATCGACGATAGGAAGTTGCGCCGCGCGCGTGACAAGATTGGAGGTCGCCTGCTGCGGGAAGTGGACGGCGTTGAAGGCCGCGTAAAGAAGGAATGGGGCGTTCGTGTGGCTGCCAATAAATTTCACGCACTCGCGCGCGAACGCGGTGGTCAAATAACTGTTCTCAACGATTGAGTTCGTACCGCTTCGAATCGGGTCATCCTGTTCACCAAGCGGCGTACCATCGTCAAAATAATCGTGGTGACTCTTGATAAAACCGAAGAATTCGTCGAACCCGCGCCGGAGTGGGTGGAACGGCGCCGTGCCGCCGAGGTGCGATTTACCAATCCAGCCGGTGCGATAATCGAGATCTTTGAAGCGGTCCCCGATGGTGGTTTCGGAGACGGGCAGGCCAAAGTACGGGCTGTCCTCCAGCGAGGTCCCGGGATTCGTCTCGTGTCCAAATCTCTGCTGATATCGTCCGGTCATCAGCGCCGCGCGGGAAGGGCTGCAAACCGGAGCGGTTACATACCCACTGGTGAACCGCACGCCGTTGCGGGCAATGGAATCGATGTGAGGGGTCGGGATATCCTGACAGCCATGAACACCGAGATCGCCGTAGCCAAGGTCATCCGCCATAATAATGATGACATTGGGCTGGGTGGCGGGCACGGGAAAACACGGCACCTCTGGCGGATTGCCCGCCGGCCTCAGGGCGCCCAACAGCGATCCGTTTACCGCTAGGACAGCGCTGGCGAGCCAAGGTACCACCCAACGCGGGCGGGTTGCCCCCAAAAGAAATCCAACCAACCCAACCCACCGAACGAGTACGCCGCGGCTCGATCGGACACGCCCGGGGGTCGCTTCCGTGAGCGGCCTGATAGCTTGGACTGGCGGCGGGAAGATTTCGCGCCACCGGTCAGCGCACCGGATAGAACTGGAGAAGTGTGTCTTCATGCAACGGCGGCTCCGCCGTGCCCATCGGCTTGCGGACATCTTGGGTGTACCACTCAACGGTCGATCAAGTCACCAACGACCTTTGCCGTTTTATACGTTGAAGCGTGGCCGATGGCTTTCCCGTTGAGGACCCTGCCCACTCAAATCTACAAATCTACCCCTTCTGGAAAAGGGCCTTTACAACCCCGCATCAAGGCACACAGTCCCGAAAATAGATCCCAACCAAAGCAATCGCTGACTGCGCTGTCAGTTTCATCGTTTTTTTATTATGCATCACTCCCTGTTCGCCGGCCTCCTGCTGTCCGCACTTATTTGTCACGCTGAAGACTGGCCGCAATTCCGGGGCAGCAATGCGAGCGGTGTTTCCTCCGGCAAAGGCGTCCCGCTCAATTTCTCCGCCGAAAACAAAATTGCCTGGCGTGCGAAGCTCGGCGACGGCATCGGCTCGCCCATCGTGAAGAACGGCCGCGTGTTCACAACGGCCATCACAGGCGAGCAAAAGTCTACCGTCTTCAGTTTCGATGCGGCGAGCGGCAACGTAATCTGGCGCACCGAGTTCGCCACGGGAACCCTGCCACGCATCACGCCGCCGAACAGCCATGCGTCCTCGACACCGGCCGCCGATGCGGAGCGCGTGTATGTGTATTTCAGCACCGTCGGCATTCTGGCCTTCGATACCCGCAGCGGAGTCGAAGTCTGGCGCCATACCCTACCGAAACCCGCCTACCTCATGGACTGGGGTGCTGCGTCGTCACCCGTCGTCTATCGGGACACGGTTTTCTTCTGCCAGGATGACGACCTCGCACCTTTCGTTGTCGCGCTAGATGCGAAAACCGGCAAAGAGAAGTGGAAGACCCTGCGCAGTGAAATGCTCGCCGGCTATTCGTTGCCCGTACTGTGCGAGGCCAATGGGCGCACGGATCTCGTCATCGCTGGCAGCGGCAAACTGAAGGGGTATGATCCCGCCACCGGCAAGGAACTTTGGACCTGCAACACACTGTTGCGCACCATCATGACCTCCCCCGTCGTCCATGAGGGCGTGATCTATATCGCGGTTCAGAGCTACGGCGACGCGACCCGCACGCTAAAACACGCGCTGCTCGAATGGCTCGATACGAATCAAGACGGCCTCCTCGCCCGCGAAGAAACGCCGAAGGAATTTCACGAGCGCTTCGACGCCTCCGACAAAAACAAAGACAAGGTCATCGGCCCCGAGGAGATCGACACCGCGTTTCAATCGCCCAACAACATGGCTGCCGGGGGCAACATCATCCAAGCCATCCGAGGCGGCGGCAAGGGTGATGTCACGAAGACGCATCTCCTCTGGAATCGCGATCAGAAGACGCCCTCGAACCTCTCCTCACCCTTGTATTACAACCACCGACTCTACCTAGTGAAAGGCGGAGGCATGTCGAGTTGCTACGACGCGAGGGATGGCCGAACACTGTGGGAGCGCATCCGCCTCGGCAATCTCGGCGATTACTATGCCTCCCCGATCGCAGCGGATGGAAAAGTTTTCATCGCCGCAAAAAATGGGATTATCGTCATCCTCGAAGACGGCCCCGAATTGAAGGTACTCGGCAAGAACGATCTGGGTGAAGAAATCATCGCCACGCCCGCGATCGCCGACGGCCGATTGTTTGTCCGCACCCGCGAAAGCCTCCTTTGCGTGGCCGAGCACGCACTCGCGCCGGCTTTGGCTGCCATCGCGAGGCCCGCTTTGCCCCCCCATTACCCGGAGATCACCTCGCAGCCGACCGGTGAGTCGCGGGTGTGGAATGGCTACACCGGCTCCGCCCTCGGCCAGGAATCATGGAGCGACGCAGAACTGGAAAGACGGCTCCAACAACTGTTGAAGCTCAAGTACACGGCCATTGCCATTCCAACGACGGTTTCGCCTTTCACGCCCATCCGCGTCGACGGCGATACCGCGGGCCGTAACGCGTTCCGTGGTGCAAAAACATTTGAAAACCCGGAGGTGGCGGCGATCACGGCCCGTTTCCGCGAACGCGCAGCCAAGCTGGGATTCGAAATCATCGTGGCCGCACCGGTGCAGGGTTCCGTGCTGCCGCAAATGGAGTTCACCGACGAAAAGGCGCTGACCGATCTCGTCACCCCGATGTGCGGCGAAGGCGTGGCGGTGCGGATGTGGAAAGGCTTTCAGGAAATCGGCCAAGCGGCACAAATCATTGCTAAGAACGATTCCCATCTCGGCGTGCCCGGACCGGACATGGTCCGGCGTCATTTGCACTCGAAGGAAAGCCTCCCCGCGTGGTTCGCCGAAGCCAAGACCCTCTATACCAGCGCCATGAATGAAATGTACCGCGCCAATACCCGCGCCCGCGAAGGTTCTCGCAGCCTCCCGCTCTATCACGCCAAGAAGCTGGAGTTCACCTATTATTTCCTCACGGCCATCGAATCGCTCTATAAGGCGCACGATCCCGCCGTCCGGGCCGAATCCCTGGAAGCCGCGATGGAGTCCATGTACAGCGCCCTGGACTCCTATTCGGACGTGGCGCGAGACTCGAGCGACCTCGGGGCCATCGCTTTGCTCAATGAACACGGCTACCGCGCCTTGCGGAAGATCGTCCAGGAGGGCAGGCAAACGGCGTCGGAATAGACCCAACGAACCGATCGCACGGAGAGCCTCACGCTCACGGCAAGGCAAGGTAGGGTGTCTGGCTGTAGGGCCGGACTCCACGCGGCTGGCCCCATTCCAGATTGGGCTCGGCCTCCATGCGGAACACCAACTCGCCGCCCGCCATCAAGTCCTCGTGACGCAAGTAGCTCTGGCCGTGCCTCTGACCGTTGAGGGTGACTTGGCCTAGGTAGACGTTGGCCTCGCTCAAACCTTCGGCACGTACGGTAAAGATGCGACCATTGGGCAGACGCAGGCTGGCCCGGCGCACAAAAGGGCGGCCCATCACGTACTCATTGCTCCCCGGTGCGACCGGATAGAAGCCAAACGCGCTGAACAGCAGCCAGGCTGACATCTGACCCAGATCGTCATTGCCGGCCAGACCCGCCGGACCGACACGGTATTGGGAGGGCACAATTTGCGCGAGCCGACGTTGCGTCTTCCACGGGGCACCCCCGTAGCTATAGAGATAGGCGATATGGTGACTGGGCTCATTGCCATGGGCATAGTGCCCGATCAGGCCCGAAATGTCCTCCATGTGCGAATATTGCTTCGGATCCGCTTCAGCCTCGAAGATCTCGTCCAGGCGCCTGATCAAACCCGCGTCACCGCCCAGATTCTCGATGAGCGCCGCGCAGTCATGCGGCATATACCAAGAGTATTGCCAGGCGCTGCCCTCCGTATAGTCGCTGCCATAGCCGGCGGCGGCCGGATTGAAGGGCTCGCGCCACCGGCCATCACTGCTCTTACCCCGCACGAAGCCGGTCTTGGGGTCCAGCAGGGCGCGGAAATATTGCGCCCGCTGGTAATAGCGGGCCGCCAACTCGGTTTCGCCGAGCGACTCGGCCATGCGCGCGAGCGTCCAATCATCAAACGCATATTCCAACGTCTTCGAAACCCCCTCGGGCTCGCGGTCATGGGGGATATAGCCCAGCTTCATATAGTGCTCGAGCCCGCCGTACGGCTGGTACTCGGCACTGGCCGTCATTGCCTTGAGCGCGGCGGGGGCATCGAAGCCGCGCAACCCCTTGAGGAAGGCGTCAGCGATCACGGGCAGCGCGTGATACCCGATCATGCACCAGGTCTCGATGCCGTGGAACTGCCAGACGGGAAGGATGCCATGGGGGCTTGCCTGCTGCGAGGCCAGCAGCGAGTTGATGAAATCGGCATTGCGCGCGGCGGGCTGCGTCAAGAGCAGCCAGGGATGGAGGGCGCGGTAGGTATCCCAGAGCGAGAAGGTCGAGTGAAAACGAAACCCTTCAGCCCGATGCACCTCGTTGTCCGGGCCGCGGTAGCGCCCGTCCCGATCCATAAACAGGCTGGGAGCCATCAGGCAGTGGTAGTGCGCGGTAAATAGGCTCTGGCGCATCTCGGGTTCGGCATCAATCTCAAGGACCCCCAAGGCCTCGACCCACGCCGACGCGGCGGCGGCGCGTTCGGCCTCGAAATCCCAGCCGGGCATCTCGGCGAGATTGGCGATCGCGCCCGCCTCACTGACAGCCGAGATCGCGACCTTGATCATCAACTGATTCGCGGGCACAGCACCGAACTCGAAGGCCGCAACCAACGCGCGACCTTCCAGCACGCGCCGACCTTGCGGGTCTTGGCCTGGCGGTCGAAAGCCCCGGTACTCGACCGCTTCCTCGGTGCTGTGAATTTCATGCGCCCGAATGGGCTGCGAAAACTCGATGGCAAAATAGAGCTGACGCCCCGGCGCCCAGCCGCGCGTCTCGCGCATGCCAGTGACGAGTCGCCCATTGCGGACACGCAGGCGCGACCAGAGGGTCTTGCCGGGGTAGTTGTAGACGCTGCTGCGAAGGTCGAGCAACAACTTGGCGGCGTCCCCCTTCACATAGTGGTAGCGATGCAGGCCCACGCGCTCGGTGCACGTCAACTCAACCTCAACCTCGTGATCCAGCAACTTGACGGCGTAATAGCCCGGTTCACCACGCTCCAACTCATGCGAGAAACGCGAGCGATAACCACTTAAGGGGCGCTCGGGATAGCCGGGCTCCAACTTGGTGGGACCGGTGAAGGGCATTAAGAGGACATCCCCCAAGTCGCCGTGTCCGGTCCCCGAAAAATGAGTGTGCGAAAAACCAAGGATCGAGTCGTCCTCGTAGCGGTAGCCGGCTGCCCAAGGGTAACTCTGGCGGTAGTGGCGGTGCTGGGTGTCAGGGCCGAGTTGCACCATGCCAAAGGGGCGCGTTGCGCCCGGATGACAATGGCCGTCGCCGCCCGTGCCGATAAAGACATCGACCGCGGCATAGGGGGAATCGGCGGCGCATGCGCGCACCGCTGGGAGATCAAAAATCGGCATCGCGGGAAGTCTAGGAGGTCTGGCGGCGGCGGCAATCCCGAGTGGTTCAGATTAACTCCCGAATCGGCTCGCCTCCCTCAACGATGAAACGCGGCCGACCCTGGTGATCGAGATAGGTCTCGCCGAGCGGCACGCCAAAATGATGGTAGATTGTTGCCGCCAGATCCCCCGGCGTCACCGGGCGTTCCCGGATCGCTCCGCCGTCGCGTTCCGTCGATCCAATCACCTGACCATGGCGAAACCCGCCGCCAGCGAGTGTCATCGACATGACCACCGGCCAGTGGTCGCGGCCGTCGGAACTATCCTGGGTTCCAATCTTCGGCGTCCGGCCGAACTCTCCCATCGCCAGGACGAGCACGTCCTCCAGCATTCCCCGGTCGGCAAGATCGCCCACCAAGGTGGTTAGGAGATGATCGAACACGGGCAGCAGCGGCCGCAGGCCATTCCAAATTCCACCGTAGGGAGGAATATTATCCCCGTGATTGTCCCAGGTCCCCGAGGCGGAGTGGTTGCTGAGATCGATCGTCACAAAGCTGACACCCGACTCCACGAGGCGCCGCGCCAGCAGAGCCTGTCGGCACCAGTCATGCCCGCCGTACCGATCCTGAATCTTCTGGGGTTCCCTCGACAGGTCGAAGGCGGCCTGGGCGCGTTCCCCGGCCACGAGATCAAACGCCTCGTGCCCGAAGCGGTCGAACGCAGCCATCGCACCCGACGCGTCGATGTCGCCCCGCAGCGTGTCCAGTTGCTCCACGAGCGCACGGCGGGTCCGCAGTCGGTCCAGCGTCAACCCGGAGGGGAGTTGGAAAAGTTGGCTGACGTTGTCCCCTCGAAACGGGTCGTACGCCTTGCCGAGATACCCACCCCAGGCCACATGCGATCGAGACTGCATGTTCAAAACAACCGAGGGCGGCATTCCACGCTGGTTTGCGCCACGCAGTTTCGCCACGACGGAGGCGATGGCCGGGTAAAGGTGCCCCTTTGGATTCAAGCGGGGTTCGGCCTCCAGGTTGCCCGTTTGAAAAACCTGATTGGGTTCGTGATTGCTTTCCCGCGCATCCACCGACCGGATGATCGTGAACTTATCCATCATCGCGGCCTGCTTCGGCAGATACTCACAGATGTGGACACCCGGCAGGCTGGTGGGAATGTCCTTGAATGGCCCTCGAATCTCCAGCGGCGCGTCAGGCTTAACATCCCACGTGTCGATATGACTCGGCCCCCCGGTCATCCAGAGCAGAATGACGCTCTTGTTTCGGCCCATCGACTGTCCCTTTGCGGCGGCCTCCGCTCGCAACCGCATTAAATCCGGAAGCGTCAAACCCGCCAAACCCGCCAAACCCGCCTTGAGCATGCTGCGCCGGCTGAAGACGTTCACCCCTTCACGCGCCCGCGGGTTAAAGTTCGCAAAGGCATGTCGGGCCAAGTGCTCATGGTGGCCAGTTCCGCGCATCCCCCCAGTCTACTGGCACCCCCGAATTCCGGTCAAAGCTTCATTCCAGGGTTCACGAGCTCCGGACCTCCCGTGCGGGGTCCGTTGCACCCGGGGGTCCGGCAAAGAATGAGAACCGCTGCGGGGGGAGTCGCGCGGGTTGACGAGACGAGCCACCCGCCCCAATGCTCTGGAGATGCCCGATTCGAAGTTCGACCGCACCGGGGTGTGCCTGCTGGCTTTATGCGCAACGCTTGATCTCGGAACTCACCCGGCGCTCGCAACCAACCCGCCCAAGCCGCTGACCCGTTCCCCGTACCTGCAATCCGCCAGCCCAACGATGATGCACGTCGCCTGGCGGACGGAAGGCCCCACGGATCCCGTCGTGCGGTTCGGCACAAATCCAGACAATCTAAACCTGAGCTCCGCCATGAACGCAATCGTCGTGCGGGTCGCCTTGGGAACCAACGGCCAGGAACTGCTCCCACACTGGAGAGAACTGCGCACGCCCGAGAATCTCCGCCTCCCCAGGCTGCACTCGGCTCCCGTCGGAACCTTCCAGTACGAAGCGCGCCTCACGGGTCTCCTCCCCGACACGCGCTACGACTACGCCGTATTTGACGGCACGAATCGACTGACACCCGCGGACGGATCCTATCAGTTCACCACGCACCCAACGGTGGGAACGGTGCGTCCCTGCCAGTTCTGGGTCCTCGGCGATGGGGGCACGGGGCGAGAGCCGCAATACGCCGTCCACGAGGCGATGCTGGATACGACGCGAAAGGAAGGGCACCCCATCGACTTTTGGCTCCACGCCGGGGACATGGCCTATGGCACCGGCCGCGACGTCGAGTTCCAAACGCGTTTCTTCGAAACCTACGATCGCACGCTCCGCCACAAAATCTGCTGGCCCACCATGGGCAATCACGAGGGACACACCTCGAAAGGCACCACCGGAGTCGGTCCCTATTACGATGCGTACATCGTTCCGACCCGCGGTGAAGTGGGTGGCGTCGCCTCCGGCACCGAAGCGTATTATTCTTTCGACTACAGCAATATACATTTTATCTGCCTCGACTCCCACGATCTGGACCGCAAACCGACCTCCGGCATGGCAAAATGGCTCAAAGCCGACCTGGACAAGGCGCAGGCAGATTGGTTGATCGCCTTTTGGCACCACCCTCCTTATACCAAGGGTAGCCACGACAGCGACAAGGAAAAGGACCTCACGGAAATGCGCCGTTATATCATGCCCGTCATCGAGGCCGGTGGCGTCGATCTCGTACTGACGGGCCATTCCCACACCTACGAGCGCTCCATGCTCATGGACGGAGCTTATGCAACCCCCACCGTCAGCGAGAACGTAATCCTCGATGACGGGGACGGTGATCCGCAAGGGGACGGGCCGTACCGGAAGAGTGCCGGAATCCACCCGCACGAAGGAACGGTCCAGGTCGTGGCTGGAAACGCTGGGCAAACGTTGGGAAGGACCGGAACCCAGCCGGTGATGAAACGAACGATCGTCGAACACGGCTCGGTGTTGGTGAGCGTCAACGGGGACACGCTCGTCGGCCGCATGATCAACCGGAACGGGACCCAGCGGGACTTGTTCAGCATCGTCAAGCGCGGGACAGTCCCCGTCAGCCGGCTCGCCCTTCCCTGGCAACCCCCGGAGTACAAGAAACCGACCCATGAAACGAAGAAGAAAGCCGCCATGGCCGTTGACCACACGGTGATCATCCCACGCGAGGCGGAGTGGGAGTACCTGGCGGGAGCCTCACCGCGCGGTATGAGTTGGACCCGGCTCAACTTCGCGGCCCACGGCTGGAGGACTGGCACGGCTGCCTTCGGTTTCGGTGCAGGCACCTACGGGACGGAACTGAAAGATCTCCGGCGCAAGGCGGGATCAATCTATCTCAGGAAAGAATTCCAGATCGCTCAGGCCGACCGCGTTGCCGAATTGGGACTCTGGATCGACTATGCGGATGGGTTCATTGCCTACATTAACGGGCGTGAAGTTGCCCGCGTCGGCATCTCCCGCAGCAGTGGCCGCAACGCCCAAGGCATCAAACCCCGGGAGGAAATTGATCCCACTTACGTCGTTCTCAAGGACATCAGCGCGTGCCTAAAAGATGGGCTCAACCTTCTCGCAATCGAAGCGCACGTTGCCTCGGGAGAGTCCCTCGATTTCCGACTCGACCCATCCCTCATCCTGGAGGATTAAGCCGTCTATGTTCACATCTCTCCGCCTCATAGGTTCGGTCGGCGCCGTCGGGACCACGCTGCTCATCGGCCTGATTCGTGTGCAGGCGCATGAAGGGCCCGAGCACGAAATCGAGGAGCTCACGGAACAGATTGCCAAGGGTGAAACCGCCGACCTTCTGCTGCAACGCGCGATCGAATACCGGGTGCTGGGTAGGAACAACGAGGCCGGGCGCGACCTGGAACAGGCGGTCCGACTGGACCCGGCCTCGTCGCTGATTCAAAGCGAGTTGGGCCGGGTCTATTTTACTTTGGGCAAGACGAATGAAGCCATCGACCTGTTGAGCGAAGCACTCAAGACAAAGACAGATGATCCGACAACACTGGGTGCGCTGCGGGTATTGCGTGCGGAATTCCTGGGAGCCCGAAGTGAGAACCGGAAGGCTCTCGACGACTGCGAAGCCGCGATCCGCACACAACTGTCAAACGTCGAGTGGTACCTCCTCCGCAGCGACCTCCACCGCCGCCTCCATCAAAAAAAGGAACGAATCGCCGGCCTCGATCAAGGCATCCTGGAAACCGGCGCCGGCATCTTGGAAATCGAGCGCGTCGAGGCGTTGTTGGACGATCGCCAATTCCAAGCCGCTCTTCCCTCCATTGAGCGGGAGTTGCACTCCTCCCGAATCCGCAGCTCCTGGTTGATTCGTCGGGCCCGTGCGCGACTCGGGTTGGGGGAGAAGGAGTCGGCCAAGAGGGACCTCGAGAGCGCCCTCAGAGAGATCGTCCCACGCATGGCGGGAGCGACCGCCAATGCCACCCTGCTGACGGAAAGAGCTCTCGCACACGAACTGCTCGGAGACAACGAGGCGGCGCGAGTGTATTACAAACAAGCGCGCGAAGCGGGAGCCGAGGATTGGGTCCAAGACAAAATCAAGGCCCTGAAGGCCGAAAAAGACACGGCCGTTGAAGACGAGACGGCGACGAAGTAAGTCGCCCGATCTCCCCACTGCCTATCGTTTCCTGCCGGTGCTCCGTTCCATCATCCAATAAACATCCGGGTTGTTAGCCGAGCTCACGTTGAGCGCGAGGCCGGTTCCTTTCTTTAGAACGGGGCGCGTGCGGGGGTCGATCCATTTTCGGATCTCCGAATGACCATCGGCAAAATTGAGTCCACCCGCGTTGTTATGGTAGCTCGCAGGATAATCCACAATACGCCAACTCGCCGGCTTGACGGGATCGAAGCCCACCATATCGACGGAGAACGTCGCGTCGTTGATGCTGTCTTCGCGCTCGTCCAGCAGGAGCCAGGTCCCGGTCGGGCCAGGCGAAACCATGTCGGAAGATTTCAAGATCGTCTTCCACTCGCCAGCATCCCACGGCGGCCCGATGAAATGGTTCATCGAAACGCTGCGAATCCGAGGCATCAAGGCACTCCCGAGCTTCACCGCACTTTGGTCTGCCGGACATCGGTAAATGGCCCAGGATTGAGTATAGGGGAAGAGCAGGCTTTCCTTGATCATCAGGTAGTTCGTGTTCTCCCGGTTGCCGCCGTTGAAATCGAGCCAGCCGCGCATCCAGGTTTCGTTGCGAGTGGGGGTACCCCCGCCAAGGTTGGGAGCAACGCGGTCGCGGTTATCATCGGTGTACATCACCCACGCCAGACCCAATTGCTTCAGATTGCTCATGCACAGAATGCCGTGCGCCTTGGTTTTTGCTTTGGCCAGCGCGGGCAGTAGCATCCCGGCAAGAATCGCAATGATGGCAATGACGACCAGCAGTTCGATTAGGGTGAATGCGCGGCGACGATTCATATGCCTCGGGGTGAGTCTTGTCCAAACCTCCTGGATCGCAACCTGGGTGGCAAGCCAACAGTTACGGAGCCTGGATGGAGACTTGACCCAGGCTGGGGGGAATTCACGCTCTGACAAATCGCTTGAAGACCCTTCCCAAAACCCGACTGGCTGCCACGCTCACGTTCGCATTCGCATTCGCCTGGACCGCCAACCTCCCGAACTTTGCCCAGGCACCCGCCGCGGCGGTTGCTGCCAAGGTTCCGAGTCTCGATGAATATCGCAAGTATGCGCTGACCCATGAAGGGGATGTCTCACGCGGGGCCAAGCTGTATGCCGACGATCAAAAGCTCGCCTGTGTGAAATGTCACTCGATCAATGGTCAGGCCAACAAAGCCGGGCCGGATTTGTTTGCGGTGGGAGACAAGTTTGGGCGCCGCGACCTCGTCGACGCGATGCTCGCGCCTTCGGCCACGATTTCCCCGGGATACGGCGCAACCCTCGTGGAAACCAAGGCCGGGGAGGAATATCAGGGCGTCCTGAAGCAGGTGACGGACACCGGTATTCAACTGATGGGCGCAGACGGCAAGTTGGTGAGCGTCGCCAAGTCTGACATCAAGCAGCAGCGCGGCAGCACGGTTTCCCTGATGCCGGAAGGAATGCAGGCGGGTCTGTCGCTCCAGGAATTCACCGATCTCACCGAGTATCTGACGACGCTGCGGCAGCCGGAAAACACGCTCGTCAGCAATCACGGCATGCCCCTTCTCATTCCCCAGCTCGCAAGACCCGTCACGGCGCGCCCCTTCTTTACCCAGGAACTTCGGGTTCCTCATTCCAAAGCGCAAACCGGACTTACCGCGTTCTATCAGGTGCCGGACTTCCGCAATCTCTTTCTCGTGCTGAATCAAGAGGGGATGATTTGGATGATACGGAAAACCGTGACCGGCGAGGAGAAAACCGTGTTCGCCGACCTCACGGAGGAAGTGTTCTGCGAGCGGGGTCCGAATGGACTGCTCGGTTTGACCTTTCATCCGAAATTTCGCGAGAACCGGAAGTATTATGTGAAGCACCAGATTTTTGAGGAAGGCACGGTTGCCACGATAATCATCGAAAAGCAGTTTACGCCGGATTTCACGCAGGACTCCGGAAGTCCGCCGCGACGGTTGTTGAAGATTCAGAGCGTGGCCGAAGACCACGGCGGAGGATGCCTCCAATTCGGTCCCGACGGCTTCCTCTATTTTGGCATGGGCGACACCGGGCCGCATAACGATCCCAACGGCCATGCTCAGAACCTGCAATTGTTGCTTGGCAAAATGATGCGCATCGACGTGGACCACACGGACGATGGGAAAGGCTACGCCATTCCCACCGATAATCCGTTTCGCGGACGAACCGACGCGAAACCGGAAATTTGGGCTTACGGGTTCCGTGAACCGTGGCGATTTAGCTTTGATCGTGTGACCGGCGATCTCTGGCTCGCAGACGTCGGGCAGGATCGGGTGGAAGAGGTGAACATCGTCCGTCGCGGGGCAAACTACGGATGGAATGTTTACGAGGGATTTGAACCGTTCTCCAATCAGTATCGCAAGGAGGGCCGGAACTTCGTTCCCCCCGTATTCGCATACCGGCGGAAATACGGCAATTCGATCACGGGTGGTTATGTCTATCGCGGTGACAAACAATCCTCATTTTACGGCGTGTATCTATGTGGCGATTACACATCCAAGCGAATCTTCGGTCTGACGCAGGAAAACGGCGCCCTGAAATCGATCCGCCAGATCGGCAGCATTCCTCAGGGACTCGTGTCCTTTGGCACGGATGAAGCCGGGAACATCTACGCGGTCGGCTTCGAAGGCATGATCTACCAATTGGATTTCACGGAATCACGCTTTGATGAGATCAAACCGGATTAGTCGCCCGCGTTTTCCCGCTGCCCTTCGGATCACCGACCGTCCCGCGAGTCGGGACTCCACCACAGGAGATTCTTTAGCGGGTCGGCCTGTTCCGTATTGAATTTCTTAAACGCCAGGAACTCCACGTTTCCGCCCACGGCTGAAACGACCGCACCGGACCCGTGCACCCGGCCGATGCCTTCCCCCTTGTCGGGAAAACTCGACGCGTCCCACCAAACGATCGGGTTCTTGGGACCCGGATCATCCGGTTCCCACAAGATCCAGCACTGGGGACTCCACGCTTGGGAGATCTTCATGCCAATCCGCTGCCCGTGCGAACAGGCCGAACTGTTCATCTTGTAGCTGGATAGCTGGTTAAATCGTTTCGTAAAAAAAGGACCCTTCCTGTCGGCGACACAAATGTACGACCTCGGACTCTTCAAATAAGGCCACCAAAGGCCATTGGTGTAGGCATCTCCTGAGTTCGTGAAATTTTGCGGCTTTGGTATCCTGTCGGCGCTGCCAACGGCTCCAAAAAGCCACCCGGGCGTAGTCCAAGCCCAATTCGGCCAGGCGAACCGATCGTTGTAATCCATTGCGTACATCTGCAGCGTCAACATCATTTGCTTGTGGTTGTTGACGCATTGGGTGCGGGTGGCCCTGTCCTTGGCCTTTGCTAAGGCGGGTAACAACATTCCGGCCAGGATCGCGATGATCGCGATGACCACCAGGAGTTCGATCAGAGTGAATGCCTGGGGCACAAGGCTCTTTCGGCCAGCGGCGGGCGGACGGGGGATCATGGGAAAATCCATAGCACCCCTGGTTCACTCGGTCCAATACTCTCTTGGTGCGAGATCCCCGCCTCGGGCAAGGGTCAGTAACTCGCACGCGGTAACCGCTTAGGCCGTCGCAAATCGGGGCGAACTGGTCAGGAGAGTTTTTTCCCCGAAGAAATCGCCCGCACGGTAAAACGCTCGATTCACGCAACACCGGGAATTCATCCACGGTAAACACCCACCGCCCGCCTTGGAAGGCGGGCGGCGAGGTCATCTCGCGGCTTGGTACGGCAGGCGGTGATGCAGTATCAATCACGGCGCAGCGGATGGCTGACGGCCGGACTGCGCAGCGGAGCCGAGAACTGGCAAGGCCCCACGGTGGCACGGATCGGACGGCTACTACCGACGAGCCGCGGCTTCACGGACCTTTCGCACCTCAGGCACTAACAGGCCGATGCCGCCCAGGGCAGTTTCAAGATTTTGACTTTAAGGAGGCAGGTGAAACAAAAGACGATGTAAAACTGGACAAAACTCGCTGACTTTATTTAACTGCCGGCATGGCCGAGCCTTTTACGCTACCCGAGCACGAGCAACAAACGCTTTT